>NZ_JAFIBW010000001.1:2100000-2362500 GCF_017833295.1 Methylobacterium sp. PvR107
GGCGGGCTTCGAACACGGATCGCCCTCGGCGAGTCGGCCGCGCATGGAGTTCGCGAGCTGGATCGCCCGGATGCGCACGCCCGCGGTCAATGTTGCGGCGATCCGGGCCCTGCAGGCATCGGCCCCCGCGGAGGTGGCGACCTATTTCGCGATCGAGGCCGACGGCAGCTTCCTGCTCGACTCCGTGCTGATCGAGGCGCGCCCGCGCGGCGAGGCTGCGTAACGGAGGCGCGCCGAGCGTGCGCCGCGCGTTCGAGCGTTCCGGAGACGGTCATTGAGCCTCGCCGTCATTCGGGGGCGCCGGAGGCGAGCCCGGAATCCCGACGCACGTCGCCGCACAATCGTGCTTGACGGCGGGTCCGGATCCCGGGTTCCGCCGCGCGGCCCCGGGATGACGGCGGGGATCGATGACGGAGCAGCCACTCCGGACCGACCTCGACGCGACAGTCGATGTCCGGTCGGGATGAGGCTTGACCGTTGAAGCGTCTACACCCCGCACCCATCTTGGATGCCCGCACCACGAGAGGAAGCCGGTCCCGCCCGCCGGGCACGCGGCTCAATGAACCGGCCTGATCGAGCTTATCGTCGTCGTCCTGCTGATCGCGCTGAACGGCGTCTTCTCCCTGTCGGAGCTGGCTGTCGTCTCGGCGCGCAAGAGCCGGCTGCGCGCCCTCGCCGCCGACCGCCGCCCCGGCGCCAAGGCGGCGCTCGCCCTGGCCGAGGAGCCGGGCCGCTTCCTGTCCACCGTACAGATCGGCATCACGCTGATCGGCATCCTGTCAGGCGTGGTGTCGGGCGCAGCGCTCGGCGATCGGCTCGCGGTGATACTGATCGATCTCGACCTGCCGAAGGCCTGGGCCGACACGCTGGGCTATACGCTGGTGATCGGCGTGATCACCTACCTGTCGGTGATCATCGGCGAGCTGGTGCCGAAGCACCTCGCCCTGCGCAACCCGGAGCGGATCGCCTGCGCGGTGGCGCCCGGCATGCGCGTGGTCTCGCGGGCGGCCCTGCCGGCCGTCTGGCTGCTCGATGCCTCGACCCGGGCGGTGTTCCGCCTGATCGGCCAGGAGACCGAGAGCGCCAGCGCGGTGACCGAGGAGGAAATCCGCAGCCTCGTGGCGGAAGCGGAGACGGCGGGCGTCATCGAGGGCGACGAGCGCGCGATGATCTCCGGTGTGCTCCGCCTCGGCGACCGGCTGGTGCGCGGCGTCATGACCCCGCGCACCGACGTGGTCTGGATCGACCTCCAGGACGACCCGGATATCGTCCGCGCGCAGATCCTGGCGAGTCCCCATGCCCGCCTGCCCGTGGCCGATGGCGGCCCCGACACGATGATCGGCATCCTGCAGGTCCGCGACCTGCTCGGCCCCCTGTCGCGCGGCGAGCCCCTCGACCCGCGCGCCCATGTCCGCCCGGCCCCGGTGCTGCCCGATACCCTCGATGCCCTCTCCGCCCTCGAGACCCTGCGCAAGGCTCCGCTGCCGATCGCGCTGGTCCATGACGAGTACGGGCATTTCGACGGCCTCCTGACGCCCGCCGACATCCTCGACGCGATCGCGGGGGCGTTCCGGTCGGAAAATGTCGAGCCCGATGCGGTGCGCCGTCCGGACGGCTCCTGGCTGATCGCCGGCTCGATGCCGGCCGACGAGTTGGCCGACCAGCTCGGACTGCGGCTGCCGCCCTCGCGGGACTACGCGACGGCGGCGGGCCTCGTGATCGCGGCGCTTCAGCACCTGCCGGAGACCGGCGAGGCCTGCGAGATCGCCGGCTGGCGCTTCGAGGTAGTGGATCTCGACGGGCGCCGCGTCGACAAGCTGCTGGCGACCCGCCTTGAGGAGGTCGAGGCGGAGTAGCTCAGGCGGTCTCGCCGGCGAGCCGCCGCGCGGCGCGGTCGCGCCCGATCAGCGGCAGCAGGCCCGCCAGATCCGGGCCGCGCTCGAGCCCGGTCAGCGCGAGGCGCAGGGGCATGAACAGGCCCCGGCCCTTGGCGCCGGTGCGCGCCTTGATGTCGGCCGTCCAGGCCTTCCAGGTCTCAGGCCCGAAGGGCTCGGGCGGCAGGCTATCCCGGGCTGCCGCGATCACCGCCGGCTCGGTGATCACCGGCTCGAGCGGTCCGGTCGTCACCCGCCACCATTCGGCCGCCTCCGGCACCCGGTTGAGATTGGCCCGCACCGCCAGCCAGAGCGCCTCGGCGCTGTCGGCGGGGATGCCAAGCGCGGCCAGCCTTTCGGACACCTCGGCATACGGCATGGCGTGGACGAGGCGAGCGTTGAGGCCGTCGAGTTCCGCCGGATCGAACCGGGCCGGTGCCCGCGAGATCTCGCCGAGATCGATCAGCCCGGCCAGGGCGTCGAGGTCCGGCACGGCCCGCACCGACTCGGCCGAGCCGGTGAGCACGGCGAGCGAGCGTACCGCGGCAGGCTCGTAGCCGGCTTCGCGCAGGCCGCGCAAAGACAGGTGGCCGAGCCGCTTCGACAGCCCCTCCCCGTCCGCGGTCGTCAGCAGGTTGTGGTGGCCGAAGACCGGCACGGCAGCGCCGAGCGCCTCGAAGATCTGCACCTGCACGCCGGTGTTGGTGACGTGGTCCTCGCCTCGGATCACGTGGGTGATGCCCAGATCGGCATCGTCCACCACCGACGGCAGCGTGTAGAGATAGGTGCCGTCGGCCCGGATCAGCACGGGGTCGGACAACGACGCGCAATCGACATGGGCCGGGCCGCGCACGAGGTCGTCCCACGCCACCGTCCGGCCCTCCAGCAGGAAACGCCAGTGCGGCCGGCGGCCCTCGGCCTCCAGGGCGGCGCGCTCCTCGGCACCGAGCCGAAGCGCCGCCCGGTCATAGATCGGCGGCTGGCCGCGCCCGAGCTGGCGCTTGCGGCGCCGCTCCAGCTCCTCTTGCGTCTCGTAGCAGGGGTAGAGCCGGCCCGCCGCGCGCAGGCGATCGGCGGCGGCATCGTGCTGGGCCTTGCGCGCGCTCTGCCGGGCGAACAGGTCGGGCACGATGCCGAGCCAGGCCAGATCCTCCTCGATCGCCGCGGCGAACACCTCGGTCGAGCGCTCCGCGTCGGTGTCGTCGAGGCGCAGCAGGAACTGGCCGCCGGTCCTGCGGGCGAACAGGGCATTGAGCAGGGCCGGCCGGGCATTGCCGATATGGAGATAGCCGGTCGGCGACGGCGCGAAGCGGACGAGAGTCATGATCCGCTCTGTAGCCGATCTCGCGGCAAATTGGTGCCGGCATTCGTGGCGGCGCCTCCCTGCTCGGACGCGCTACCCAGAGCCGCGAAAACCGGTCAGAACGCCCCGCTGGGTGCGGTGCAGGATGTGGCGGCATGGCGACGGACGAGACGGCCGACATCGTGGTGGTCGGCGGCGGGATGGTCGGGCTTGCCAGCGCCATCGCGCTGAAGGGCCGCGGCCTCGACGTCGTCCTGTGCGACCCCGGCGAGGCCCGGGCCCGGACCTCCTACGGAAATGCCGGCGTGGTCAGCCGCGGCTCCATCCTGCCGATGGCGAGCCCTGCCTTCTGGGGCAAGCTCCCGGCCTATCTCCGCAACGCCGACCGCGGCCTGCGCCTGAACTACGCGCATCTCCCGCAGGTCGTCTCCTACGGTGCGCATTTCATGGCCGCCGCGCGGGCCTCGCGCTGGCGCCGGGCCGCGGCGGCGCTGCTGCCGCTGACGAGCGCCGCCTATCCGGCCCATGAGCGTCTGGCGGCCCGGGCCGGCACCACCGACCGGCTCCAGCGCACCGGCTGGCTGAAAGCCTACCGCACCGAGTCCGCCTTCGCGTCTGCCGCGCTGGAGCGCGCGATCCTGGCTGAGCACGGCGTCGCCTTCGAGATCCTCGGCACTTCGGACCTGCGCGATCTCGAGCCGGCCCTGGTGCGGCCCTATGCGCGGGCGATGCTGCTCACCGAGACCGGCTCCGTGCGCGAACCGGGGCGCCTCATCGAGGCCTGCGAGACGCTGTTCGCCAGCCTCGGCGGGCGATTGCTGCGCGGTAGCGTCGGGCGGCTGGCGCCGGAAGCGGGTGGCTGGGCGGTCGCCCACGAGGCCGGCACGGTGCGGGCCCGGCAGGTCGTGCTGGCGGCCGGCGCCGCGTCGGGGAAGATCGCCGGGACGCTCGGATATCGCTTCGCGGTGGCGGCCGAGCGCGGCTATCACCGCCACTTCGCCCTGCACCCGGCGAGCCCGCCGCTGACCCGGCCGGTTCTCGACACGGGCGCAGGCTCCATCCTCTCCCCGATGGGCGACCATCGCGTCCGGGTGCTTTCGGGCGTGGAACTCAACGCCCGCGACGCGGCGCCGGACTACACGCAGATCGAGGCGGCTGCCGAGGAGGCCGCCGGGACATTGCGGCTCGGCGGCCCCCTGGACAACGAGCCATGGCTCGGGTCGCGTCCGTCGACGCCGGATGGCCTGCCGGTGATCGGCCGGGCGCCCCGGCACGCGGGGCTGCTGTTCGCCTTCGGCCACGGCCATATCGGGCTCTCGACCGGCCCGATCACCGGCGAGATCGTCGCCGATCTCGCCACCGGCCGGTCGCCGGCCGTGCCGGTCGCCCCCTTCGCGCCCGAGCGGCTGCTGCGCTGGCCGCGCCCGTTCTGAGCGTCAGCGCCAGTCGTAGGGGTTGTAGGGGTCCAGCGCAGCCTGAACCTTGCGCAGGACGTCCGGCTGGCGCTGGAGGTCGGCCTCCCGGGCGAGCGCCCGCAGGAACGCGCGCGGTCCGTGCTCCAGGTCGCGGGTCAGGCCATTGTAGCGGTCGGACGGCTCAGCATGGGGCGGATTGACGGCGACGCGGTATTCGAGGCCGCAATTGGGCGGATCGATGCCAAGGCGATAACAGATCCGCACGCGGGCGAAGGGCGCGTCCGGGCGATAATCGACCCGGTAGCCGCCGAACCGGAAGGCGCCGCCTGTTGCGCGTTCGGCATAGGCCAGGGTCCGCGCCACCGTGGTGAAGCCGGCGGTACGCCGGTCGCGCACGAGGTCGATGGCCGCGCGCTCGGAGGGGACGAAGGGCTGCGCGCAGGCCGCGGTGGAGACGAGCGCAGCGAGGAGGGCGGGAGCGAGGGCTCTCATGGCTTCTTCATGCAGACGGCGACGGGTTGTGCATCCTTGGCGGCCTTCGCGGTCATGTCGAGGCAGCCGACCGTGGACACGCCGTCCGTTACGGTCACGGACGGGACAACCGCCATGCCCCGGCAATAGGCGCCGATCAATTCCTCATCCCGGTGGCAGGCCACGTCGAGCCGGATCTGGCTGCTCATGGCCGGGCCCGGCGGACCCGCCGGTCCGGCGGCACCCCGCTCGCCCCCCGGTCCACGCTCGCCCGTCGCACCGTTCAGGCCCGCGGGCCCCTGTGGCCCCGGCGGCCCCTGATCGCCCTTCGGGCCGGGCGGCCCGGCCGGTCCCGGCTTCGGCGCCTCGCAACCGGCGAGCGCGACCACCGCGACCGCACTGGCAACGATCGCGATCAGAGGGAACCTCATGCGCTTCTCCGGCCACGCTGGCTGGCGACGAAGTGGCGCGAGGGACTTCCGCGTCAACTGCGGAAAGCCCCGGCGACGCGCGCAGCCCAAGAACGTGATCACGGCAAACGAGCGCGATGGCGACGAAGATTCAGGAGTCGAAGAGAGGTCGGATACCGCTCTCGACTGCAGCGAAGCGGCCTCCCGGGAGGCCGCGCCGGAATGACGGGTCTCCGGGATCCGTGCCCGCGGCGACCCTGGATCAGTCGTCGCGGTAGACCCGCTCGCGCCGCTCGTGCCGCTCCTGAGCCTCGAGCGAGAGCGTCGCGATCGGCCGCGCATCGAGTCGGCGCAGCGAGATCGGCTCGCCGGTCTCCTCGCAGAAGCCGTAGGAGCCGTCCTCGATTCGGGCGAGCGCCGCGTCGATCTTGCCGGTGAGCTTGCGCTGGCGGTCCCGCGCCCGCAGCTCGATTGCCCGGTCCGTCTCGGACGAGGCGCGATCCGCGAGATCGGGGTGGTTCTCGTTCTCGCTCTGCAGCGCGACGAGGGTATCCTGCGCCTCGCGCAGGATGTCGTTCTTCCAGCTCAACAGCTTGCGCCGAAAATATTCGCGCTGCCGGTCGTTCATGAAGGGCTCGTCGTCGGACGGGACGTAGCCGTCCTCCAGCGTCACCTTCGCCATGCGTCACCCTCGCTGGATTCAAACCGCCCACCAGGGGATGGCCGGTGCGCGGCGATCACGTGAGGTGCCGTATAGTCGAGGCGATCTAGCGGGACAACGCGCCGTGAAGCCGGGCTTGTATCCGGCGGTCACTGCAGCGCCACGTGCGGCAAACAGGCCACGGTACAGATCTTTTACTCTGTCATATGCGTCCGCAACCGTACAATCGCCGCGGCGATTTCTGTCGTCAGGGTCCGCGCCAGGGGCAGCCGGTAATGCGTCTGGTCGAAGAACAAGTCGGGATTCGCCGTCTCGGCGCGGCCGTTTCGCCAATCCACGACCGCGCTGAGCCCGTGGGTCGCCAGGACGGTCCGCACCTGGGCCCGGCAGGCGGCCTCCGCGCCGCTCCGCATACTTCCGGGCGGGGGCTCGGCGCGGGCGTAGACGGGCGGGAAGACGAGCACCACCGGGGTCTGCGCGGGGATGCGCCCAAGTTCGGCCCGCAGCCGTTCGGCGATCGGGAACGGGCCGCCGTGATGCGGCTCGGGTTCGGGCCCGACCGGCCGCTCCAGCGCGGCCTTCTTGGCGGGATCGATGCCGAAACCCTGGCTGAGATAATTGTGCTCGTAGTCCCACCAGCCGTCGGCGGCGGCCGTCTTGTGGTGGCGATTCAGGAGCCAGCCGACCCGGTTGATCGTCTCCTGGGCGGCCGTGAAGCGGAGGAGGCCGCGCAGGTAGGTCGGCCACTCGTCCAGAAGCCAGTACGGAAAGCCGTGCTCGCTCGGGAAGGCGGGATCGTCCGCGCACCAGAACGCGTCGGCCGAGAGCACGATCGCCTCGGGCCGCGCATGGTGCTGCAGGTACCAGCCGAGCAGCGCGAATTGCTCCGACGGGCCGGTGGCGGGAACCGAGAGCTGGACGAAGGGGATGCCGGTGAGCCGGCTCAGCGCCGCCGGCTCGATGAGCTGGATGTGCGAGTTGCCGATCACCGCGCCGGAATAGGCCGGGTCGCGGCCGCGGACGGCCGACGCGGTGCGCGGTCCCTGCGGGCGGACCGCGCCCTGGGACAGCAGGGTCGAGCGACCGGTGTCGTAGGGATCGACCAGCGCCGCGAGGCCGAGATAGGCCGCAAACAGCGCGACCATCGACAGGAACAGGGTTCCGGCAAAACGCCGCCAATCCCGATCCGTGGTGCGCTGGGAGACCGCCATCCTCAGAACTGGAAATAGATGAACTCGTAGTTCGCATCGTCGCCGATCTTGAGCAGGACGAGCACGAACAGGAGTGCGAAGCCGAAGGCGAGAAGGCGTCGCGGCGGCAGGCGGTGGACCGCCGCCCAGGCCGTCGGCCCGGCCGTCGCCACCAGCGCCGCCACCGCGATGGTGCGCCACTTGAAGCCCGAGCCCTTGGGCGCGAGCCCGAACAGGCCCTTGAAGATCGCCAGCGCCGCCTCGAAGCTTGTCGCCCGGAACAGCACCCAGGTCAGCACCACGAACAGGCTGGTCAGCGCCCAGCCGAGCGGGGCCGGGATCGCGATCCGGGCGCGGCGCGTCAGCACCCCCGCGCCGAGGCCGAGCCCGTGCAGGGCGCCCCAGGCCAGGAAGGTCAGGCCGGCCCCGTGCCAGAGGCCGCCCAGCGTCATGGTGGCGGCGAGCGCTCCAACCTGGCGCGGCAGTCCGCGGCGATTGCCGCCCATCGGGATGTAGAGGTAGTCGCGGAGGAAGCGCGACAGCGTCATGTGCCAGCGCCGCCAGAAATCGCTCAGCGAGGTGGCGCGGTAGGGCACGTCGAAATTCTGCGGCAGGACGAGGCCGAACAGCAGCGCGATACCGAGGGCCATGTCGGTGTAGCCGGAGAAGTCGAAATAGATCTGGAAGGTGAAGCCCAGCGTCGCCTGCCAAGCCTCGACGACCGTGACGGCCTTCCCGGCGGCGGCCGCCTGGAACACCGGATTCACGTAGTCCGCGAGCGGATCGCCGAGGAACACCTTCTTGGCCAGGCCCACCGTGAGCAGCATCAGGCCGCGGGCGAAGCGCTCGGCGGCGTCGGGCCGCGCGTAGGGGGCCTCGTCGAACTGGTGCATGATCTCGCTCCAGCGCACGAGCGGGCCGGCGAGAACCTGCGGGAAGAACGCGATGTAGAGGGCGTATTTCACCAGCCCGAAGGCCGGCGCCCGGCCGGCCCGCAGGTCGGCGAGGTACATGATGTGATGGAAGGTGAAGAACGAGATGCCCAGCGGCAGAGCCAGGCCGAGGCGCTGGGCCCCGAGCCCGGGGATCAGGTTGGCGAGGTCGGCCAAGAAGTCGAGGTACTTGAACACCCCGAGGAGCGCGAGGTTGGCGGCGATGGCGGCCGGGATCAGCCAGCGCCCGGGCCACCGGCGATAGATTCGGGCCACGCACCAGTTCGCCAGGATCGAGCCGGCGAGCAGCGGCACGAAGCGCACGTCCCACCAGCCATAGAAGACGAAGGACAGGCCGACGAGGAGCGGCAGCCGCCACGTGGGCGCGGCGCGCGCCACGAGCCCGTGCAGGATCAGGGCAGCCGGCAGGAAGGCGAGGAGGAAGACGAAGGAGTTGAACAGCATCGGGCGAGGCGGCGCGGAGGAGCCCGGATGGGCCGCCGTTGTCTCCGAGCGGAAGGGACCGCCTTGTCGAGGATCAGGGGCGGCCCGTCAATCGCCGGCCGACGCGCGGCGCTCGGTCGTGCCCGACGTCCCGCCGCGACCGATCATCCGGCCGGCCGCGGCGGATCCTGATGCGGGGCGCTTACGTCGGCGCCGGGACCGGTGTCGCCAGCGGCTTGCCCTTCTGCACCGTGAAGGTGACGAACAGCTTGCTCGCCTGCGGTCCGTTCTTCAGCGTGTGCGGCGTTTCCGGCGAAGTCACCCAGGAGCTGCCGGGCTTGATCTGCTGCATCTCCGTGTCCTTGACGCGGAACTCGCCGATGCCTTCCAGCACGTAGCCCGCCTCGGTGCCGGGATGGGTGTGCCAGTCGATGAGGAAGTTCGGCTCGACATCGACGATGACTTGAAGCGTCTCGTAACCCTGCGTCGGGCCATCGATACGGGACGTAATCGTCCGTTTTATTCCGCTCGGCGCCTGTGCCGATGCGTCTTCCGCCACGAGGCCGATCGCTGCGCAAAGCGCACAACCGGTGAACATCCGCCTGGTCAACATGCGCTTTCTCCCCTCGTGCCCGACACGGCCCTATTGGGCCCGGTCAGGTCGACAGATCACCCATCACAACTCGCACATACTCTTCGACAGAATTCATTACGATCCGATTTCATCTCGGTCGACAGTCTATCGACTGCACGTACAGTTGTAAGCGCAATCGTTCTTTCTGACAATGCAGGTGATTATCTAAAATCAAGACTCGTTGCAGACGCCGCATCATCGGCGCTGCGGCTCACGCGCTGCGCCGGGCCGCCTCGATGGTCAGGCCGAGCCCCACCGAACCAAACGTGTCGCCCTCGACGACGCGCGCGGTCGGCAGGGCGCCGGTCAGCGCGGCGCGCAGGTGCGGCAGGCCGGTGGAGCCGCCGGTGAGGAACAGGGCGTCGATCCGCTCCCGCGACAGTTCGGCCTGAGTCAGGCATCGGTCGATGCGCGCCGCTACGGCGCGGGCGAGGTCGCCGGTCTGCGCCGACAAGGTCGCGCGATCGACCGGCGTCGCCAAGCCGCGCTCCACGAAGCCGAGATCGAGCACCGCCGCGTCGCGCTCGGAGGCCGCGATCTTCGCGCCCTCGACCAGACCCGCGAGGGCATGCCCGCGCTCGCCTTCGACGACCTCGCGCAGCCGCCCGACGAGGTCGGGCCTGGCGCAGTCGCGGATCACCTCGTCGATCTCCCGCAGGGTCCTGGCATTGTAGAGGCGGTTGATCGCCGACCACGTGGCGAGATCGTGGAAATAGGCGTTCGGCACGGCGAGATCGCCCCGGCGCATCGGGCTGCCGAGGCCGAGCAGCGGCATGACCGTACCGAGGCTGAGCTGCCGGTCGAAGTCGGTTCCGCCGATGCGCACGCCGTCATTGGCCAGGATGTCGCCGGCCCGGTCCGGGCGCCCCCGCCGCTCGGGCGACAGGCGAACGATCGAGAAGTCCGACGTGCCGCCGCCGATATCGGCCACCAGCGCGATCTCCTCGGACCGGACCTGCCGCTCGTAATCGAGCGCCGCGGCGATCGGCTCGTACTGGAACGCGACCTCCCGGAAACCGACGTCGCGGGCGATCTCGCGGAGCGTATCCTCGGCACGCCGGTCAGCCTCCGGATCGCCGTCGACGAAATGGACCGGCCGGCCGTGGACCACGGTGTCGAGGACATCGCCGCAGGCCGCCTCGGCCCGGGCCTTCACCGCCGTGAGATAGCGGGCGATCACGTCGCGCAGGCGCAGGCGCTGCCGCCCGACCGGTGTCGCCTCCTCCATGAGCGGCGTGCCGAGCACCGATTTCAGGCCGCGCATCAGCCGCCCCGACCGGCCCTCGACATAGGCCGCCGTGGCCGCCCGGCCGATCACCGGGTCGCGGCCGAGTTCGAAGAAGATCGCGCTCGGGATCGTCCGGTGCGCCTCCTCCAGCGGGAGCAGGGTCGGTCCGTCCGGACCATTGTGGCCGAGCGTGGTGTTCGACGTGCCGAAATCGAGGCCGCAGGCCGCCATCGTGTCGTGGGTCCGGATTTTCGCAGGGAGGGGCGTGGCCCTACAGGGCCGGAGCGCCCGGGTCCAGGCCGGCAGAGCGTGGCCGGCATGGCGGGAAGCGTGGACAGCTGTCCGGCGCGCCACCCGGAGCCGCCGCCGGCATGCTATGAGGCGCCATGCGTTCCGACATCGACCTCGGCCTGACCGGCGAGCGCCCCGCGCTCCTCGACCTCACCGAACTGCTCGCCACGCGGCTCCTGGTCCAGGGCAATTCGGGCTCCGGCAAGTCGCACCTGCTGCGGCGGCTCCTTGAGCAGAGCGCCGGGCTCGTGCAGCAGGCGATCATCGATCCGGAGGGCGATTTCGCGAGCCTCGCCGACCGCTACGGCCACGTGGTCGTGGAGGCCGATGGCGACGATGTCGCCCTGCAGCGGATCGCCGCCCGGGTGCGCACCCATCGTGTCTCGGTGGTGCTGTCGCTGGAAAATCTCGATGCCGACGGGCAGATGCGGGCGGCCGCCGCCTTCCTGGGCGGCCTGTTCGACGCCGACCGCGACCATTGGTATCCGATGCTGGTGGCGGTGGACGAGGCGCAGCTCTTCGCGCCCGCGGCCGCCGGCGAGGTTTCGGACGAGGCGCGGCGCCTGTCGCTCGGCGCCATGACCAACCTGATGTGCCGCGGCCGCAAGCGCGGGCTGGCCGGGATCATCGCGACGCAGCGGCTCGCCAAGCTCGCCAAGAACGTCGCGGCCGAGGCGTCGAACTTCCTGATGGGCCGGACCTTCCTCGACATCGACATGGCCCGCGCCGCCGACCTCCTCGGCCTGGAGCGCCGCCAGGCCGAGACGTTCCGCGACCTGCCGCGCGGACATTTCGTGGCGCTCGGGCCGGCCCTGTCGCGTCGCCCCCTCACCATCGCGGTCGGCCCGACACAGACCGTGAGCCGAAGCTCCTCACCGGTGCTGGTTCCCCTTCCCGATCCAACGGAGGACGCCCGCGCGCTCATCCTCACGGCCAGTCCGGCGGAGATCGCGATTCCGCTGGTGCCCCGTCCGAAGCCAAGGCCGATGCCGGCCCCGGATGTGCTAGTTCAGCTCGCGAATTACCGGCCGCCGGCGCCCGCGGAGGAGCCGGAGGAAGAACCGATGGATCCGGAGGCCCGCCAGGCGGCGCTGGCCGAGGTGCTCGCCTCAGTCCTGGCGGATGCCGATGCGGCCGCCTGCACGCCCGCCACCCTCTATCAGGACTTCACGGTCCGCTGCCGCATCCGGCGCCTGCGCGGCGACACGATGGGGCTGCCCGAGTTCAAGCGGCGGCTCGCGGTGGCGCGGGCGGAGGCCGGGGGGGCGGTGACGGACAATTCCGGCTGGGAGCGGGCGCAGGAGATCGCCGCGGGCCTGCCGGACGATCTCGCCGGGCTGTTCCTGGTGGTCGCCCGGGCGGCGATCGAGGGGGCGCCCTGCCCGACCGACGCGATGCTGGCCGAGGCCTACGGCACCAGCTCCGGTGGACGCGCCCGGCGGATGCTCGCCTATCTGGAAGAGCGCGGCGCGATCATCACGCGGAAAGACCTGCGCGGCGCGCCGATCATCGCGGTGCCGGATCTCGGCGTGGAGACGGGGCCGGGTGAGCCGCAGATGCTGCCGACCGGCCCGAAACGCCGGGCGGTTTAGTGCGTGGCGAATCGGCCCGTCATCGCGAGCGCAGCAAAGCGACCCATGGCGGCGCGCGGCCGGTCAGCGTGGCGCTTCCCTGGATTGCTTCGCTGCGCTCGCAAAGACGCGAGCGGCAACGCGGTCAGGCGCCCCGGGCGACTTCCAGTTTGGCAAGCTCCACCGCTGCCCGGAGCTCGATCTCGGCCATGAGCCCGTCGAGGCGCGGATCGCCCGAAAGGCCTCCGCGCTCATTGAGCCGGCCCGCGATGGTCCGGAGTTCATGGGTGGCGACCCGGCCGCCCAGGATGGCGGCCTTCAGCCGGTCGAGGCCGTCGAGGAGGTCCTGACCGCGCTTGGCCGAGCGACGGCGCCGCTCCTGCGGGGTCTCGCTCTCGGCCTGGAGGAGCAGGACCGCGTCGAGCCCCGCCAGCGTGGCCGCTGCCGCGGGGGCGCTAGCGCTCGCGGCGGAACCGGGCGCGGCGCCGAGGCTGAAGCCTCCTCCGCCCTCTGGCCGCCGGGTGGCCGCGACGCCGCCCGCGCTCTGGATCGGCTGGCGAGTCTCGACGCGCATGATCCCGTTCGCGTTGCTTCAAGCGCCCCTGCGCAGCACCAGTAAGTCGGCCCGCAGGGTTAAGCGCGGGTAAACGGCCCGGCAGAAGCTGCCGGGTGGGCAGCTTCCGTGCCGGCCCCGCGCGACGGCGCGCCCGGCGGCCCAGGGATAAAGCTCAGTCTTTCAAGGGCTTGCCGTTTCAGGCTGGTTGGCACGGCCCTGGCAGGATGGCGGCAGGTCCGTTCACCCTCGAATTGCCGGCATGCGCCCGAGTCCCGCGTTCAGTCTTCTTCGATCCCTGCTCGGTGCCCTGACCGGTGCGCTGCTCCTCGTCGCGCTGTCCGGCCCGGCGCTCGCCCTGTCGCGGGTCAAGGATCTCGCCTCCATCGAGGGCGTGCGCCAGAACCAGCTCGTCGGCTACGGGATCGTGGTCGGCCTCAACGGCACCGGCGACACGCTGAACAACATCCCGTTCACCAAGCAGTCGCTCCAGGCGATGCTGGAGCGCCTCGGCGTCAACACCCGCGGTGCGACGATGCGCACGCAGAACCTCGCCGCCGTGATGGTGACGGCCAATCTCCCGCCCTTCGCCGCGCAGGGCTCGCGCATCGACGTGACCGTCTCGTCGCTGGGCGACGCGAAGTCTCTCCAGGGCGGCACGCTCCTGGTGACCCCGCTGCTCGGCGCCGACGGCGAGGTCTATGCCCTGGCTCAGGGCTCGGTGGCGATCGCCGGTTTCTCGGCGGAGGGCGACGCCGCCAAGATCACCCGGGGCGTGCCGACCAACGGCCGGATCTCCAACGGCGCCAATATCGAGCGCGAGATCGCGTTCAAGCTGAACGATGCCCGCTCGCTGCGCCTGTCCCTGCGCAATCCCGACTTCACCACATCGAAGCGGATCGCCGCCGCGATCAACGACTTCATGGGCGCCGATACGGCCGAGCCCACGGATCCGGCAACCGTCACGATCCAGATCCCGGCGCGCTACAACGGCAACATGATCCGGCTGATCACCGAGGTGGAGCAGCTCAAGGTCGAGCCCGACCAGACGGCCCGGGTCATTGTCGACGAGCGCTCCGGCATCATCGTGATGGGCCGCGACGTGCGCGTCTCCACGGTCGCCATCGCGCAGGGCAACCTCACGGTCACCATCACCGAGCAGCCGCAGGTCAGCCAGCCGGCGCCGCTGTCCAACGGCCGGACCGTGGTGGTGCCGCGCACCGGCCTGAAGGTCGATACCGGCGAAGGCAACAAGCTCGCCCTCGTCAAGGAAGGCGTCAGCCTGCGCGAGCTGGTGGACGGCCTCAACGCCCTGGGGGTCGGCCCGCGGGACCTGATCTCGATCCTCCAGGCGATCAAGACGGCGGGCGCCCTGCAGGCCGATATCGAGCTGATGTGATCTAACGGAACGGGAGGGTCGAACCATGCTGCAGCTTGCCACGTTCGCGGCCAATGCCGCCGCCGGCGTCGGGACCTCGGCCTCCGCCGGCGCGGCCGACGGCCTCGTCAAGACCGCCAACACGGCCAAGGCCTGGAAGACCGCGACCGAATTCGAATCGATGTTCCTCGAGAGCAGCCTCGACCGGCTGACCCAATCGGAGGGGACCGACGGCCCGCTCGGCGAGAACGGCACCGGCGGCGGCGTCTACCGCTCGATGTTGACCAAGGAATACGCGGGACAGATCGTGAAGAGCGGCGGCGTCGGCATCGCCGCCTCGATCTTTCGTGAGATCATGAAGCTGCAGGGCGCGACGAGCGAGGGAGCGAGCAATGCAAAGGGCTGAACCGCTGCGCGTCGCGGACCGCGTGACCGCCGAGGCGCTCGTCGCGGGCGTGCTCGGCAACATGGCCGCGCTGGAGAGCGTGCTCGCCGACGAGGCAGCGCATGTCCGGGCCGGGCGTCTGCGGGAGGGCATGGTGGCGGCCGAACCGAAGGCGGCCCTCGCCGCCGCCTACATGCAGGGCCTGGAGGTCGCCAAGGCGAACGCCGTCGCGCTGAAGCGTTTCCATCCCGACGGGGTCGAGATGCTGCGGGCGGCGCATCGCCGCTTCACCGTGGCGGTGGAAGCGAACCAGACGGTCCTGGCCAGCGCCAAGACCGTCTCGGAGGGGCTGATCAAATCGCTCGCGGAGGAGATCGGGCGCGCGCAGATGCCGACGGGCTACGGCCGCCAGGCTCCGGCACCATCCCCGTACGGCCGCGGCGTGCGCAGCGGCCCGCTGGTCCTGTCGCGGAGCCTCTAGGCACCGCTTCAGCGGCGGCCGTTGCCGATCCGCACGTAGGTCCGCACCTCGCCGAGATCCGTGTCGGCCCGGTTGTCGATGGCGAGGCGGCCCGCGGCGACCGGGGCTGCCGCAACCCCGTGCCCGGCGCGCATGTCCATTCCGGCGGTGACGCGTCCGGAGATGCGGACGCAGCTGTCGCTGCCCGGCATGCGGACGAAGCCCGGCCCTTTCGACGGACACGGCATCAGGCCCGGCGTGACGGGCGCCTTCTGCAGATCGACGGCCAGGGCTGGACCCGCGACAACCAGCGCCGCAAGGGCCGCGATCGGCGGAAGCAGCCTGCCCATCTCAGGCGGCCCGTCGGGCGAGATCGCGCAGGCGGATCTCCAGAGCGACGGTGCAAGTATCGGGATGGCCGCAGCCGGCGCGGTACGCATCGACCGCCTGCTCGGCCATGACGACCGCGCCGATCCGTTGCGCAAGACCGAGACGGCGGACGGACTCGACGGGCGCGGATAGCGACACGCGGGCCTCTCCTCGTTGGAACGACGGCTAGGATGCACGTCCGCACCCCGCGGTTCAATCCGGGAAAACGGCAACGCTGTGATCGGGATGGTGGATCCAGAACCGGCGCGCGACAGGCGGATGCGCGTCGTCCCACGATGCCCGGGCGGCCTCGGATTGTCGGCGCCGAGGCCGCCCGGGAAAGGCCGACCTCAGCTGATGTAGTTGACCAGCGACAGCTTGGAGAGCGACGCCGTGACTTGGTAGCTCGCCTGAAGGCGGTTCTGCACGTCCAGCAGCTTGGCGACAACTTCCTCGGTGGGCGCCTGCTCGATGCCCGCGAGCGTGTTCTGAAGCGTGTTCTGGCTTGCCTTGTTCGTCGTCGCCGCGTTCGACATGCGCGTCGATGCCAGGCTGAGCTGTGTCACCGTATCCTGCACGCTCGGGAGCGCACCGGTCGAGGACGTGCCGGGGCTGGTATCGGCCGACGAGAGAAGGGGCTGCGCTTTGCCGCTGATCGCGCTGTAGATCGCGGCCGCGTTCGGATCCGACGAACTCGGCATGCCGAGCGCCACGGTCGCGAGGCCCGCGAGCACGTTGCTGATCGCCGGCTGATTGGCGCGAACACCAACTTGAACGCTGCTCCCCGCGCTGACCTGCACCGATTGAGTGCTGAGCGGGTCCGTCGACCCATTCTCGCCCTGGTACCACACGACAGTGTTCGCGGCGGTGGTCGTCGCGTTCGGAGCGGAGAAGAAGGCACTCGCCGCACGAGCGGTCGAGTTCGCCGTCAGCGTGCTGCCGGCGGATGCCGACAGGGCGCTGGTCAAGGCGTCGTTGAGGTTCTTTGCCGTCGCAGCCGCGTCCGCGCCGATCGCGAAGCCCGTGCTCGAGGACGCGGGCGTGGTGCCGCTGGCCGCTGCCGTCAGCGTCACCGTGGTCGTCGTGTTGTCGGGCAGCTGCAGGGTCAACGTCAGGCTGTCGCCCGCAACGGGCTGCTGATTGACATCAATCGTGACGGCGTTCGACATCCCGGTCGACCCGGAAACGTAATTCGCGGCGATGCCTCCCGCGATGGGAAGCGCGGAAGCCCCGGTGATCACGTAACCGGAGCGTGGGGACACCTGGGAACTGGGGTCATCCGAAAGCGTGATTTTGGTGTTGATCGGTACGCCGTTGCTATCCAGTGTCGGGTAAGTCTGGCTCAGGCGTCCGTTCTTCAGCGGACCGACATCGGCCGCAACTTGGTTTGCAACGAATGTCTTAAGGCCAATCTGAGTCCCGTTCCCGTTCAGGATCGTGTCTGCGTCGAGGACAGGCTGAGTCGAGCTGTTTGCGCCGCCGAACAAGTAGTTGCCCGCCACCGACTGATTCAATGTATCGAGGGCCGCCTGAAGGTTGTTGAGCGCGTTGGTCTTCGCGGCGGTCGCATTCACCGGCGTGCTCTGCAGGCCGTTGTTCAACGTGTTGCGCGCATCGATGCCCAGCGTCGCCACCTGCGTCAGGCTGGTCACCGCGACGTTCGTCCGCGTCTGCGCGGCGTTGATTCCGGCGGCGTAGCCGGTGAGTGCGCTGAGGGTCGCCTGGGCGCTCAGGGCCGTGGACCGCCCGGATCCCAGGCCGCCATAGGTCTGCGCGGTCAGCCCGCTCGAGAGCTGCGTCGACAGATCGTTGAGCTGATTCTTCAGCGTTGTAAGCTGGGCGGCATTCCGCGTCGTCAGGTAGGAGCCGGCCGCGAAGGGTTTGATCGTGGTCATGATCAGATCTGCAGCAGCTGGTTGAGCATGTCGCGGGCTGCAGTGAGCACCCGAGCGTTGGCACCGTACGCGTTCTGCAGGGCGATCAAGTTCGACATCTCTTGGTCAATGTTGACCCCGGCGCCCGCCGAGAACCGGCCCTGGGCCGTCGAGAGCGCGGTCTGCTGTGTGGCGTCGAGCGCCGACGCGTTTGACGAGGCGGCCCCCTGCGTCGAGATGATGTCCTGCGCGAAACCCACCACTGTGGCGTGATACGGAGCCGAGACGCCGCCGATGCCGCTCGCCGACGAGAAGGTCTGCTGCGTGGAGGTCAGCGCAGAGAACAGCTGCTGAGCCCGCGCGCCGGATGCCGTCATATCGGTGGCGCTCGTGGCCGTCAGCGCCGCCGTCTTTCCCGACAGATTTCCGTTGACGGTGATGCGCTGCGCGAAACCGGTGAGCTGCGACCCGGAATCGAGGGAGCCGGTGTAGAGCCCATTGCCCGCGCTTTCGACGAACAGGGGGATCTGGGGATAGCCCGATGTGGGATCCGTCGAGGTGGGGACGGTGATGTTCGCTGTAGCCGCAAGCGGAGGCGCGCTGGCCGCGTTCGCGATGATCAGGCTCGCGCCGCTGCCGCTCGCCGAAAGGTTTGGGTCAATGAGTTTGAGAGCCTGGTCGATCTGCGCCGGGTCCACCGGGAGTTGAATCTTCGCCACCAGTGCATTGGGATCGACGGTCTGGCTGGCGGTGATGGGCGACGTGGTGTTGGACGCCACCAAGATGATGTTCCGCCCGGTGCTGTTCGCGTTGGCCGGGATTGTCAGGGTGTTTCCGGCCTGCATACCTGTGAGGTTGATCGTGGCAGAGGTGCCCGTGCCCTGCGTCGCCTGCGTCGCGGTGACCTGCTTGTCGGTCAGCGAGCTCGCGAGCCCCGCCGCGAGATCGTCGAGCTGGCGCTGCGCCTGCGGCAGCGTCTGATCGCGCAGCTCGATCTGGGCCGCCAAACTGCCCGAGCGCAGCACGCCGGGCTCGCCGAGGTCGATCTTGCCACCGCCGGGCAGCGTGGCGGTGATCGTTCCGACCGTGCGCGGCGTGGCCGAATAGGACGAGTTCGCGCTCAGCGTGCCGCGTCCATCGAAGCTCAGCGACGCGGCATTGCCGCGATCGACCAGCGTCGCCCCCGATTGGGTCAGGACCGTCACGGTCCCATCGCTCTGCGCGGTCGTTTTGACATCCATGTAGCTCGACAGGTTGTTGATCGCCTGATCGCGCTGGTCCTGGAAGTCGGCCAGGGACGTGCTGTCCGTGGTATTCTGGATCTTCTTGTTCAGATCCGCGATGCTGGACAGGATCGAGCTGGCCGATTGCGTATCGGTGCCGAGCTGCGCCTCGATCCCGGTGCGCAGATTCTGCACGGAATTGGCGGCTCCGTTGATCTGGCTGGCGAGCGCCGCGGCGTTGCTCAGCACCGTCGTTCGGGCAGCCGCCGAGGTCGGATTGGCGGCGAGTTCCTGGAGCGACTCGGTGAACGTGTTCAGCGTGCCGTCGAGCGCCGTGGAGCTGCCGGGCGTGCCGTAGAGAGCGTCGAGCTGAGAGATGATCCCGGATTTGGTGCTCGTATAGGCGGCGCCCGAGGTTTCCAGCCGAAGCTGCTTCAGGGCCGCCGCATCGAAGCTGCGGGTGACCGTCCCGGAGGCGACGCCCAGGTTGTTCGTGCCGGTCGCGACGGACGTGAGCGTCCGCTTGACGTAGCCGGCCGTCCCCGCATTGGCGACGTTCTGCGAAACGATGTTGATCGCCGCCTGAGTTGCGGCGAGCCCCGCGGTCGCATTGGACAGTGCGTTCAGCGACACTTGCAGCCTCCCCAGCGGCCTCCGGAAAACCGATTATCGAATCACGTTCAGCAGGTCCGACATCATGGTCTGGGCGGTCGACATGACGCGCGTGTTCGCAGAGTAGGCCTGCTGGGTTACGATCATCTTAGAGAACTCGGTCGCAATGTCGGTATTGGATTGCTCGAGGCTCGCCCCCGTGATGGTGCTGCCATTGAGGCCCGCGATCGGCGGTCCGGAATCCGCGGTCTGCAGGTAGTTTCCTTTCGAATCGGCCTTCAATCCGTCCGGATCGGCGAACTGCGCGATCCCGGCGGTGGCGAGCGCGACCACCGAACCGTTCGAGAACGTACCGTTGATCTTGCCGTCGGTGCCGACCGCGACACTCGTCAACGTGGCGGAGGTATTTCCGTCTTGGCTCAGCGTACTGGTCGTCGTGGCGCCGCTGGCGTCGGCATATTGCGTCAAGCCCCCGGTCACATCCAGCTTGAGGTTTTTGAAGGTGTAACCGGCAATCGATTTACCGCTCAAATCAACGGTGGTCGTGCTCGGCGTGGTCGTGCTCGCGGCCGGCGAGGTCAATTTTCCCGTCGCGTCGAACGTGAACGGCGTGCCCGAATCGGTCCAGCTCGGCGTTCCTGCGGCGTTGCTGTTGTACATCAAGCTCCAGGTCGACGGCGATCCATTGCTGCCGGCGACTTTCTGGACCCAGCGCGTGTTGATCGTGACGGGTGCCCCCGACGATGTATAGGCTGTCAGCGATGGGCCGGCGATGCTGCCTGCCGGGTCGGCCGAGGGGCTGACCGTCGGCGTCGCCGGCAGGTTGGCTGAGTAGGTGATGGTCGTCGTCTCTTTAGCCGGCAGCACGGGGTTCCCGATCACGATCGGACCCGCGCTGGTGACCTGACCGGTCACCGGATCGAGGTTGTTTCCGGTGAGGTACCCGCCCGCACCGTTCATCAAGTGACCGTCGGCGGTCGGAGCGAAGTCGCCGCGACGCGTATAGGCGTTGGTCCCGCTGAAGCTCGCGGCCCCGTTGGCGTCTCCGGTCTTCTGAACCACCGTGAAGAAACCGGTCCCGCTGATCGACATGTTGGTCGGCACGCTGGACGCGACCACGTTGCCGGCGATGGTGTTGGTCAGTTGCGATTGAGCCAGAACCGAGCCGGCGACCTCCCGCTTCTGTGTCGTCTCCGCCATCATGTCGATGAAGCTGGTGTCGACGCGCTTGTAGCCGGTCGTCTGCGAGTTCGCGATGTTCCCGGAGATGTTGCTGATGGCGTAGGACTGCGCCTGCAATCCGGAGACTGATGTCTGAAGGGCGCTGAATAGATCCATGGCAAGCAATCCCGTTGCGCGCCCTGCCGGCTCGCAGGCACCGGCTGCCGCAACCGCCATGCCAGCGCTAAACCGTTGACGAATCAGGACGCGCCTCGCCAGGGCCCGGCAAGCTTGACCGGTCAGGGGCCCGGACTCGGCAGATCTTGCCGGGCAGCGCCGATCCGGGCGGCGCGTCGGCGTTTACGGCGTGTTATCCGGCGCGCGCGAGGATGCGCCGGGGCATAGGATCGGGCGCAACGCGTCCTGCCCGGAAGTGCTGAACAGATACGGATCTCGGATCTCAGGGTCATGCGGGCGAAACGGACGAGCCTCGTCCACATCATCTACTTCTCGCGCCTGAACCTGTCGTCGGACCCCGCGAAGCGGTCCGAGCAGATCGGCGAGATCGGCCGCACGGCTCAGAAGAAGAACGAGTTTGCGGTCATCACGAGTTTCCTGGTGATCGAGGGCAACTTCGCCTGCCAGGTGATCGAGGGCGAGCGCTCGTCGGTCCACGACACTTTCGACCGGGTGAACGCCGATAGCCGCCACCGGGACGTGCAGATCAGCGAGTGGCGCGAGATCACCAAGCGTGAATTCGTCCATTCCTTCAAGAGCGCCCAGCGCACGCCCGGGAACGAGACGCTGTTCGCCAAAGCGAATCTCCTGCCGATGCTCCAGCGTGGCACGCCGAAGGCTTCGGCGATCCACGGGCTGTGCCTAGCGCTCCAATCCGACACGATGTCCCGCCAGGGCATCGATCATCTCTTCGTCTGAGGCGAGCGATGTCCGACAGCGATACGAACCCGATCCTCATCGTCGACGACCAGGAGAAGCTTCTCCGCCTGATCGTGATGCTGATGACGCGCATCGGATTCCCCGACGTCGAAGGCGTCACCAGCGCGCCGGAGGCGCTGGAGCGGCTGAGGCAGCGCCGCTACGCGCTCGTGATCTCCGACCTCGACATGGAACCGATGGACGGGCTCAGTCTGCTGCGCGAGATCCGCGGCGACGACGCGCTGATGAACACGCCCTTCATGCTGACGGAGTCGTCCTTCGACTTCGAGGACATCAACCTCGCGCACCAGGCGGGCGCGGATGCGTTCATCCTCAAGCCGTTCGACATGGCGGTGCTGAAGACCAAGCTGAAGCAGGTGCTCAACCGCAAGCCGCGCAAGCGCGAGGCGCCGATCGCCGCGGAATCGAGCCTGAGCGTGGAGTTTCCGATGCTCGGGAAGTTCTGAAGGGAACGCCGTCACCGCAAGCACAGCGAAGCGACCCAGGGCGGGACATCTCCGAGTGTCACGGTTTCCCGGATCGGTTCGCTGCGCTCGCGACGCCGGGTGGGCGTCATCGAAGCGGTATTGCGGCCGGCTTTACGCCGCGCGCTTCTGATAATCCTTCACGTCGGTGAAGCGCACGGCCGGGTAGCGCTCCTCCTCGTAGCGGAGCGAAAACGCCGTGGTCGCCATGAAGACCGGCGCCCCGTCGAGATCCTTGGCCATGGCCGAGCCGTGCGTGTCGATGAACTTGTCGAGTTCGACCTCGGAATCCGATTCGATCCAGCGGCAGACCGAGAACCGCGAGGTCTCGTAATCCACCGGCAGGCCGTACTCGGCCTGTAGCCGTTCCTTCAGCACGTCGAGCTGGAGCGCGCCGACAACGCCGACGATCGCCTGGCTGCCGTCCTGCGGTACGAACACCTGGACGACGCCCTCCTCGCCCATCTGCTGCAGCGCCTCGCGCAGCTTCTTGGCCTTCATGGCGTCGGTCAGCTTGATCCGGCGCAGGATCTCGGGGGCGAAACTCGGGACCCCGCGGAACACGATGTCCTCGCCCTCGGTGAGCGTGTCGCCGATCCGGAGCGTGCCGTGGTTCGGGATGCCGACCACGTCGCCCGCATAGGCCTCGTCGGCGATGGCCCGGTCCTGCGCGAAGAAGAATTGCGGCGCCGAGAGCGAGATCGGCTTGCCGGTGCGCACCAGCCGGGCCTTCATGCCCCGGTTGAGCTTGCCCGAGCAGACCCGCATGAACGCGATCCGGTCCCGGTGGTTCGGGTCCATGTTCGCCTGGATCTTGAACACGAAGCCGGTCATGCGCGGCTCGGTCGGCTCCACGAGGCGCTTGTCGGCATCCTGGCCGCGCGGCGGCGGCGCCACCTTGGCCAATCCATCGATCAGGTCGCGGACGCCGAAATTGCGCAGCGCCGAGCCGAAGAAGACCGGCGTCAGGTGGCCCTCGCGGAACGCGTCGAGGTCGAAGGGCTTCAGCCCGCCCTCGGCGAGTTCCACCTCCTCGCGCCACGCATCGGCCGCGCCGTTCTCGGTGAGCAATTCGTCGAACAGCGGGTCGCCCGGTCCGGCGACCGTTACCATCCCGGCATCCTCGGCGGCGTCGAGCCGGCGCACGCGGTTGCCGCCGAGCTCGTAGGTCCCGGAGAAGTTGCGGCCGGTGCCGATCGGCCACGTGACCGGGGCGACGTCGAGCGCCAGGGTCTTCTCGATCTCGTCCAAGAGCTCGAACGGGTCGCGGGCCTCGCGGTCGAGCTTGTTGATGAAGGTGACGATCGGGATGTCGCGCAGGCGGCAGACCTCGAACAGTTTTCGCGTGCGCGCCTCGATGCCCTTCGCGGCGTCGATCACCATCACGGCCGAATCGACCGCGGTCAGGGTGCGGTAGGTGTCCTCCGAGAAGTCCTCGTGGCCGGGCGTGTCGAGCAGGTTGAAGACGCAGTCGCCGTACTCGAAGGTCATCACCGAGGTGACCACCGAGATGCCGCGCTCCTTCTCGATGCCCATCCAGTCGGAGCGGGTCGAGACCCGGTTGCGCTTGGCCTTCACCTCGCCGGCGAGCTGGATCGCGCCCCCGAACAGCAGCAGCTTCTCGGTGAGCGTGGTCTTGCCCGCGTCGGGGTGGGAGATGATCGCGAAGGTGCGCCGCCGCGACACCGGATCGGCCGGCCTCGCTTCGGTCTTGGTCTGCATCAGCATGGAGCGAACGCTCTGAGTCGGCGGAACGTGGTGGCGCGCGTCGGGCGCGGTCTCGGGATCGTGTAGCGGCACGCCCCGATCTTGGCAAAGACGCGGGGCTGATCGCGGCGTCCCTTCAGGGACCGTACAGGGGCCCGGCAACAGGCTTCGTGTGCCGATCCACGCCCCGCGAGGCCGTCATGTCGCGCGCCGCACCACGCTGTCTTCTGATCGCCGCTTTGCTGGTGGCCCCGGCAGGCCCCGGCCCGCAAGCGGGCGGTTCGCCCGCCGCCTCCGCGGCGGCCGATGCCGCCTTCCTCGACACCCTGACCTGGGGTGCAACGCCAGCATCCTTCGCGCGGCTCCAGGCCGAGGGGCGGGCACGCTGGCTGCACGGGCAGCTCCATCCGCACGCCGAGACGCGGCTGTCGCCGGATGCGCAGGCCGCCGTCGACGCGCTGACCCCGCCGGGCAGCCTGTTCGAGCGGGCCCAGGCGCTGGACGCGCAGGCCCGGGCCTTCAAGGACATCCCGGATCCCGAGGCCAAGAAGGCGGGACAGCAGGCCTTCCAGGCCGCGCTCAACATGGCGGCCCGGAATGCCGCCTCGTCTTGGGTCCTGCGCGCCCTCTACAGCCCGGACCAGCTGCGCGAGCGGCTGACGTGGTTCTGGTTCAACCGGTTCAACGTGCACCAGGGCAAGGCGACCCTGCGCGCCGCCGTGGGCGATTACCTCGACACCGCCATCCGCCCGCACGCGCTGGGACGCTTCCGTGACCTGCTGATGGCGAGCCTGCGCCACCCCGCGATGCTGCGCTATCTCGACAACGCCGACAACGCGGCCGGCCGCATCAACGAGAATTATGCCCGCGAGATCATGGAGCTGCACACGATGGGCGTCGGCTCTGGCTACAGCCAAGCCGACGTGGAGGCATTGGCCCGGATCCTGACCGGGGTCGGCATCGACCTGAAGCCCGAGGATCCAAAACTCCGGCCCGAGCACGCCGCCGATTTCCGCCGCGACGGCCTCTTCGAGTTCAACCCGAACCGCCACGATTATGGCGACAAGGTCTTCCTCGGCACACGCATCCAGGGCCGCGGCTGGGCGGAGGTCGAGGAGGCGGTTGATCTCATCGCCCGTCATCCCGCCACCGCCATGAACGTCTCCCGGGCGCTCGCCACCTACATCCTCGGGCAGGCGCCGGACGATGCGCTCGCGGCCCGGCTCGCCACCACCTTCACCCGCACGGACGGCGACGTCGCGGCGATCGTGGAGGCGCTGGTGCGCGAGCCAGCCTTTGCGGCCGACCGGGGCGGCACCTTCAAGGATCCGGTGCGCTACGTCTTCTCGGCCGTGCGCATGGCCTACGATGAGCGCGTGATCCTCAACGCCGGCCCGGTGCTCGGCTGGCTCAACCGGCTCGGCGAGGGCCTGTTCAACCGCTCGACGCCGGACGGCTACCCTCTCGACGCCGCGGCCTGGAGCGGGCCGGGGCAGCTCGCGACCCGCTTCGAGATCGCCCGACAGATCGGCTCCGGCTCGGCCGGGCTGTTCAAGCCGCCGACCCCAGACCAGCCCGAACAGCCGGCCTTCCCGGTCGTGGCCAACGGGCTCTACTTCGCGGCCCGGTCGGAAAGCCTTTCGGCTTCGACGCGGGCGGCGCTCGCCCAGGCGGTCTCGCCGCAGGACTGGAACACCCTCTACCTCGCCTCGCCGGAGTTCATGCGATGAACCGTCGCGACCTGATCCGCGCCGCCGCGGCGCTCGGCCTGTCCACGGCAGCTGGGCGCGTCTGGGCCGCCCCGAAGGCCGATGCGCGCCTGCTCGTGGTGTTCCTGCGGGGTGCCTACGACGCCGCCAACGTGGTGATCCCCACCGGCAGCGATTTTTATTACCGGTCGCGGCCGAACCTCGCCATCGCCAAGCCCGACGCCGCGGACCCGAAGGCGGCATGTCCGCTCGACGCGGACTGGAGCCTGCATCCGGCCCTGCGCGAGACGATCCTGCCCCTCTACGCCAAGGGGCAGGCGACCTTCGTGCCCTTCGCTGGCACAGACGACCTGACCCGAAGCCATTTCGAGACCCAGGACACGATCGAGATGGGCCAGACGGTCGGGGCCGCCCGCGACTACAATTCCGGTTTCATGGCTCGGCTGGCCGCGGAGCTGACCCGAGGCCGCCCGATCGCCTTCACCGACCAGATGCCGCTGATCTTCCGCGGCGGCGAGACCGTGCCGAACATCGCCATCAACGGGGTCGGCAAGCCCGGCATCGACGACCGGCAGGCGAGGCTGATCGCCGCCATGTACACCGGGACCAAGCTCGCCGCGGCCGTGACCGAGGGGTTCCGCGTGCGCGACGAGGTCTACCGCTCGATCTCCGAGCACGCGGGTCAGGCCGATCGCGGCGCGGTCTCGCCGAAGGGCTTCGAGCTGTCGGCGCGGCGCATCGGCCGCCTGATGCGCGACTCCTTCAACCTCGGCTTCGTGGATGTTGGCGGCTGGGACACGCACGTGAACCAGGGTGCTGGCACCGGCTATCTCGCCGACCGGCTGGGCGAGCTGGGACGGGGCCTGTCCGGCTTCGTCGAGGAGATCGGGCCCGGTTGGTCCGACACCGTGGTGGTGGTGCTGTCGGAGTTCGGGCGCACCTTCCGGGAGAACGGCAGCCGCGGCACCGACCACGGCCACGGCAGCGTCTACTGGATCCTCGGCGGCGGGGTCCGGGGCGCCCGCATAGCCGGGCCGCAGGTGCAAGCCGACGAGGCGCACCTGTTCCAGAACCGGGATTATCCGGTCCTGACCAACTACCGGGGCCTGCTCGGCGGCCTGTTCCGGCGCCTCTACGGGCTCGATCAGGCGAGCCTGCGCCGGATCTTCCCGAGCGCGGATCCGGCGGATCTGGCGCTGCTGTAGGGGCCCGGATTCAGGCCGCCGCAGCCGCCAGCGTGCGCAGGTCGGCCACCAGCGCGTCCACCCGCTCGGGGCGCGCATCCCAGGCGAACATGAAGCGCGCCCCGCCGCCGATGAAGGTGTAGAACCGCCAGCCTCGGGCACGCAGGCCGTCCATGGTGGCGACCGGCATCGTCAGGAAGACGGCGTTGGCCTCCACGGGAAACAGCGCCCGTACCCCCGGCAAACCGGCGACGGCCTCGGCGAAGCGCCGGGCGCAGGCATTGCCGTGGGCCGCATTCCTCAGCCAAGCGCCGCTTTCCAGCATGCCGACCCAGGGGGCGGCGAGGAAGCGCATCTTCGAGGCGAGTTGTCCGGCCTGCTTGCAGCGGTAGCCGAAATCCTCGGCAAGCTTTGCGTCGAAGAACACCACGGCTTCGCCGGCATGCATGCCGTTCTTGGTGCCCCCGAAGCACAGAACATCGACACCCGAGCGCCACGTCATGTCGGCCGGGCTGCAGCCGAGGCTCGCGCAGGCATTGGCGAAACGCGACCCGTCCATGTGCAGCGCGAGCCCGAGCTCCCGGCAGGTCGCCGACAGGGCCCGCAGCTCGGCGAGGCTGTAGACCTGTCCGGTCTCGGTCGGCTGGGTGATGGTGACCACCCGGGGCCGCGGGAAGTGGATGTCGCTGCGGTTCTGGGCGAGCCCGCGGATTGCCTCCGGCGTGAGCTTGCCGCCCTCCGTCCGGACGGTCAGCAGCTTCGAGCCGTTGGAGAAGAATTCCGGCGCGCCGCACTCGTCGGTCTCGACATGGGCCGAGTCGGCGCAGATCACGCTGTGGTAGGATTGGCAGAGTGCCGCCAAGGCCAGGGCATTGGCGGCGGTGCCGTTAAAGGCGAAGAACACCTCGCACGGCGTTTCAAACAGCGTGCGGAAGGCATCCGCGGCGCGCTCCGTCCAGGCATCCTCGCCATAGGCCGGCGCGTGGCCGCGATTGGCCGCCTCCATGGCCGCCCAGGCTTCCGGACAGATGCCGGAATAGTTGTCGCTGGCGAATTGCTGCGAGTCGTCCTGTCTCATCCGCGCAACCTAGCACGGCCGGGGCGCAGATCGATCGCGCGGACAGGTTGGAACTGGTGCGCGCTTGGTGTAATAGCCCCGTCAAGGCGTGGGCTCCACGCCGATTCGGAAACCGACGTTCCCGTCCCTCCCGGGTTCATCCCGGGCGAGGGACGTTGTCGGTTTCCAGATCGGCGGCGGGCCGCGTGAGCCCGAAAATCCAGGTCCAGAGGATCAAGTCCGTTGCAGGTACTCGTTCGCGACAACAACGTCGATCAAGCGCTCCGCGTCCTCAAGAAGAAGATGCAGCGCGAGGGCATCTTCCGCGAGATGAAGCAGCGCAAGGCTTATGAGAAGCCGTCCGTGCGCAAGGCTCGCGAGAAGGCCGAGGCCGTCCGCCGCGCCCGCAAGCAGGCCCGCAAGACCGCGATCCGCGAGGGCCTGATCGCCGCGCCGAAGCCGAAGCCGCGTTTCCCCGCCGGCAGCCGCCGTCCGGGCTTCCCGTCGCCGTCGGCCACGCAGGGCCAGGGCGGCAACGCCTCGGGTCAGACCCCGGTCAGCCCGGCGCCCGCCGCCTGAGCGACCACACTTTGGATCCGGAAAAGCCCGGTCCGCGCAAGCGGCCGGGCTTTTTCTTTGCACGGTTCCGAAATCCAATCGGCCGCTAGGCCAAACCGCCGTTATTGCGCGCGAAGCGAAGCAATCCAGCGGCGCGACGTCAGGTGTCACGACGCCGTGGGTCGCATCGCCGCGCTCGCGATGACGGCTCGCAATGGCCGTCCTAGCTCACGCCGCCTTCGCGGCTATCGTGGCCCGCTCGGCCTGGACCAGCACGTCGAGCGCCCGCCACGGCTTCTGAATGTAGACCGCCTGATCGGGCAGGCGCGCATCCCGGCTCGCGCCGGAGGTGACGACCACGCGCACGTCCGGCCAGCGGCGGCCCACCGCCTGGGCGAGAGAGATGCCGTCCATGGCCCCCGGCAGGCGCACATCGGCGAAGAGCAGCGCCACCGTGACGTCGGAGCGTTCGAGCACCGAGAGGGCCGCCTCCGCGCTCTCACAGGCGATCACGCCCAGATCGGTCTCTTCCAGCACCGCGGTGGCGAGATCGCGCACCGCCGCATCGTCTTCAACGACGAGCGCGACCGGGCTGGAACTATCGGGCGTTGCGCGATCCATGAAAATCTCCTGATGACGGTGCGTTGCCCCGCGCCGGGTCACGGTCCGATGAGCGGACTTCTGATTCCCCGATTCGGCCATGCTGGCCTGTCAGGAGCCGGCTCACAAGAGTCGGTTCGAATCAGCAGGCGTATGCCTGTGTTGCAGTCAAGCCGCGTCACATTCGTGCGAAACGCCCGAAATTGGCGCAGTGGAGGGTCGGTTAAGAAACTGTTCACCGAAGCGGACCGACTGTTAACCTGCTGCGACAACGCGGACCCACCCCGGCGGGGCGTTCCCATCGGATCCAACGCGAACCAGAGCTGAAGGATCAACGTCCGACATGTGCCGTTTCCTCGCCTACAGCGGTGAGCCGGTCTTCCTCTCCGACCTCGTCTGCGCACCGACCCACTCGCTGGTGCATCAGTCGCTACACGCCGATGAGGGTAAAACCGAAACCAACGGGGATGGGTTCGGCATCGGCTGGTACGCGGAGCGGCCGGAACCGGGGGTCTATCGGGACATCTCCCCCGCATGGTCGGACGAGAACCTCGTGAACCTGTGCGGGCAGGTTCGGGCGCGGACATTCTTCGCGCATGTCCGCGCCTCGACCGGCACCGCCACCGCCCGGGCCAACTGCCACCCATTCGTCTTCGGCCGGCAGATGTTCATGCACAACGGGCAGATCGGCGGCTATCATCGGATCAAGCGCCGGCTCGAGGCCATGATCCCGGACGCGTTCTACGATCATCGGCGCGGCAGCACCGATTCCGAGGCGCTGTTCCTGCTGGCCTTGGCCAATGGTCTCGAGGAGGATCCTATCGGGGCCATGGCGCGCACCCTGCGGTCCGTTCGTGAGCTGATGGAGGCCGCCAATGTCTGCGAACCGCTGCGCTTCACCGCGCTGCTGACCGACGGCGAGACCCTGACCGCCTATCGCTGGGCCTGCGACGGTCGTCCGCCGAGCCTGTATTACCGCGATGGGCCCGGCGGCATCGTCGTGGTCTCGGAGCCGATCGACGGGTGCCGCGACGGCTGGCAGGTCGTCCCCAAAGGCGGCACCCTCCGCGCCCGCCGCGGCGGGCCGACGGTGGTGGAAATTCCCGAGCGCGCCCGCGCCGCCGCCTGAATACAATCCGGCCCAGCCATGCCGCAGAAGGCATTGCCCATGGGCGTGCCATGGCCACATTTCGCCGACGGCCGAGCATGCGGCCGGGCGGGAACTGATCGATGTATCCGGATACCGAGCTTCACATCGCGGGACGCTGGCGGGCGGGCGCAGACCGGGCGACCCTGGGGGTCCTGAACCCGGCGACCGGCGAGACGATCGGCAGCTGCGCCGTTGCCACCACGGGCGATCTCGACGAGGCTCTCGCGGCGGCCTCACGCGCCTTCCCGCTCTGGCGGAAGGTGGCGCCCTTCGAGCGCGCCAAGGTGATGCGCAAGGCCGCCGACCTCCTGCGCGCCCGGGTCGACGAGATAGCCCGCGTCATGACCCTGGAGCAGGGCAAACCGCTGGCCGAGTCGCGGGTCGAGACCCTGGCGGCGGCCGACATCATCGACTGGTTCGCCGAGGAAGGTAAGCGCGCCTACGGCCGCGTCATCCCGGGCCGCGCCGACGGCGTGCTGCAGGCGGTTGTTCGCGAGGCTGTCGGCCCGGTGGCCTGTTTCACGCCCTGGAACTTCCCGATCAACCAAGCAGTCCGGAAGATTTCGGCGGCGCTCTGCACCGGCTGCACGGTGATCCTGAAGGGTCCCGAGGACACCCCGGCGAGCTGCGCCGCGCTGGTCCGCGCCTTCCTGGATGCCGGCATCCCGGGCGACGCGCTCTCGCTGGTCTATGGCGACCCGGAGACGATCTCCGCCTACCTGATCCCGCACCCGGTGATCCGGAAAATCTCGTTCACCGGTTCCACGGTGATCGGCAAGAAACTCGCGGCGCTCGCGGGCGAACACATGAAGCGCGCCACGATGGAGCTCGGCGGCCACGCACCGGCCATCGTGTTCGGCGACGCCGACGTGGAGAAGGCCATCGCCGTCCTCGCGCCCTCCAAGTTCCGCAATGCCGGCCAGGTCTGCGTCTCGCCGACCCGTTTCCTCGTGCACGATTCCGTGTTCGACCGCTTCGTCGAAGGGTTCACCGACTTCGCCAAGACCCTGAAGGTCGGCGACGGCCTCGATCCCGATACCAAGATGGGCCCGCTGGTCCACGGGCGGCGCCTCGACGCCGTCACGGCGCTGGCAGCGGACGCCGAGTCGAGCGGCGCGACGCTGCGCGCTGGCGGTAAGCGGATCGGCAACCAGGGCAATTTCTTCGAGCCGACGGTCTTCACCGAGGTGCCGCTGACCGCCCGGATCATGAACGAGGAGCCCTTCGGCCCTCTGGCGATGATCAACCGGTTCTCCGACGACGACGAGGCGCTCACCGAGGCCAACCGCCTGCCCTACGGGCTCGCAGCCTACGCCTACACCCGCTCGGCGGAGCGGGCGGCCCGGGTGTCGAACATGGTCGAGAGCGGGATGATCTCGATCAACCACCACGGTCTTGCCCTTCCGGAGACGCCGTTCGGTGGCGTCAAGGACTCGGGCTACGGCAGCGAGGGCGGCCCTGAGGCACTGGATGCGTATCTGGTGACGAAGTTCGTCACGCAGGCCAATTTCTGATCGCGCGGCCGGCGGGTCTCACGGGACCGCCGGCCGGACGCATCAATAGTGAGGCGGCGGCGGCTCGGGTCCGCGCGGGCTGGCTCTTGCCGCCGCCTCCTCCACCTGCTCCCGCAGGGCCTCGATCTTCCGGGTGAGGCGGTCGATGATCTGCCACTGCGCGGTCACCGTCCGGTTCAGATCGTCGATCGTCGCCTCCTGCTCGGTGAGACGCATTTCCAGGCGGTCGATCCGGCTCGGGGCGTTCATGTCCGATCTCCAAGCGGGCCTGGTGGAAAGCCGATCACGGCCGCAAACCGACCGCGCGACTCCGTCCGCCCGCCTCTCCTAACCGAAGCGGCACCCGGGCAGCGATACCGAGCGTCGCGGGACCGGACGGCAATACACCACTGTTGGGCGAGCGAGCCAGGATGCAGGTCATGCAGCGCACTCGTGCACATGCCACTTCAGGTTGTTGTTCGGGAGAACTAGGGCCGCGAAATCAGTCCCTGAACCGCACATGCCTCGTCCACGCCCAAACAGAACATCCGTTTTAGCTTCGCCTGTTCTGTGAATTGTGACTTTTTAAACGTTCCTCTTTTAAAGGTTGTCAATCGAAGCGACAGAGCGGCCCGGGGCGACTGATGGCGATGTTTGGTATGCGCGCTGACGCGCTGGTGTCGGCCATCGACCGCACCATGAGCCGGGTCGAGTTCGATCTGGACGGCACGATCACGGATGCGAATCCCGCTTTCCTCCAGCTCGTCGGCTACACGCTGGAAGAGGTGCGTGGGCGTCACCACAGCCTCTTCGTCGCGGAGGCCGAGCGCGCCAAGCCCGACTATGCGACGTTCTGGGCGCGACTGGGCGCAGGACATCACGAGGCTCGGGAATTCGCCCGGGTGACCAAGTCCGGGCAAGTCATCTGGATCCGAGGCTCGTACAACCCGATCCTCGACCGCCGTGGCAAGGTCGCCAAAGTCGTGAAGCTCGCCACCGATGTCACCGAGGAGCGGGCGCGCAACGCGCTGTTCGCCGGACAGATCGCGGCGCTCGACCGGTCGCAGGCCGTGATCTGCTTCACGCTGGACGGCACCATCACGGATGCGAATGCGAATTTTCTGTCGACCTTGGGCTACACCCTTGAGGAGGTCCGCGGGCGCCATCACAGGATGTTCATGCCGCCGACCGAGGCGACCGGCACGGCGTACACGACGTTCTGGGCGAACCTCGCCGCCGGTCGTCATCAATCCGGCGAGTTTTGCCGGTTGGGCAAGGACGGCCGCGCCGTCTGGATCTTCGGCGCCTACAATCCGATCCTGGATGCGGCGGGCGTGCCCTGCGCCGTCGTCAAGTTCGCCACCGACATCACCCGGCAGGTCGAGGACCGGGAGCGCCGGGCCGCGGGTCAGCGCGCCATCGATGCGGACATCGCGGCGATCCGCGATTCGATGAGCCGCGTGGTCCATCAGGCCGACGAGACCTCGGCGGCCTCGAACCAGACCGCCCACAACGTCCAAGCCGTCGCCGCAGGCTCGGAGGAGTTCGCCGCCTCGATCGAGGAGCTGAGCCGTCACGCCCTGCTGGCGAAATCCTCGGTCGACAAGGTGGTCACACGCGCCGAGGAAGCCGGTGCGATCGTCGTCGGCCTGACCGGCGCCGCCGACCGGATCGGCGCCGCCGTGAACCTGATCCGCTCGATTGCCGACCAGACGAACCTGCTCGCGCTCAACGCGACGATCGAGGCTGCCCGGGCGGGCGCAGCGGGCAAGGGCTTTGCCGTCGTGGCTTCCGAGGTGAAGGCCCTCGCCGATCAGACGGCCCGCGCGACCGGGGAGATCGGCACCCAGATCACGGCCGTGCAGACGGAAACCGCCCGCGCGGTGGCTGCGATCGACGGGATCGGCACGACCATCGAGCAACTCAGCGAGATCTCGCTCAGCGTATCCTCCGCCGTCACCGAGCAGGCGGCGGTGACGCGCGATCTTACCGAGAACATGCAATCGGCTGCGCAGAGCGTCGAGATGGCACGCGCCGCCATGGCCGAGATCGCGGCATCCGCAGCGTCCGTGGATGCCTCGGTTCGCAAGGTCTCGGAGGCCGCGCGCGCCCTCGCCTAAGCCCGCGCCCGTCCGGCCGCACCACGCTTGACCCTAGGCGGCCCGCGCGGACGCCATATCGGCCACGGCGACCCGGTCGCGGCCGCCGTGCTTGGCGGCGTAGAGCGCCGCATCGGCCCGCAGCATCAGCGTCTCGAACCCGACGCCGTCGCGTGCCTGCGCGATCCCGATGCTGACGCTGACACGCAGGTCGGGCAGCTCGGGCACGAAGAGCTGCGCGAAGGTGTGGCGCAGCCCCTCAGCCCGGGCCAGCGCTTCGGCGGGGGAGACCTCCGGCAGGAAGCAGGCGAACTCCTCGCCGCCCAGGCGCCCCAGCAGCGCCCCCCGCGGCAGCAGAGAGCCGGCCATGGCGCAGAACCCCACTAGCACCGCGTCACCGACCGCGTGTCCGTGGACGTCGTTGACGGCCTTGAACCGGTCGAGATCGAACAGCAGGAGCGCCCCGTCCGGCTGGCGGGCCATCGCGGCCTCGGCGGCCTCCACGAAGGCCCGGCGGTTGCGCACCCCCGTGAGCGCGTCCGTGGACGCCGCGATGCGCTGCTTCCGCTCGGCCCGCTCCTTGACCAACGCCATGAAGGTGAAGGCGGAGGCGATCGAGAAGAGCAGGGTCACGAAGCACAGGATCGCCACCCAAGGCGATGCGAGCGGGTTCAGACCGGGCTGCGGCGGCGCCAGCAGGGTCGAGGGAATCCGCACGAGATAGAACATCGCGTGCAGTCCGAGGACGGCGGCCGCCGTGATCCGGGACGCCAAGCGCTCGTCACGGCCGCGCCAGATCTCGGCCGTCGCCGCACCGCAGTAGAACGTCGCCGCCGCGGAGGCGTACAGGATCCGCAGCACGATCGAATCGTAGAAGGCAGAGACGAAGCAGAGCCCGCACCAGACGAGCGCACCGGCCATGGCCCAGCCGACGCGCGGGCTCAAGCCCTCGAACGAGCGGACGCCGCTCCAGATCAAGCCGTAGGCAGCGAGGACAATCGCGTTCGCCACCCCGATCGAGACGAGATCGGGGATTTGCCCGCGCAGAGCCAATCCGGCCGAGCCGACCGCGCCAACGAGGTGCGCGGCACCCCAGAAGGCGAGCGACCGCGACTCGGGCGCCTGCCGCCACGACGCCAGGAACAACGTGCCGACCAGCAGGGTCGTCGCGGAACTGACGATCAGCAGGGTGGCAGGATCAAGCTGCACGGCCGTCCATCGATCTCCAACCAGACGCACGGCGGCGCTTGCCCCCGACCACGCGCCATCGGGCGCGCTGGAAGACGAATCGCCAGACATCAATATAAGTACAGCACCTTCATTTATATGACAATATACCTACCGACATCACGGATAGTGATTGGCCAGCAAGACGCAGCATGGCCAGCAGATAACCTTGCGCTTTCAGGCGAAGTCAGGGCGTGATGATGAGAGAGTCCCGTGCGGGCGGCCGTTCCAAGTCCGCCCGATGGGATGACTGACCATGCCATCTACGGTTGACGACGTCGGCATTGCCGCCTTCGCAGGCGGAGCGAAGCAAGCCAGTGGGGGCCACCATCATCACGATCGCGCTGCCCCAGATCACTTCGCTGTACGCGTGATGACGGGGCGGGATACGTCAACGGAACCATTCAACCGGAAATCGAATCAGGCGGCGTGGATCACCGGAACCGCCGGTGCCCCCTCCCATTCGGTGTTGGCCGGGATCGACTCGCCCTTCATCACGATGGTGAGGGGGCGCAGGCGCGCGAAGTCACCGACCTTCGTGTCGTAGAGCACCGTCGAGAAGGCGCCCACGGAGACGCCGCGTCCGACCACGACGCGGCCGATCTTCATGATCCGATCCTCGTAGAGATGGGTCTGAAGCGCCGAGACGCGGTTGATCGTGGCGTAGTCGCCGATCGTGACGCAATCGAATTCCGTGATGTCGGTGGTGAGCATGCACACGCCCTTGCCGACCTTCACGCCGAACAGGCGCAGCACCCAGGGCAGGAACGGCGTCCCCTGGAGATGCTCCAGCAGCACCTTGCCGGCGAGGCCCCAGTAGGCGACCGCGATGGCTTCGGTGCGCATCGCCCACCAGGACCACATCGGCTGCATGCCGGGCTTGTAGACGCCCATCAGCAGCCACTTCATGACGATGACGGCCGACGACTGGATCAGTGCGATGGCGACGCTCGCCGCGACGAAGCTGACGGCCAGCCCCGTCCAGTCCTTCTCCAGGATGGCGGGATAGAAGTACCAGTCGATCACGGTGATCGCGAGGGTGATGTAGAGCATCGGCGAGAACGAGGTCGCGAACGCCTCGAAGATGCCGCGCCGCACCTTCGGCCAGATCCCCGGCTCGTAGGTCTGCGCGGTCGAGCCGAGATCGACCTTCTGTCGAGCCGGAAGCCGGATCGGCGGCGAGCCGAACCAGGTTTCCCCCGGGCTCATGGCTCCGTTCTCGGGCGGCTTCGACTTGATGCCGATCAGCACGTCGTCCGGGATCACCGCGCCCGGCGGAACGACGGCATCGTTGCCGACGAACACGCGCGCTCCGGTGCGGGTCGGCTCCAGGTGCATCCAGCCGCGCCGGACCTCCTCCTCGCCGTACACCACCTCGTCGGCGATGAAGTTCTTCGCGCCGATTTCCGCGAGGTCGTAGCGCCCGGAGAGGTTGGTCGAGATCTCCGCGCCGTGGCCCATATTGGCGCCCATCAACCGGTACCAGGCCCGCATGTAGACCGTGGCGAACAGCGACGAGAGCGTCTCCAGCGTCACCTCGACGGCGAGGGCCAGCGACCATTTCCGCAGATAGAACAGGGAGTGGACCGAGTAGGTGCCGGAGCGCGTCCGCGGCAGCACGATCCAGCGGATGCCGGCGATCAGCAGCACGGTGCCGGCGGTCATCAGCATGGCGGTGGGCCACGTGAGGATCGGCAGGTACCAATGGTAGTCGATATCGGTGATGTCGGAGAGCGAGTCCGAGATCTGGTCGAAGATGAAGAAGGCCGGGAAGATCGGCAGCAGGCCCACGGCCGGGATCGCACCGAGCAGCACGACGTAGGCGGCCATGAAGCCGGCCCGACGCCTCCATGAGGCCTCGGAAGGCGCGGGCAGTTCGGCCGGATCGGCCATGCCGACCTTGCGGCCGGGCGACCCGTCCCAGCGCTCGGCGACGCCGACCCGCGTTCCGGCGGGGATGGTGGTGAGGTCCCCGATCTCGGCCTTCGGCCCGACCACCGTGTCGTGGCTGAGCACGCAGGAGGTCCCGACCGCCGCGTCGGCGCCGATCTCGACCCGGCCGATCACCAGCTCGTTGGCGACGATCTCGGCGTTGGCGATGACCAGCCGGCCGCCGAGCGAGGCTCCGTCGCCGATCGTCAGGAGGTCGGGCGCGCCGACCTCGATATCGGAGATCAGGGTGTCGCGGCCGATCTTGGCGCCCATCAGCCGAAGATAGATCGCGATGGCCGGAGAACCCTGCAGCCACTTCACGTGGACGAGCGGCGCGAGCCGCTGCGAGAGCCACCAGCGGTAATAATAGGCGCCCCAGAGCGGATACCGGCCGGGCTTGGTCTTTCCGAGGATCAGCCACTTGCCGGCGACCGCCGCCACGGCCGTGACGCCGTTGATCGCCACGTAGACGAGGAGCAGCACCCCGAGTTCGGCGAAGAAGCTGAGGCCGCCGCCGGTGAGCAGCAGATAGGTGACGAACATGCCGAGCCACTGCGCGGTCGCAAGCGCGATCACGAAGGGCAGGGCCACGAGTTGCGCGAGGCCGCACAGGGCCCGGCGCAGCAGCGGCGGCGGCTCGAAGCTCAGGTCGCGGATCGCTGCGGCCGCGCCCATCCCACCGGTCCGGGCGATCAGCGCATCGGCCATCGCCCGCATCGTGCGCAGGGCGTAGAGGTCCGGCAGGGTGATGCCAGCGAGGGCCGGCGTCTCGCGCACCGCCGAGACGAAGCGGGCGGCGAGCAAGGAGTGGCCGCCGAGGTCGGCGAAGAAGTCGCCTTCCAGCGGAATCGGCTGGTTGCCGAAGATCTGCTTGGCGGCGGCGACGAGGGCGGCCTCCGTCTCGTTCGCCGGGGGCTCCTGCTCGCCATCGGCCGAGACCACGGTGAGCGGAGCGACCTTCAATGCCTTGCGGTCGACCTTGCCGGAGGTCAGGCGCGGCAGCGTCTCGGTCACCTCGAAATGGCCGGGCACCATGTAAGGCGGCATCTGCCCGGCGAGAGTCCGGCGGAGGGCCGCGGTGTCGATGGCGCAGCCGCGCTCCGGGATCAGGAAGGCGACGAGACGATCGACGCCGTCATCCTGCCGCAGCACGACGGCGGCCTGATTGATCTCGGGCACGCTGCGGATCCGCGCCTCGATCTCACCGAGTTCGACGCGGAAGCCACGGATCTTGACCTGATCGTCGATGCGGCCGTGAAATACGATCCGGCCGGCGGCGTCGAGGGAGACCGCGTCGCCCGAGCGGTACAGCACCGGGTCGGTCCCGTTCGACGCGAAGGGGTTGGCGATGAACTTTTCCGCCGTCAGCTCGGGCCGCGCGAGGTAGCCGCAGGCGACACCGGGGCCGCCGATCAGCAGTTCGCCCTGCTGGTCGCGGCCGAGCAGGCTCAGATCCTCGCCCGCCACATACACGGAGTAGTTCGGGATCGGGCCGCCGATGGTGACCGGCTCACCGGCTCGCATCTCGGCGGCGGTCGCCACCACCGTGGCCTCGGTCGGCCCGTAGGTGTTGAACAGCTGGCGCGTGCCGGTGGCCCAGCGGGCGACCAGGGGCTCCGGCAGGGCCTCGCCGCCGAGCAGGACGAGGCGCACGGTCGGCAGGTCGCCCGAGATCATCGCCAGCAGGGTCGGCACGGTGTCGAGCACCGTGATCCGCTCCGCCTCCAGGATGCCCGGCAGCGATTCCACGTCGCCCATCATGGCGGGACTCGCCACGAACAGGGTCGCGCCCACAAGGTACGGGACCCAGATCTCCTCCATGGAGAGATCGAAGGCGACCGAGGCCCCCTGGAACACCACATCCTCGGCGCGCATCCCGTAGAGCGCGTTCCCCGAGCGCAGGAAGTGGCAGATGTTGGCGTGGCTGATGACGATGCCCTTCGGCACGCCGGTCGAGCCGGAGGTGTAGATCAGATAGGCAGGGTGCTCGGGGGTCAGGCCGGCGGCGCGGGCATCGGGGACCGGTGCCTCGGCGGGGGTCGCGGCGTCGAGATCGGCCGGCGTCAGGGCGGGTGCCGCGTCCGGTGCGGATGGCTTGAGCGCCGGAGAGACCACCAGCGCCTTGGCCGCCGCATCCGTCAGGCAGACCCCGACCCGGTCGGCCGGCGCCTCGGCGTCGAAGGGCAGCCATGCGGCGCCCGAGAGCGTGATGCCGATCTGCGCCACGAGCAGATCCGGGCCACGGGCCATCCACAGTCCGACCACGTCGCCGGGACCGATGCTCCGGTGGGCGAGGCCGGCCGCGATCCGGCCGGCGCGATCGACGACTTGGGCATAGGTCAGGTGCGGGTGAACGCCGCCCGCCTCGACGCGCGCGCCATCGATGAGGCACGGATGGTCTGGGCGGCTGCGGGCCGAGTCCAAAAAAATCTCGGCCAGCACCTCGTCGCGGATCAGATCTGGACGGTGCGCGCCGCGCAGGAAAGCGGCCCCCTCGCCGGGACGCTCGCGCTCCCCCGCGGCCAATCCAGGCCGGGTCTTCTCGGCGACGTCGCTCATCCGCTGCTCCGCTGGCCGCCCGACCGGGCCGGCACTTCCGTGGCAGCCGCCCTATAGCCTACCGATCATGCCGTTATCGAGGCGGCTTTGCACTGCGCCCGCGCACGGGATCAACCCCAGCGCCAGCGGTCAGGCTCGAGGACCAGAACTTCCCCCTGGCGAATGCCGAGCCGGGGCGCAGCGTAGATATCGAGGTGACCGAGTGCGACCAGGGCCGCGCGCGCCACCCCGCCATGGGCGACGACGACCGTGTCCCGCTGCAGGCTGCCGAGCATCGGGCCGACCCGCTCCACCAGCGCGGCATAGCTCTCGCCGCCTTGGCCCGGCGGCCGGTGATGCCAGCGATCGCGGTCGCGCCCGGCGGCGCCGGTCGGGTCGCGACGGCGGATCTCCGCCCAGGTCGAGCCCTCCCAATTGCCGAAACCGATCTCCCGCAGCCTCGGATCCGTATCGTATCCCTCGGCGCCGAGACCCAGCGTCGTGCGCAGGATCTCCATGGTCCGTCGGGTGCGCTTGAGCGGGCTCGCAACGAACTGCGCTTCGGCGAGCGTCGAGCCCGCCAGTTTGGCGAGGCGCTCCGCAGCCATGACGGCCTGCGCCTCCCCTTGTGCGTTCAGGTCGGTATCGCGACCGCCTTGGAGGCGTCCCTCGGCGTTCCAATCGGTCTGGCCGTGGCGGATGAAGTAGATCGTAACCAACCGTCTCACATCCCGTCCTGCGCAGGCGTTCGGAACGGCCAGGGGTGCCGACCGTTCTCGCCGTCGGTCGGCAACGTCCGGAAACAGGTCCTGCCCTATGTCGAAGAAGCACGGCAAGCATCATCGCGGCCAGAAGCGCGACCCTCGCATGACAGACGGGGAAGACCTGCACGGGACAGCCCCTGCGAAGCGCCCGTCGACGGCTCGTTGGGCCAGCACGCTCGACACAGCCGCCGAGACCAGCCCGGCCGCTCTGGGATCGCACCGGCAGGTCCCCATCCCCGCCGCAGCGGGCATCACGGTAGTCGAACCCGGCACACGGTTCGACCTCGGCGCGGTGGATCCCGACGCCGATGGCGGCCTCGACAAGGACTGGGCGAAGGAGGCCCTGGGCCAGGAGCGCGAGCGGATCATTGCGCTTCAGGAGCGCCTCTATGCCGAACGCGCCCGCAGTCTGCTGCTGGTGTTCCAGGCCATCGACACCGGCGGCAAGGACGGGACGATCCGGGCTGTTCTGAAAGGCGTGAACCCGCAAGGTTGCACCGTCGCCTCGTTCAAGGTGCCGTCGAGCGACGAGCGCGATCACGATTTCCTGTGGCGCTACCACGCCCGGACGCCGGGGCGCGGCATCATCGGCGTCTTCAACCGCAGCCACTACGAGGACGTGCTCGTGGTACGTGTGAAGGGCTTGGTGCCGGACGCGGTCTGGCAGAGCCGCTACGGCCAGATCAACGATTTCGAGCACCTGCTCACGGAATCGGGCACGACCATCCTGAAATTCTTCCTGCACATCTCCAAGGCGGAACAGAAGAAGCGGCTGGAGGCCCGGATCGCCGATCCGGAAAAGCACTGGAAGTTCGACCCCGCCGACCTCGTCGAGCGGAAATCCTGGGATGCCTATCAGCAGGCCTTCGCGGACGCGCTCTCGCGCTGCTCGACCCCCCGTGCCCCGTGGCTCGTGGTGCCGGCCAATCACAAATGGTTCCGCAACTACGTGATCGCCAAGACCGTGGCGGATACGCTGGAGGCGATGGATCCGCGATTCCCCGAGGCTCCCAAGGGGATCGCCGATTTGACCGTTCCGGATTGAAGCGGGAGGCACGGCATGCTGACGGTACGCGAGGTCGCGGTCTCGGGTTACCGCTCGCTGCGGCGGATCAGTTTCCCGGTCGACGATCTATCGGTCTTCGTCGGCGGCAACGGGACGGGCAAGACCAACCTCTACCGGGCTCTGGAACTACTGCAGGCCGCCGCCCTGGGCACGCTAACCCGTGCTCTCGCCGCGGAAGGCGGAATGGATTCGGTGCTCTGGGCCGGCCGGCGCCGACAGGGCGAGCCCGCCCGGCTCTGCCTGTCCGTCAGCCTGCGCGATGACGAGACGGGCCAGGTTTTCGCCTACGCGGTGGAGATCGGACTGGTGCCGCAGGCCGGCGCCGAGATCTACGGCGCAGCCTTCCGGCAGGAGCCGCAGGTGAAGGCCGAGCGTCTGAGCGTGCGGAATGGTGGCCGGACGGCCGTGATCCTCGATCGGGACGGCCGCAGCGGCTTCGTGCGCGACGCCGATGGGCGCAAGCAAAGCCTCGGGATCGACCTGCTCGCCACCGAGACCGCGCTCGGCAGCGCCCTGATCGCGACCGGCCAGCCGGAGATCGCCCTGGTGCGGCTGTCCATGACGGCGTGGCGATTCCACCACGGCTTCCGGACCGACGCCGATTCACCCCTGCGGCGGTCGTGCCTCGCGGTGACCACGCCGACCCTGGCCTCGGACGGCTCCGATCTCGCCGCAGTCTTCGCGACGCTCGCCCATATCCGCCAGGACACAACGGACCTCGATGACGCCATCGACGGCGCCTTTCCGGGGGCGCGCCTGATCATTCCGGAACCGGGGCGGGAGGCGAGCTTCGGCGTGACCTTCCCCGACTTCGCAAAGCGGATCTTCGACGCCTCGGAGTTGTCGGACGGAACCTTGCGCTTCCTCGCCCTGGCCGGTGCCCTGCTCGGCTACCGGCTGCCGCCGTTCATCGCCCTGAACGAGCCGGAGACCAGCTTGCATCCCGACCTGATGGAGCCGCTGGCCCGGCTGATCGCCCGGGCGGCGGAACGGACGCAGGTCTGGCTGGTCACCCATTCCGATCGCCTGGCTGATGCCATCGCGGCCTCCAGCGGTCCGCGTCCGCGGACCGTCCTCAAGCGCGACGGCGAGACCTGGATCGAGGGGCTGAGGCTCTCGGGTACGTTCGTCGAATCCGCCGAGGATTGATCCCGACGCTGGCCGAGCGGCGAAGCGGGGCCGACGGCTCCTAATCCTTGTCGAGGGTCAGGTCCGGCGCCTCGGGGTTCTTCATGCCGACGACATGGTAGCCGGCATCCACGTGCAGGATCTCGCCGGTCATGCCGGCGGCCATGTCGGAGACCAGATAGGCGGCGGTCTCACCGACCTCGCCGATGGTCACGGTCCGCCGGAGCGGGGCGTTGTACTCGTTCCACTTCAGGATGTAGCGGAAGTCGCCGATTCCCGAGGCCGCGAGCGTCTTGATCGGGCCCGCCGAGATCGCGTTGACCCGAATGTTCTTCGGGCCGAGATCGGCCGCTAGATACCGGACCGAGGCCTCGAGCGCCGCCTTGGCGACGCCCATGACGTTGTAGTGCGGCATCCATTTCTCGGCGCCGTAATAGGTCAGCGTCACGAGCGAGCCGCCCGGGCGCATGATCTTCTCGGCCCGTTGCGCCACCGCGGTGAAGGAGTAACACGAGACCAGGAGCGACTTGGTGAAGTTGTCTTCCGAGGTCTCGATGTAGCGGCCGGTCAGCTCGTCCTTGTCGGAGAAGGCGATGCAGTGGACCACGAAGTCGATGCCGTCGGGAAAGACCCTGGCCGCCTCCGCGAAGACGGCGTCGATCGTGGACGAATCGGTCACGTCGCAATGGCCGATGACGTGGGCGTCAAGTTCCTTGGCGAGCGGCTCGACCCGCTTGCGCAGGGCGTCGCCCTGATATGTGAAGGCGAGCTCGGCGCCGTGGGCGCGGGCGCTGCGGGCGATACCCCAGGCGATCGAGCGGTTGTTGGCGACCCCGAGGACGATGCCCCGCTTGCCCGCCAGAAGGCCCTGCCCGTGTTCCGCCATGATCGATCCCGAAGCCTCGCGGCACCTCGCGGCGCCGGGGCGCCTCCTTAGCGGAGGCGGCCCGGAGACGGAAGTCCGGGCTGCCTCCGTGCACTTTCAGGCCGGCGCCACTTTCTCAGGTCGCCTCGCTCAGGCCGCCTTGCTCAGGCCGCCTTGGCGGCACGGCGGCCGCGGGCGAACTCCATCAGGGCCGCGTCCTCATCCCGCGGCAGGACGATCGCTGTCGTGGCGAACAGGTCACCCTGCGTCCCGTCCTTCTTCGGCAGACCCTTGCCGCGCAGACGGAAGGTGCGGCCGGAACTGGTCATCGCCGGAATCTTCATCTCGACGGCGCCGGTGAGCGTCGGCACGCGGATCGTTCCCCCGAGAACGGCGTCCTCCAGCGGCACCTCGACGGTGGTCCGCAGATCGGCGCCCTCGACCGTGAAACCGGGATGGGGCCGAAGCTTGATGGTCAGCAGCGCATCGCCCGCTTCGCCGCGCGGGCCGCCGCTCTGGCCGAGGCCGCGGAGCCGGATGGTCTGGCCATCGACCACGCCGCGCGGGATGACGACGTCGACCTCGCGTCCGGTGGGCAGATACAGGCGCAGCTTCTCCTCGCTGGCAACCTGCTCCAGCGTCACCGACAGCTCGGCGGCCACGTCGTCGCCCTTGGCGGCCTGCCGCGCGCCGGGGCCGGCTCCGCCCGCACGGAACGCTTCGCCGAAAATGTGCGAGAAGATATCCTCGCCCATCCCGCCACCCATGCCACCCTGCCGGCCGCGGGCCATGTTCTCGAAATCGAACCCGCCCCCCCGGCCACCCCCGAAGCCCTCGAAGCCGGTCGCGCGCGGCTTGCCCTCGGCGTCGATCTCGCCGCGGTCGAACTGCTTGCGCTTCTCGGCGTCGCCCAGGATTTCGTAGGCGGAATTCGCCTCGGCGAACCGGTCCTTCGCCTTCACGTCGTTCTTGTTGCGGTCGGGGTGGAAGTCCTTGGCGAGCTTGCGATAGGCCTTCTTGATCTCGGCCTCGCTCGCCCCCTTGGCCACGCCCAGCACGTCATAGGGATTGCGCATGGAACTCTTGGCTGTGCGGTGTGGGGTCTCGACCCCGATGTGGGAAGGATGTTGCATCCCTGCAACGGTCCTACTGCCGAAAGTCTGCGGGTTCGAGCGTGGCGTCAAGCGGCGGCTCTCGCCCCCTCGGGCGGCGGAGCATACTTGTGCCGTCGGCCGGTTGCGCGCTCCCCGCGCCGCCCGTCGCCGACCTTGAACCGTGACAGACCGGAGACCCGATGCAATACGCCTGCGATCACGTCCATCTGCGCAGCCGCGACGCCGTCAAGGCCGGGGCGTTCTACGTTGAGATTTTCGGAGCTCGAGAGGTGAAGCGCGTCGGCGACGACCCGGTGCAGCGCGTCGTCCTGGATCTTGGCGGGCTCACCGTGTTCATCGAGCAGGCGCCGGCCGAGACGACGCCCGCGGCACCGGCTCCCTGCCTAGGCCTCGAGCATATCGGATTGCGGGTCGCCGATATCGAGGCAGCGATGGCCGATCTCACCGCCCGGGGTGTGCCGGTCCGAACCGGCATAACCCAGCGCGCCCCCGACCTCCGGATCGCCTTCCTGGAAGGTCCGGACGGCACGCTGATCGAGATCCTGGAGCGCAAGGCCGCCTGATTCGCGGGTTCGCCCACCGTGCGCGACGATCACCCCGGCGTTGCCGCGCCCGATCTACGGGAGTGACGTGGTGATGGCATCTGTCCCGGGGCTTGCCGCACCGGTCTGCATGCCGGTCATCGACTGAACGGAAACGACCCCGCCGCTGGGCGGGTCGGGCTACTCGGCGGGGGCCGCAATTCGTGCGGTCCGGTCGAAATTCTCCGTTCCGTACACGCCACCGAGGACGGCCTCGCAATGCAGCCGCACACGGGCATGGCACTCGCAGGCGGCCGCCGAGACCGCACGCCGGTCGAGGATGGTGATCCGCCCGCGGCCAACTAGAATGAGCCCCTGGTCCTGAAGCATACGCAGGATCCGCGTCAGATAGGTGCGCTGGACGCCGAGCATCGAGGCCAGCAGTTCGTGTGTGATCGGCAGCGTGTCGTCCTGAATCCGTTCCTGGAGCGTCATGAGCCAGCGGAGACAGCGTTGCTCGATGGGGTGCAAGGCGTTGCAGGCAGCGGTCTGAAGCAGTTGAGCCAGCAGGCAATCGGCGTAGCGCGCGAGAAGGTCTCGCAGCGAGGCGGACCGTCGGACGGCCTCTTGGAGCCGTTCCACCTCGAGGCGCAGCATTCGCCCGCCCATATGCACCAGCGCGTTGGCGGATGCCGGCAAGCGCCCCTGACTCACGATTCCGCCGACGGCGCCCTCATGTCCGATGGTGGCGGTCTCGGCAGTCCGCCCGTCTCGCGTGACGACGACCAGCGCCACAACGGCATGGTTGCAGGGGAACGTGATGTGCGTGACGTCCTCGCCCGCCTCGAAGATCGTCTCGCCCTTGGCGTGGGCAATCGGCTCCAGATCAGGGGCGATCAGCGCGCGGTCTGAGGGGGGAAGCGCATCGAGAAGCAGGTTGCCCGTAGGGAGGGCAATGTCGATTGGCATCGCGAACGGAGGAGTGCGGGACAGGAGGCCTCCGACAGGCTCCTCACGGACCCGCCCGCCGGCGGCCGGACCCGACACGCATACTGCGTGACCGGCACCCCTGAACTAACCTAGGTTGCTTTCCATGACACACTTCTACTTATCGGTGCAGAGCCCCTGCTCCGAGAGCCGCTTGTGCTCGCGTGGATCGCAGTCCGTCGACAGGAAGGATGCCCAGTCAGAAGGTGTGCCGTAAAACGCGTTGCGGTCGACATCACCCCTCACGCCCGGTACGCGGCCTGTAGATGTGAACTGCCAGAGCATCCACTTACGGTTGACGAATCGCTGCTCCGGCTCGGCGGCCGTCGAGCGCAACCAGTGCGGGTAGTCCGGCAATTCGCCTTCCAGAACGTCCTTATGGAAGGTGATGTCGGTGTAGATGATCGGGCGCTTGCCGGTGTAGCGCTCCATCTCCTCCAGCATCTCGGCGACCATCGCCAGGGCCTGCGCCTTCGGCAGCTTCTTCGGGCAGGTCTGCGAGTGCCCGTTCCACTCGACGTCGAGCACCGGCGGGAGCGCGCTCGGATCGTTGGGGACGTTCCTCTTGAACCAGTCCATCTGCTCCTTGGCGGAGCGGCACCAGAAGACGAAGTGGTAGGCCCCCCGAGGGACGCCCGCCCGCGCCGCACCGTCCCAGTTGGTCCGGAAGCGCTCGTCGACGTGGTCGCCGCCCTCCGTCGCCTTGATGAAGGCGAACTGGGTGCCGGCCGCCCGAACCGAGGCCCAGTCGACGTTGCCCTGCCATTTGGAGATGTCGATGCCCTGGATCGGGTGAAGCTTGGCCTTGGCCACGCCGGGATGCGGCTTCGCGTCCCCCTTGGTCGGGTAGAAGTCGGAATTCGAGGCACAGGCCGCGAGACCCGCCAGGGTCGCCGCCGCGGCGAACCGCGCGGCGAGTCGCCGCGCGGCGCCCAAGCGGCTGCTCAGGCCCCGGCCCAGATCCTCGGAAAGCGATCGCGAAAGCATGGAGATCCGCGTCATCAGTGCTCAGCCCGCCACCGAAAGAGCGCCACAGACAGGCGTATTCGATGGCCCCGGCGCGGTTAACGGAGCTTTGCGATCATTGCGGCGGAATTCCGAGATGCGTTGCGCTGCCGCGACATACGCGGGGCATCCCCGGCTGTTGCACAGGATGACATCCGGCTAAGTGCCGGTCCCGAAACATAAGTCTGGTCACACCGCCGTGAGCAAGCAACTGTTTACCATAGGCTATGAAGGCCTCGATTCGGAGCGGCTCGGCAGCGTGCTGCGGGCAGCCGGAATCGCCACACTCGCCGATGTCCGAGCGGTCGCGAATTCGCGCAAGCGTGGTTTCTCGAAAGGGGCGCTCAGCGCCTCCCTCCAGGAGGCGGGCCTCGGCTACGCGCACCTGCGCAGCCTGGGAACGCCGAAATCCGGGCGGCAGGCGGCAAGAGCCGGTGACGCGGCGCTGATGCGGCAGATCTACTGCGAGGAGGTACTCGACACGGCCGACGGACAGGCGGCGCTCGACGACCTGGCCCGGATGGCCGAAGCCGCGCCGATCTGCCTGCTCTGTTTCGAGCGGGATCCGGCCCTTTGCCACCGGCGCGTGCTGGCGGAACGCCTCGCGACCAGAGGCTTCACCGTCAGCGATCTCTATGGCTGAACAGGCCGGCTCACGCGCCGAGCAACGGTTGCATGCGCGCACTCAGCGCCCCGGCGAGCCGCCGGACCGGGTGGAGCGCGGCGCTCAGACGCTTCGAAGACGCCCGACCCGGCGGCCGGGGCCGCCGGCGGTCCGGATCGGCCACGGGTTCGACCGGCATGTAGAGTGCGTCGAAGAAGGAGAGTTCCAAGAGCGTCGCGCCGTCATCGTCGCCAATCACCATGGTGGCGTCCAGAAGGCGCGGATCGCCGCCGTGCTGGCGCATCAGGCGCTGGACGATCGTGCGCGCGACCGATCGGGCGGCATCGATGTCGTCGACCGACTGGGCCGCCGACGCCGGCAGCGAGGTGCCGCCGAGGCGGATGGTGAAGTGGGCGCGGATCATGAAGCGCTTCTCGTAAGTCGGCTGCGTGCGTCAGGCGGCCTGGGCGTCGTCGACGGATTCCACCTTCTCGGCGACCGATTTCGGATCGAACGCATCGGCCAGCAGGGTGAGGCGTCGCGCCATGTCCCGCACCTCGTTCAGCGCGATCGACTTCTGGCCCTCCTTCACCGCGCGCGTGATGTCGCTGACCTGCGTGGTGGCGATCCGCTTCAGTTCGTCGGCGAGTTGCTGGCTGGTCATCATCGCATCCGGACCCGGGATCGGTGGGAGCGGCGACCGTGGAGCGCCCGCGCTTACCAAGGGGTTTCGCCGGCCCGGAACACCTGTGGACAAGGTGGGGACTCGCGCCGGATCAGTCCTGGAGGTGTCGCGCGGCGATGATCGAGGCGGCCGTGCGATTCTCGACGCCGAGCTTGGCGTAGATGCCCTCGAGGTGCTTCGTCACCGTCCGATGGCTGAGACCCAGGATCTCGCCGATATCGCGGCTCGACTTGCCCCGGGACAGCCAGAGGAGAACCTCGGCCTCACGGCCGGTGACGGGGAGCTTCGCGCGCAGCCGCTCGATTCCGGAGGCCGGCTCCTCCCGGGACAGGCGGAGCAGGATCTCGTCCGGGGTGCCTCCGATGAAGCTCAAGGCGTAGGCCGTGCCGTCGGGATCGGTCAGGGTCAGGGCTGTGCCGACGGCCCCGGCCAGATGCGCGCCCAACCAGTCGCGGGCGCGCGCCGGCAATTCGAGAGTGCCCGAGTGATGCGCGCCAAGGCCGCTCAGAAGCCGGCCGGCCTGTGGCGTCGACCACAGCACCCGCCCCTGCGCCGAGACCGCGAACAGGGTCCGGCCGGCGGTGTCGAGGGCGGCCCGCGCACTCTGCGCGGCGCGGGCGCTCGCGAGATGCACGCGGATCCGGGCCAGGATCTCGTCGGGGGCGATCGGCTTGGTGACGTAGTCGATCCCGCCGGCGGAGAGGCCCTTCACGATGTGCTCGGTCTCGCTGAGCCCGGTCATGAAGATCACCGGCACGCCGGCGAGCTGCGGCTTGGCCTTGAGCCGGCGGCAGGTCTCAAATCCGTCGAGGCCCGGCATCACCGCGTCGAGCAGGATCACGTCGGGCGTGATCTCGTCCACCAGGGCCAGGGCAAGATCGCCGCCAACCGCGACCAGTACGGTCGCGCCGGAGCGCTGGATCGCCTCGGTGAGGAAGCTCAGCGTGTCGGGCGAATCGTCGACCACCAGCACGAGATCCCGCTGCGACTGGACGGGCGGCGCCTCAGCCATGGCGCGCGAACTCCTGCAGGACCGAGAGATAGCGGCGCAGGTCGTATCCCTCGACCAGCCCGCGCATCCGGGCGACGAACGCGGGCGGCACGGTCGTGTCAGCCTCCATCTGGATCAGCTTGGCCTCGATGGCCCGGATATGCCCGATCCGGCCGAGCCGCAGGAGCTCGCCGATATGCTCGGGCCCGGGCCCGGGGATGTCGGCGGCCGCCGGCGCAGGCGCGTGCCGGGGCGCGCCGCCAGTCTCGGTCCATTCGAGATGCAGGAGCTTGCCGATCCGCTCCAGGACGTCGCGCAGGTCGAAGGGCTTCGCGAAGATCGCGTCGTGGGGGGCGTCGTCGCCGCGAGTCGGGCTGATCTCGTGGACATTGGCGGACATCATGGCGATCGGGCCGGCATGCCCGGCCTGCCGCAAGGCCGCCGCCGCAGCCCAGCCGCTCATCCCGGGCATCGCGATATCGAGGAGGATCAGGTCGACGCCGCCCTGCGCGACCATCGCGAGGCACTCGGCTCCCGACCCGGCCTCGCGCACGGAGATGCCCTGCGGCTCCAGGATCGCCCGCATCAGGGCACGGTGGGCGCTGTCGTCGTCGGCCACCAGGACGGTGCGGCGCGCGCCCGCATAGACCCGCTCCGGGGCCGCCACCGGCGCGGGCGCCGTGATCGGCGCCGGCTGGGCCACGGAGGCCAGCATCAGGCGTAGCCGCGCCTGCGTGCCGCCGCCCGGAGCGGCCGTCACGGTAATCTCGCCGCCAAGCAGCTGCGCCAGCAGGTTGGCGATGGTCAGACCGAGCCCCGTCCCCGGGGTGCTGCGGGCGGCGGGAGTCGAGCCGCGCTCGAACGGCTCGAAGATCCGCGCCAGATCCGCATCCGGGATACCCGGGCCGGTATCGCGGATCGTGAACACCGCGATCTGGCTCCGGTAGCTCAGGTCCAGCGACACGGTTCCGGATTCCGTGAACTTGATGGCGTTCGACAGCAGGTTGAGCAGCACCTGACGCAGGCGCTTCTCGTCGGTGGCGACCACCGCGGGCAGGATCTCGGGCCTTGAGAACCGGAACTCAAGTCCGGCCTCTCGGGCCTGGAGCCGCACCATGTCGACCAGCTGGTCGAGGAAGTCGGTCAGCCGGATTTCGTCGCGGTGAATCTGGAGGCGCCCGGCCTCCATGCGCGAGATGTCGAGGAGCCCGTCGATCAGGCCGGACAGGTGCTGGGCGCTGCGCCGGATCACCCGCAGGCCGTTGACGCGATGCGCCGGGATCGCGGGATCGGATTCGAGGAGCTGGGCGTAGCCGAGCACGGTGGAGAGCGGCGTGCGCAGCTCGTGGCTGATGCCCACCACATAGCGGCTCTTGGCCTGGTTGGCGGCCTCGGCCCGTTCTTTGGCGTCCTGCAGCTTGGCATCGGTGATCTTATGGGCCGCGATTTCGGCTTGGTAGAGGGCGGTCTGGCGCATCGTCTCGGCCTGGGCGACGCGCCGGCTCTCCTGGGCGAGCACGAACAGCCACGCCACGACGCCGAGGATCACCACCAAGGTGAAGAACACGCTGGTGAGCGCGGTGCGCAGGAATTCGCGGTTTTCCGGATGTCCGATCGTCGCGCCCGCATGCACGATGCCGAGGATCAGGCCGATCACCGCGCAGAGCGTCAGCATCACCGCGAGGTAGCGGCCGAGCGGCGCGCCGATCCAGGCGGCAGTGCGGCCCGGAAGGATCCGAGCCACGGCGGCCTGCGCCTGCACCTCCAGACGGCCATGGGGCTTGCACAGGTCGCCGCAGCGAGCGTCGAGCGAGCAGCAGAGGGAGCAGATCGGCGCATCGTAGGCCGGGCAATGGGCCATGTCCTCGCCCTCGAAGGGCAGCTCGCAAACCCGGCAGACCACCTCGGCCGAACCCCAATCCAGCTTCGGGGTCCGGGCGAGATACCAGCGCCCGGCGGTGGCCCAGGCGATCGCCGGGGCGGCGCAGAACGCGATCGCCAGGGTCAGCAGCGGCGCGAAGGGCTGCAGGGTCGCGCCAAGCCAGCCGACATAGGCCGCGCCCCCGGCCGCGAGGGCCAGCGCCATCGCGCCAGTGCCGACCGGGTTCACGGCGTAGAGATGGGCGCGCTTGAACTCGATGCCCGGCGGCGAGAGGCCCAGCGGCTTGTTGATGGCGAGATCCGCCGCGAGCGCCCCGACCCAGGCCGAGACCACGGAGGCGTAGAGCGGCAGGGTACTCTCGATGGTCTTGTCGATGCCGAGCTCCATCAGGAGCACCGCGATGGCGACGTTGAACACCAGCCAGACCACCCGTCCCGGATGACTGTGGGTCAGCCGCGAGAAGAAGTTCGACCACGCGATCGAGCCGGCATAGGCGTTGGTGAGGTTGATCTTGAGCTGCGAAACGAGGACGAACAGCCCGGTGAGCAGCAAGGCCGCCCGGCTTCCCTCCCCCGTGAGGTAGCCGAACGCCACCGCGTACATGCGGGTCGGCTCGGCGGCGTGCTCGGGCGGCACACCGTGCCCGAGCGCCAGCACCGTGAGGGCGGCGCCGAGCAGGATCTTGAGCATCCCGGGCAGGATCCAGCCGGCGCCCCCCGACAGGACGGCGAGCCACCAGCGGCGGTCGCGCGGCCCCGAAGGCTCCGGCACGAAGCGCAGGAAGTCGACCTGCTCGCCCACCTGGGCCAGCAGCGCCAGGAGGACGCCCGTGGCGAGCCCGAACCGGGCGAGATCGAAGCCCGCCCCGCCGCCGTCGAGGCCGGGGAAGTTAGTGAGCGCCCGCAGCGGTCCCGCACCCTGTGCCGCCACGAAGATCAACGGCAGCAGACTCAAGGCGATCCAGATCGGCTGCGTCCAGATCTGGAACCGGCTGATCAGGCGGATCCCGTAGATGACGAGGGGAATCACCGCCCCGGCACAGAGCAGATAGCCGATCCCGAGCGGCAGCTCGAAGCAGAGCTGCAGCGCCAGCGCCATGATCGCCGCCTCGATGGCGAAGAACAGGAAGGTGAAGCTCGCGTAGATCAGCGACGTCACGGTCGAGCCGAGATAGCCGAAGCCGGCGCCGCGGGTCAGGAGGTCCATGTCGACCCCGTACCGGGCGGCGTAGACGGTGATCGGAGCCGCAGTGGCGAAGATGATCAGGCCGACGACCAGCACGGCCGCCGCCGTGTTCGGAAACCCCGCGGTGAGCGCCAGCGTGCCGCCGATCGCTTCCAGGGCCAGGAACGAGATCGAGCCGAGGGCGGTCTGCGCCACCTCGAGGCTTGACCAGCGCCGCGCCTTCTTGGCGGTGAAGCGGAGGGCGTAATCCTCCAGCGTCTCGTCGGCGACGAAGCGGTTGTAGTCCCGGCGGATGGGAATGATGCGCTGCGGACCGCTCATCGGGCTTCGGACGGAAAGATCCGGCCGCCGCGCCCGGTCGGACGCGCGCACGGGCGGCCGCGCGACGCGCGCGCAAGACCGGGCACCGGAGCGGTGCTCTCGCTACTCGCGCCCCCGGTCACCCCGACCTCAAAGCATTGCGCCGCCATGGTGCAGCGCATGCAAGACCACGGCCATACGCAAAATCGCGTATAGGCGGCACCGCGAACCAGGACCTAGCCTGCGCTCGTCGATCCGGGCCGCCTCTCAAGGCCCGGACGCGAACAGGGTCAGGCACATGGCAGACGACACCGAGACCGGCGCCGATCACGGCTTGCGCTCCCCGCTGCGGCGCAGACTGCTCATGGGGCTGGCCGGCGCCCCGGCGCTGGCACTGATGCCGCGGACCGCCTGGGCCGCGCCGCCGACCGCTTCAGTCAACACCACCGGTCTCGCTGTGACCGACACCGAGGTGACAGTCGGCATCCTGCACTCGATCACCGGCACCATGGCGATCTCCGAGACGGGTGCGCAGGAGGCGGAAAAACTTGCGATCGCCCAGATCAACGAGGCCGGCGGCGTGCTCGGCCGCAAGATCAAGATCATCCAGGAGGACGGCGCCTCCGACTGGCCGACCTTCGCCGAGAAGGCCAAGAAGCTGCTCGTCAACGACCATTGCGCCGCCGTGATGGGCTGCTGGACCTCAGCCTCGCGCAAGGCGGTGCTGCCGGTCTTCGAGCAGTACAACGGCCTGCTCTACTACCCGACCTTCTACGAGGGCCTGGAGCAGTCGAAGAACGTCTTCTACACCGGCCAGGAGGCCACGCAGCAGATCCTCGCCGGCCTCGACTGGGTCCACAAGGAGAAGGGCGGCGACAGCTTCTACTTCATCGGCTCCGACTATATCTGGCCGCGAACCTCCAACAAGATCGCCCGCAAGCACGTCGAGAACGTGCTCAAGGGGAAGGTGGTCGGCGAGGAGTACTTCCCCCTCGGCCACACGCAGTTCAATTCGGTCATCAACAAGATCAAGCTCACCAAGCCCAAGGTGATCTTCGCCGACGTGGTCGGCGGCTCGAACGTGGCGTTCTACAAGCAGCTCAAGGCGGCGGGCATCGACCTGTCGAAACAGGTGCTGATGACCATCTCGGTCACCGAGGACGAGATCGACGGAATCGGCGGCGAGAACATCGCCGGGGCCTACGCCTGCATGAAGTACTTCGAGTCGATCCAGAACGAGAACAACAAGGCGTTCGTCGCCGCGTTCAAGAAGATGTGGGGCGAGAAGACGGTCATCGGCGACGTGACGCAGGCGGCCTATCTCGGCCCGTTCCTGTGGAAGATGGCCTGCGAGAAGGCCGGCTCGTTCGACGTCGACAAGGTCGTGGCGGCCTCGCCGGGTCTCGAGTTCAAGGGCGCGCCGGAAGGCTATGTGAAGATCGACGAGAACCATCACCTCTGGTCGAAGACCCGGGTCGGCAAGGCGAAGCCGGATGGCCAGTTCGAGATCGTCTACACCAGCCCGGAGCTGATCAAGCCGGATCCGTTCCCGAAGGGCTACCAGTAAGCGCACGGTTCTCCCCTCCCTCCTCTGCGGGGGAGGGTGGCCCGCGAAGGGGGTCGGAGAGGGGAGCGACGGTGCAGAAGAAGGCTTTGGCCTTCAAGCCGCTCGCGCCCCTTTCTGAACCCGGGTTCCCCTCTCCCGACCCCTGCTGACGCAGGGGCCACCCTGCCCTGCGGAGGGGGAGAGCGGCGCGGGCTTCAGTCACGCACTCACTCTCGCGGAAGACCGAAACCATGCTCGGCGACTACTCCCTCGGCGACCTCGGCGCGATCTTCGCCATGCAGGGCTTCGCCGGCCTGATCCTGTTTTCCGTCTACCTGCTGATGGCGCTCGGGCTCGCGATCATCTTCGGCCAGATGGGCGTGATCAACATGGCCCACGGGGAGTTCATGATCCTCGGCGCCTACGTCACCTATCTCTGCTCGACCTTCTTCCAATCCTACCTGCCGGCGCTCTTCCCGATCTACTTCTTCATCGCGATGGGCCTGGCGTTCCTCGCCTCCGGGGCACTGGGCATGCTGGTGGAATGGGGCCTGATCCGGTTCCTCTACAAGCGCCCGCTCGACACCCTGCTGGCCACCTGGGGCCTGTCGCTGATCCTCCAGCAGGCCTACCGGTCGATCTTCGGCGCCCGCGAGGTCGGCGTCGAGCTTCCGTCCTGGCTGATCGGATCGGTGCAGGTCACCGACACGATCGAGATCCCGATCAACGGCCTGTTCGTCATGGCCGTGACCATCCTGATCACCGTCAGCGTCGCGCTGCTGGTCTTCCGCTCGCGCTTCGGCCAGCAGGTCCGCGCCGTGATGTCGAACCGCGCCATGGCGGGCGCGGTGGGCATCGATACCGAGAAGGTCGACCGCTACACGTTCGGCCTCGGCTGCGGCATCGCCGGCATCGCCGGCTCGGCCTTCACGATGATCGGATCCACCGGACCGACCTCGGGCCAGCTCTACATCGTCGACACCTTCCTGATCGTCGTGTTCGGCGGCGCCGCGAGCCTCTTGGGCACCATCGCGTCGGCCTTCTCGATCTCCCAGACGCAATCGACCCTGGAGTTCTTCCTCTCCGGCTCGATGGCCAAGGTGATCACTCTGCTCGCGGTGGTCGGCATCCTGATGCTGAGGCCCCAGGGCCTCTTCACCCTCAAGGTCCGGCGCTGAGGATGTTTTCCCGATGACGAACCCGGTCCAGACCCTTACCAAGTCGGTCACCGTCAACGACAACCCGTTCATGAAGCCGGTGGAGTGGCTGAGCCTTCTGCTGCTCGCCGGGGTGATCCTGGTCGTCCTGCCGCTGATGCTCGACGGCTTCCGCCTGAACCTCGTCGGCAAGTACCTCACCTACGCGTTCGTGGCCCTCGGGCTGGTGATCTGCTGGGGCTACGCGGGCATCCTCTCGCTCGGCCAGGGCGTCTTCTTCGGCCTCGGCGGCTACTGCATGGCGATGTACTTGAAGCTCGAGGCTTCGAGCATCGAGAACACGAAGATCCAGTCCACGCCCGGCATCCCGGACTTCATGGACTGGAACCAGATCACCGCCCTCCCCTGGTTCTGGCAGCCGTTCAAGAGCCTGCCGCTGACGCTGATCCTGGCGGTGGCGGTCCCAATCCTGTTCGCGATGCTGATCTCCTTCGCGATGTTCAAGCGCCGGGTCGGCGGCACCTACTTCGCCATCATCACCCAGGCGATCGCCGCGATCCTGACCATCCTGATCGTCGGCCAGCAGGGCTATACCGGCGGCATCAACGGCATCACCGACCTGCGCACCCTCCACGGCTGGGACATCCGCACCGACCACGCGAAGGTCATCCTGTACTTCGTCAACGGCGGCCTGCTGATCGCCTGCATCCTGGCCGCGCAATACGTGAAGAAGTCGAAGCTCGGCCGCATCCTCGTCGCCATGCGCGACAAGGAGGACCGGGTCCGCTTCTCCGGCTACTCGGTGGCGGGCTTCAAGGTCTTCGCCTTCTGCTTCGCCGCCGGGCTGGCGGCGATCGGCGGCGCGATGTTCACCCTGCAGGTCGGCTTCATGTCGCCCTCCTTCGTGGGCATCGTCCCGTCGATCGAGATGGTGATCTACGCCGCGGTCGGCGGGCGCCTGTCCCTGTTCGGCGCGGTCTGGGGAACGCTCTTGGTCAACTGGGCCAAGACCAGCTTCTCCGAGAGCTTCCCGGACCTCTGGCTGTTCGGTCTCGGCGCCCTGTTCATCGCGGTGGTGCTGGCCTTCCCGAACGGTCTCGCCGGCATCTGGCGCGAACACATCGAGCCCCGCCTCACCCGCCGGGTGAAGGGGCTGCGCGCCCCGCCGCCCGCGATCGTCCCGCCCCACGGCACCCCGGCCGAGTGAGCCCCTTCATGAACGCCGCGATCCTCTCCTCCCCCGTGGTCGGCGCCGAGGCGGCCCCGCCCGACTACCTCCTCGCCGTCGAGGCGCTCACCGTCTCGTTCGACGGGTTCAAGGCGGTGAACGACGTGTCGTTCTACGTCGATCCGGACGAGATCCGGGTGATCATCGGGCCGAACGGCGCCGGCAAGACCACGGTCCTCGACCTGATCTGCGGGCGCACCAAGGCCAGCGCCGGCTCGATCAAGTACAAGGGCCAGGAGCTGACCAAGCTCTCCGAGAGCGCCATCGTGCAGGCCGGCGTCGGCCGCAAGTTCCAGACGCCGTCGATCTACGACGATCTGACGGTGTTCGAGAACCTCGAGATCTCGTTCCCCCGCGGCCGCTCCGTCTTCGGCGCCCTCACGTTCAAGCGGGACGCGGAGGTTCGCGACCGCATCCACGCCATCGCCGAGACGATCTTCCTGAAGGACCAGCTCAAGGAGCGGGCCGAATTCCTGAGCCACGGCCAGAAGCAGTGGCTGGAGATCGGGATGCTGCTGATCCAGGACCCGGAGCTGCTGATGCTCGACGAGCCGGTGGCCGGGATGAGCGTCGGCGAGCGGATCAAGACCGCCGAGCTGCTCAACCAGATCATCAAGGGCCGCTCGGTGCTGGTGATCGAGCACGACATGAAGTTCGTCGAGGACATCGCCCACCGGGTGACGGTGCTGCACCAGGGCAAGGTGCTCTCCGAAGGATCGATGGACCGGGTCAAGAACGACCCGAAGGTCATCGAAGTTTACTTGGGACATTGACGATGGCGTCGCTCCAGCCCGCGCATCCGCCCCTGGTCCAGGCGCCCCCGCTCGTCACAATCCCGTCCCCGACGCCAGCGCTCGCCGTCGAGGACCTGCACGCCGCCTACGGCCAGAGCGAGGTCCTGCACGGGCTCACCTTCTCGGTGGCCCCGGGCGAGATCGTCGCCGTGATGGGCCGCAACGGCATGGGCAAGACCACCCTGATGAAGACCCTGATGGGCCTCGTCCCGGTCAAGGCCGGGTCGATCCAGGTCGAGGGCGCGGACGTCGCCGGGCTCAAGAGCCACGCCCGGGTCGCCAAGGGCCTCGCCTACGTGCCGCAGGGCCGGATGATCTTCTCGACCATGACGGTCCAGGAGAACATCGAGACCGGCCTCACGGTCACCGGCACCCGCAAGGTGCCGCAGGACCTCTACGACATGTTCCCGGTGCTCCTGGAGATGAAGGGACGGCGCGGCGGCAACCTCTCGGGCGGGCAGCAGCAGCAGCTCGCCATCGCCCGGGCGCTGGCGAGTCGGCCAAAGGTCCTGCTCCTCGACGAGCCCACCGAGGGCATCCAGCCCTCGATCATCCGCGAGATGGGCCGGACCCTGAAGAAGATCCGCGACCAGCGCGGCCTTTCCATCGTGGTGTCCGAGCAGGTCCTGAGCTTCGCCCTCGACGTGGCCGACCGGGTGATCGTGATGGAGAACGGCGCCATCGTCCACGAGGCCCGGCGTGACGGGATCGACGAGGCCGCCGTCGCCCGGTTCCTGTCGGTCTAGGGGCGCAGCATGGCCGATCACGCCATCTTCGAACTCGGCGACTTCGTGCTCCAGTGCGGCAAGACGCTGCGCGCGGCCAAGCTCGCCTTCAAGACCTTCGGGACGTTGAGCCCCGCCAGGGACAACGCCATCGTCTACCCGACCTGGTACTCGGGCCAGCACACCGAGAACGAGTGGCTGATCGGCCCCGGCAAGGCGCTCGACCCGGACAAGTACTTCATCATCATCCCGAACATGTTCGGCAACGGGCTCTCGTCCTCGCCGAGCAACACGCCCGCGCCCTGGAACGGGCCGCGTTTCCCCAACGTCACCGCCTACGACAACGTCCGCGCCCAGCACCGCCTCGTCACCGAGCATTTCGGCATCGAGAAACTCGTGCTCGTCACCGGCTGGTCGATGGGCGCGCTCCAGACCTACCACTGGGCATCGATGTACCCCGACATGGTGCCGAAGATCCTGCCGTTTCAGGGTTCGGCCAAGTGCTCGCGGCACAATTACGTCTTTTTGGAAGGCGCCAAGGCGGCGCTCCAGGCCGACGCCGCCTGGGCGGAGGGCTGGTACACGCACCCGCCGACAAGGGGCCTGCGCGCCTTCGGCCGGGTCTACGCGGGCTGGGGCCTGTCGCAGACGTTCTACCGGCTCGAGGCCGACATGACCCACATGGGCTACGCCTCGCTGGAGGACTTCCTGATCGGGTTCTGGGAAGGCCTGTTCTACGAGCGCGACGCCAACAACCTGCTCGCCATGCTGTGGACGTGGCAGCACGGCGACATCAGCGCCAACGACACCTTCAAGGGCGACTTCAAGGCCGCGCTCGGCGCCATCCGCGCCAGGGCGATCCTGATGCCCGCCTCGACCGACCTGTATTTCCCGCCCGAGGACAACGCCATCGAGGCGGCCGCCATGCCGAACGCGGAACTGCGCGTGATCGACACGTGGTGGGGCCATTTCGCGGGCGGGCCCGGCACCAGCCCGGACGACATCAAGGTCCTCGACGACGCTCTGAAGGAGCTGCTCGCGAGCGGGTGAGAGACGCGCAACGGCGCGCGGACGGGGCCTGCCCCGGTTAAGTCAGGGAGCTGGAGACACGAGATGCCCGAGACGCTGATCAAGGTCGATCTCACGCAATCGGCCTACGACAACGACATGGTGCACAACCGCTGGCACCCCGACATCCCGATGGTCGCCTACGTGAAGCCGGGCGCGGACTTCATCGTCGAGACCTACGACTGGACCGGCGGCTTCATCAAGAACAACGATTCCGCCGACGACGTGCGCGACATCGACCTATCGATCGTGCACTTCCTCTCGGGCCCGATCGGCGTCGAGGGCGCCGAGCCCGGCGACCTGCTGGTGGTCGACCTCCTCGACATCGGCGCCAAGCCCGAGAGCCAGTGGGGCTTCAACGGCTTCTTCTCCAAGAAGAACGGCGGCGGCTTCCTGACCGAGCATTTCCCGCAGGCCCAGAAGTCGATCTGGGACTTCGAGGGCATGTTCACCAAGTCCCGCCACGTCCCGGGCGTGCGCTTCCCCGGCCTGATCCACCCCGGCCTGATCGGCTGCCTGCCCGATCCGAAGATGCTGGAGACCTGGAACACCCGCGAGAAGGCGCTCTACGACACCGATCCGGAGCGGGTGCCGGCGCTGGCCACCCTCCCCTTCGGTCCGACCGCCCACATGGGCCGCCTGAAGGGCGAGGCGAAGGACGCCGCCGCCGCTACGGGCGCCCGCACGGTCCCGCCGCGCGAGCACGGCGGCAATTGCGACATCAAGGACCTGTCGCGCGGCTCGAAGATCTACTTCCCGGTCTACGTGCCCGGCGCCGGCCTCTCGATGGGCGACCTGCACTTCAGCCAGGGCGACGGCGAGATCACCTTCTGCGGCGCCATCGAGATGGCCGGCTGGGTGCATCTCAAGGTCGAGCTGATCAAGGACGGCATGGCCAAGTACGGGATCAAGAACCCGATCTTCAAGCCGTCGCCGATCACGCCGAAATACGACGATCACCTGATCTTCGAGGGCATCTCGGTCGACGAGAGCGGCGGCCAGCACTACCTCGACGTTCACATCGCCTACCGGCAGGCCTGCCTGAACGCGATCGAGTACCTGAAGAAGTTCGGCTACTCGGGCGCGCAAGCCTACTCGATCCTCGGCACGGCGCCGGTCCAGGGCCACATCTCGGGCGTCGTCGACATCCCGAACGCCTGCGCGACGCTCTGGATACCGACCAAGATCTTCGAGTTCGACATCAATCCGGGCGCCGACGGACCGACCAAGTTCCTCGACGGCTCGATCCAGATGCCGCTCTCGCCGGATCTCTGATCCTCCGCTCGTCCGGTCTCACCACGGTCGGACCGGACGCGACCTGCCCCCTCTCCCGTACGGGAGAGGGGGCTCGCCTGTCGCCCGACCTGTCGCAAACTTCTCACCGTCTCTGAGGCGCTCCATGCCCGTCTACGACTACGCCTGCGAGGCCTGCGGCCCCTTCACGGTGATGCGGCCGATGGCGGAGTTCCGCGAGCCGCATGCCTGCCCGGATTGCGGCGGCACGAGCCAGCGGGCCTTCCTCACCGCGCCGCGCATCGCCGGCATGGATGCGGGACTGCGGGCCGCCCACGCCACCAACGAGCGCAGCCGCCACGCGCCGCGGCGCTCGGGCAGTCACGGGGCCGGCTGCGGCTGCTGCTCACCCAAGAAGGCGACCGCCGCCCCGGCCGCCGCCAAGAGCTTCCCGAAGGCGCGGCCCTGGATGATCAGCCACTGAGCCGCAAGCAACCGACGGACGATCACGCTCAGAAGGACATCACGCCATGATGCACGGAGACATCTCGTCCAGCCAGGACAGCGTCGGCGTCGCCGTCGTGAACTACAAGATGCCGCGCCTGCACACCCGCGCGGAGGTACTGGAGAACGCCAAGGCGATCGGCAAGATGATCGTCGGCATGAAGACCGGCCTGCCCGGCCTCGACCTCGTGATCTTCCCCGAATACTCGACCCACGGCATCATGTACGACGCCGACGAGATGTACGAGACCGCCTCGACAGTCCCGGGCGCCGAGACCGAGGTCTTCGCCGCCGCCTGCCGGGAGGCCAAGGTCTGGGGCGTGTTCTCGCTCACCGGCGAGCGCCACGAGGAGCACCCGCACAAGGCGCCCTACAACACCCTGATCCTGATGAACGACCAGGGCGAGATCGTCCAGAAGTACCGCAAGATCATGCCCTGGACGCCGATCGAGGGCTGGTATCCGGGCGACCGCACCTACGTGTCGGACGGGCCGAAGGGGTTGAAGATCAGCCTGATCATCTGCGACGACGGCAATTATCCCGAGATCTGGCGCGATTGCGCCATGCGGGGCGCCGAGCTGATCATCCGCTGCCAGGGCTACATGTACCCGGCGAAAGAACAGCAGATCGTCATCTCGAAGGCGATGGCCTTCGCCAACAACGTCTACGTCGCGGTCTCGAACGCCGCCGGGTTCGACGGCGTCTACACCTATTTCGGACACTCGGCGATCATCGGCTTCGACGGCCGAACGCTCGGCGAGTGCGGCGAGGAGGAGATGGGCATCCAGTACGCGGCCCTCTCCAAGTTCCTGATCCGGGATTTCCGCGCCCACGGCCAGTCGGAGAACCACCTCTTCAAGCTCCTGCACCGCGGCTACACCGGCATGATCAACTCGAAGGAGAACCGACAGGGGATGTCGGAATGCCCCTACGACTTCTACCGGCGCTGGATCGAGGATCCCGACGGAACCCGCGATGCCGTCCGGGCCATTACCCGTCAGAGCGTCGGCACGGAGGAATGCCCCATCGAGGGCATCCCCTTCGTGGGCAAGGGCGAGGGTGCCCCCGATCCGGCGCGCTGACCGCCGGTCATTCGGCCAGGAGAACCATGAACACGACTTCCCTCGGCCCCACCGCCTTCCGGGCCCCGGCCGTCCTGCTCTCCGGGCCGGTCGACTACGACATGTACAAGGACTTCCGCCGCCAGCTCGACGCGGCGGGGGACCGCGAGATCGTCGTCGTCGAGCTGACGACGCTCGGCGGCGATCCGGAGGTCGCCCGGATGATGGGCGAGGACATCCGCTTCAACAGCGCCATGGATCCGAACCGGCGGTTCGTGTTCCTCGGCAAGGCGGCGATCTACTCGGCCGGCACGACCTTCATGAGCTTCTTCGCCCGGCCGAACCGCTACCTGACCTGCGGCACGCGGCTGATGATCCATGAGCGCAAGATGAACAAGCAGCTTCACGTCGAGGGGCCGCTCACCACCTGCATCGCCTCCGTCAAGGCGACGCTCAACGAGATCCAGTGCTCGATCGAGATCCAGAACGAGGGCTTCGCGAACCTCGTCGCGGGCTCGGACGTCACCCTCGACGAGGTGCTCGAGAAGGCGCCGTCGAACTGGTATCTCGAGGCCGAGGAGGCGAAGCGGCGCGGCCTGATCGAGGCGGTGATCTGAACCGCATCTTTGCCAACGCCTTGAAGCAATCCAGGGCAGTGCGACGCCGGCGCGCGTGGCGCCGCTGGATCGCTCCGCTCCGCTCGCGAGGACGGCGAGTGCTCACGTCACCGGGTAGTCAGCCCCGAGGCTCGTCTCGCGCCACGCCTCGATCTCGGACAGCGCCCGCTTCAGGCGCGTCGTCACCGCGTCGTAGCCCCAGGCGCCGAGCACGAGGTGGCGCGGCGGATCCGCCGTCTCGGTCACCCGGATCATCGCCTCGCAGGCCCGCACCGGGTCGCCGGCCTGGGTGCCGCTCTTCTCCGACGTCGCCCTGAGGCGCGCGCCGGCGGTCTCGGCGTAGGCGGGGATCGCGTTCGGGGTCTGGACCAGGGAGCGGCCGGCCCAGTCGGTGCGGAACGGTCCCGGCGCGACGCAGGTGACGCGGATGCCGAGCGGCCCGGCCTCGGCAGCGAGCGAGTCCGAGAACCCTTCGACGGCGTGCTTGGTGGCGGCATAGTAGCCGGAGGCCGGGAAGCCCACGAAGCCCGCCACCGAGGTGATGTTGAGGATGTGGCCGGAGCGCTGCGTCCGCATCACCGGCAGCACGGCCCGGGTCAGAGCGAACAGGCCGAACACGTTGGCGTCGAACTGGGCGCGGATCTTGTCCTCCTCGCCCTCCTCGATCGAGGCTTGGTAGCCGTAGCCGGCGTTGTTCACGAGCACGTCGATCCGCCCGAACCGCGCCTGGGCGGCGCGGACGGCCTCGGCGATCTGGCCGGCCGCTGTGACGTCGAGGGCGAGGGCGAGCACCCGGTCCTCGGCGCCCCGCGCGAGGTCGGCGACCTTGGCGCGGTCGCGGGCCGTCACGACGGCGCGCCACCCGCGCCCGATGACGAGCCGCGCGAGCTCCAGGCCGAAGCCGGTGGAGCAGCCGGTGATGAACCAGACCGGATCGCTGTTCTGCGTCATGGGATGTCCTGCGCTCGGGCGGCGGGGTCAGGGCGTCGCGGCCGGCTCCGTCAGGCGATCGACCGAGAGAAGGTAGGCGATCAGCGCCGTCTGCTCCTCCGACGTCACCCCCGAGCCGGCATCCGCCCAGAAGGCGTGCCCCTTGCCGGTAACGCGGGCGATCCGAGCCGTATCCGAGGCGGCGTTGGCGGCGATCACCCGCGCCCGGAGATCCCGGTCGACCAGGGCGCGCAGGCTGTTGGCGGGATCGGGGGCGACACCCTTGTACAGCGTGCCCGGGACGCCGAGCTGCGACTCCGCGTCGGACCCGACAGCCACGCCGGAATCGTGCAGGTACGGCGCCGTCCAAGCAAGGCCCACGAGGTTCGGCACCTTGTAGCCGCCCTCGGTGCCACCCTGGCCCCAGGCGAGCTGAACCTGAGCGAGGTCCTCGCCCGCGAGCGGCACCGGAACGATCACCGGATCGGCCGGGACCGGGAACGGCGTGTCGGTGGCGAACAGCGTCGGCGCCGAGAGGCGCGCCTCCATCTTGGCGCCCGCCCGCGCGCGGGTCGGCTCGGTGCCGATTTCGGCCTCCGGAACGACCCGGTGGTTGGTGAGCGCAGGTCCGGAATGGCAGGTGCCGCAACCGGCCTTCTCGAACACCGCACGGCCCGCCCGGACCCGGTCCGGATCCTGCCCGGCCGCGGGCGGGTGCAGCAGGTTCTGGAAGGCCGACATGGCGTTGTTGGCATGGTTGACCGGCTCCCCGGTCACGGACGTGAAGAGCCCGTTGTCGGTGACGTAATTGGTCGCCGGATAGGTCGGCAGCACCGCGTAGCTGTTCAGGCCCGGCGAGGCCGGGGTCGGATCGACGCTGCGCAGCACCTCCGACGGGCTCCGGCCGCCGTCCGGCCTGTAGCGGAAAGCCTCCGTGGCCGACCCACGCAGGACGATGCCGAGATACGTCTCCGGATCCATGCCGAACAGCCAAGGCGCGGCGGCGGCGAGCTGGGTCGTATCGGAATTGGCCGCGTGGACGTTGTTGTTGAGCGAGGACAGGCCCGCGAAGGGTCCGATCGCCTCGCGCCCGCTCCAGCTGTAGGGCTCCCCGTGCGCCGAGAAGCTCGACGGGATCGAGGTCGGGTTGGTGACCCGGTCGGCGGACGAGTCGAAGCTGCCCGGCGGCCAGCTCGCCACCTGCACCTTCGTGGCCGCCTCGACGGAAGCGAGATCCGGCAGCGCCGGGCCCATCGTGGACGAGCCGGTATGCTGCGGGTCGGCGGTTGGCCGGGCGTCGGCTTCCGGCACGCTGGCGTGCATGAAGTAGGCCGAGGAATTCTTGGCAAGCGCCATCAGAAGCCCGGCATTGAGATCGGTGTTGGGCGCGCCCTCCACGACCTTGCCGGTACCGGGATCGACCGCCGCGTGGCACAGGGCGCAGGTGATGCCCATGCGCAGGTGGCCGCGGTCGGAGAAGGTCTTGATCCCGATGATGAAGGCCCCGCCCTTCGGCACGTCGAGCCCGGTCGGGACCAGCTCGCCCGTCCGGTAGACGCGGTCGCCGACGCGCACGTCGTTGGCCATGGCGACCTGGAGGTTGGTGGTGCCCTGGCCGCCGAGCTTGGCCACCGCCAGGGCGACGGCGCCGGGCGTGAGGCCGCCGTCGAGCATGCCCATGACGTCGGTGAGGAAGACCTCGTTGCCGAACGTCTCCTGGTAGAAGGCCTGCCGCCCGCGCTCGACCATAACGGGATCGATCGCCACGGCGCCGCTCCCCGGCGCGAGCTCCTTCCGTCCGGCCTCAGTGCCGGTCAGGCGGTCGGCCTCCGCGCGGGAGACCCGGCGGCCGAGGACGTCGAAGGCGGTCTGAATCGGGTAGCGGTCGGGGTTGAGCAGGTCCGCCCGGTCGGGCATCGGCGCGTAGCTGAAGCGGCCGAGGCTCAGGGTCACGCCCGCCGCGACGGTTACGAACCCAGCGGCGATCAGGATGCGGCGCGGCCAACCCATGAACCCTGATCGTCCTTCCCGGCGCCGGACCGCGGATATGCGGGGATCGAGGGCCGGGCCTTTAACCGCCGGATACGGCCAGGGTTCATCCCGGCGGCCGGGACGGGGCGTCGCGTCCCGCCCCAGCCCGACTGACGCCGTCAGATCGGGACGCGGCCGCCATCGGCAAACAGTTCGACACCGTTGACGAAACTGGCCGCATCCGAGGCGAGGAACAGCACCGCCTGGGCGATCTCGTCCGGCTGCCCGATGCGCCCGGCCGTCCGCGTCCTGATCGACCATCTGGCGGCGGCATTTCCGAAGCTGTGATCCCGATGCCGGGGCGTCCGGCCTAGTAGCCCCGCGCCGCGTCGACGCCGCCGGGCGGCCGTCCGGTCCGGCGGTAATCCCGGATGTTGGCCGCGACGGTGGCGGCGGCCGAGTCCATGTCGGTCGGGCCGGAGACATGCGGCAGCACGGTCACCCCCGGATGTCCCCAGAGAGCGGATTCCGCCGGCAGCGGCTCGACGTCGAACACGTCGAGCACCGCATGCGTGAGATGACCGCTGTCGAGCGCCGCGACCAGGTCCTCGGTTACGACGATCGGCCCGCGGGCGAAATTGATCAGCGCCGCACCGGGCTTGAGCGCCGCGAGCCGCGCGGCGTTCACGAGGCCGCGCGTCTCGGCGGTCAGGGGCACGAGGCAGACGAGGATGTCGCACCGACCCAGCATCGCCGTGAGCCCGTCGGTCCCGTGGACCGTGTCGATGCCCGCAACCGCCTTCGGCGTGCGGCTCCATCCGACGACGCGGAAGCCCCCGCCGGTGAGCCGGTCGGCCGCCGCGGTGCCGAGCGCTCCGAGCCCGAGCAGGCCCACGTTCGTATCGGCTGGCTTGCGATAGGCGCGCGGGCGCCAGACGCGGTCGCGCTGCTGACGCGCATAGGCCGGCATGTCGCGCTGGAGATAGTAGGTCCAGGCAAGGACCGCTTCCGCCATGGTGCGCGCCATCTCCCGGTCGACGAGGCGGACGATCGGCAGCGGCCGGTCGAAGGCGCCGACGAGCTTCTCGACACCGGCCCAAAGGCTCTGCACCCAGACGAGCCCCGGCAGGGCCGCGACCTCGGCGGGATCGGGGTTCGCCACCACGGCGATCCGCGCGGCCATCCGCTCCGCGGCCGCCATCGTCCGGAACGGCGCGAGGCGTTCCTCGGGCATCGCCGCCGACAGGATGTGCAGATATTCCGCCTCCTGCGCCGGGCTCTTGCATCCGACCAGGGCGATGGTTTCCGACATCCGCCAACTCCGTACCGGCCTCGAGCCCGTCATCCGCGAGGGACGAAGCAGGCGCTGTGCCTCAGTGGCCCGGAATCGCCAAGCCTGAAAGGCCGCTCGGTCAGCGCGCCTCGAGCAGCGCCGGGTAGACAAGGCGCACGTTGCGGCGCTCCGCCGGGATGGCGATCTCGGCACGCTTGCGGATGCTGCCGGTCGTGCTCGCGAGTGCCGGCTCGGTCGGCCGGAGGCGCCACCGATCGGCGGCCGGAATCTGGACGCGGGGCTTCGGCCGTTCGAGGTGGACATCCGCTCCTTCCGTCGGGACGATCGCCAGCCCGGCGAACGTCATCGTCGCCAGCATGGCGAGGCGGATGAAAGATTGGGGGCGGAAACGGGCAGGTCGGGAGGGCATGAGGGGGCACCGCGTGAACGCCCCCTTTCTGCGCGCAGCAAGTGAAGACCAGATCGAACCGAATCGATTCCCAAGTCGTTGCCAACACCTGCCTGCAGTCGCGGTAAATGCCGGCTGTTCAGGTACGGTAAACGCCAGTTCAGGGGGGCATGTGCGGATGGCGAGCAAGGTCGAGGGAGGCTCCGGAACCCCGGAGCGGGCGGAGATTGGTCGCGTGATCGACACCGACATCTCCGCGCGGCTTGACCGGCTGCCCTGGGGCCGTTTCCACGTTCTCGTCATCGTGGCGCTCGGCATCACCTGGGTGCTCGACGGTCTGGAAGTGACGCTGGCGGGCTCGCTCGTCGGCGCCCTGCGCAAGCCGCCGATGTCCTTCTCCGAATTCGACGTGGGGCTGGCCGCCTCCTGCTACCTCGTGGGCGCGGTCACGGGTGCGATCGGCTTCGGCTGGCTGACGGACCGGATCGGCCGCAAGAAGCTGTTCTTCATCACGCTGGCCCTCTATCTGGTCGCCACGGCGGCCACAGGCCTGTCCTGGAACGTCTGGAGCTTCTGCCTCTTCCGCTTCTTCACCGGGGCGGGGATCGGTGGCGAGTACACGGCGATCAACTCCACCATCCAGGAACTGGTCCCGGCCCGGGTCCGGGGCTGGACCAATTTGGTCATCAACGGCTCGTTCTGGATCGGCGCTGCGCTCGGCTCATTCATGTCGATCGTGCTGCTGAAGCCCGAGGTGATCGATCCGGCCTGGGGCTGGCGCGTCGCCTTCTTCACGGGCGGTGCCATCGGCCTCGTGATCCTGCTCCTGCGCACCTGGATTCCCGAGAGCCCGCGCTGGCTCGCCACCCACGGCTACGCCGCGGAGGCCGACCGGGTCGTCACCGGCATCGAGCAGCGCTTCAAGGACGAGGGCGTAACGCTGCCGCCGGTGGACGAGAGCAAGCGCATGAAGGTGCGCACCCGCGACCACACCCCGCTGTCGGAGGTGTTCAAGGCGCTGTTCGTCACGAGCCGCAAGGAGACCATGGTCGGCCTCGCGCTGATGATCGCGCAGGCGTTCTTCTACAACGCCCTGTTCTTCACCTACGCGCTGGTGCTCGAGCGCTTCTACGACGTGCCGGGCAACAGCGTCGGCTGGTACCTGCTGCCCTTCGCGCTGGGCTCGTTCCTCGGGCCGGTGCTGCTCGGCCGCCTGTTCGACACGATCGGCCGGCGCAAGATGATCGCCTTCACCTACGGTATCTCGGCGCTGCTGCTCGCCGGCGTCGGCCTGCTGTTCCGCCTCGACGTGCTCGGGCCGGCCGGGCAGACGGGGGCCTGGATGGTGGTGTTCTTCTTCGCCTCGGCGGCGGCGAGCTCGGCCTATCTCACCGTCTCCGAGACCTTCCCGCTGGAGATCCGGGCGCTCGCCATCGCGGCTTTCTACGCGGTCGGTACCGGCATCGGGGGCGTCTCGGGCCCGCTCCTGTTCGGGTCCCTGGTGGAGACCGGCTCCCGCGACTGGGTGCTGTTCGGCTACGGGATCGGGGCCGTGCTGATGCTCGTCGCCGCGGTGGTCGGCGGGATCTGGGGCACAGCCGCGGAGGGCAAGTCGCTGGAGGAGGTGTCGAAGCCTCTGGCGGCGGCCTGAGCCCCTGCACGCATCGGCCTTCGTCCTTGCCAGCAGAGCGAAGCAATCCAGAGCGCGCTACGCCGTTGGCCTCGCGCTGCCTCGGATTGCTTCGTTGCGCACGATGACGCGCAAGAGGCGGTCACGCACCCTTCCGCCACACCTGCCCATGGTAGACGAACTTGCCGCCCTCGTTCGCCAGGGCGGCAAGCCCCCGGAACGCCGGATCCTGAACGGTGATCACGCTGGTCGGGATCTGGCGCATCATCTCGGCGAAGGGAGCCTTCCGCTCGAAGGCCGTGCGAAATCCGCTCTCCTGCAGAACCTTGAGGATCCGGGGCGCGATGCCGCCGCCGATATAGACGCCGCTCGTCGCCAGGAAGGTCAGCGCAAGGTCGCCGCAAACGCGGCCGAGCAGCCGCCCGAACAGCTCCAGGGTCTCGGCGGCGTGCGGGTCGGAGGCGCTGAGCCCCGCCTCGGTCACGGCCGCAGGATCCATCTTCTCGTGCGGTTGGCCGGTACGCACATGGGCAACGGCAGCGTGAAGCCGCGCCAGACCCGGCCCCGACAGCACCGTCTCCACGGTGATGCGATCCTCCACCCGCTCGAGGACGTGCCAGATTTTCTCCTCGAAATCGTCGGTGGGGCCGAAATCGGTGTGGCCGACCTCGGTCGAGACGATCGCGAGATGGGCGGCGTAGGGCACCAGGGCCGCGGCGCCGAAACCGGTCCCGGGCCCAAGCACCACGCGGGCGCCGCCCGGAATTGGCGGACAGGGTCCGACCGGCGACAGGTCGTGCGGCTCGATATCGGCGGCACCGGCCGCGACCGGCACGTAATCATTCACCACCACCGTGGAGGAGAGCCCGAAATCCTCGGCGATGCGCTGCCCGGCGATCTTCCAATGGGCGTTGGTCAGCTGGATCTCGGGCCCGTCGATCCGGCCGGCGATGGCCAGGATCGCCGAGCGCGGTCGGGGTGCGTGGTCCCCGCCCTTGGCCAGGGATGCCTTGATGGCGCTGGACGGATCGGTGTGATCGGCGGTGGCCTCGTGCGACAGGAGGCGGGGCTGATCGCCCTTCGTCTCGATGAGGCCGAAGCGGGCATTCGTGCCGCCGATGTCGCCGACCAGAACCGGAAACTCGAACATCGAAAGGCTACCTCTTTTCTCTGGCCCACCCCAGGCGGGATATAGGACCGCCGACGGCGCGGGCGGGCCGATCCAATTTAGGTCCCTGGCGGTGAGACCCAGTGCCAGGATGGCCGACCCATCAGGATGTCGTCACCTTCCCACGCCTCCGGCCGAGCGCGCCAAGATGCGTATCGCCGAAACCGCTGCCGTATTTAAGACCGTAGCCGAGCATGCGGTCCAGGCCGACATGGGCGAGCCAGATCAGAGCCACACCGGCGAAGACGGGTTGATGCAGGCTCGCCGCCAAGCCCAGGGCGATCAGCGGCCCGGCGAACGTATGGAGTGCATTGTACAGCACGGCGCCGAACCGTGGGCCGGCGACGTATCCGAGCATGCTGAGATCGGGCGCGAGGATCAGTACGGCGAACATCCACCAGGGCTGCCCGAGCCAGGCATACGCCCCGACGGCAGTGCCGAGGATGCCGGCGCCCTCGATCCGCAGCAGCACGCGCGGGACGCCGCGTACGAAACCGTCCGGCATCGTGATCCTCGTCGTATGCCCGGGGGCGAGTTTCGGGACTGCCGTCCTCCCGCGCGGGCCGAGAGGCATTCCAAAGGCTCGGCAATAACGAGGCCGCTCCTCACTCAGGCCGGCGGCAAAGCCGCCGGATCGATGGTGCCGCCCTCGGCCCAGTCCAGCAGCAGCGCGCGGACGGCGGACGGATCCGGCAGGCGCCGGCCCGCCACGGTGTCGCCGTCGCCGACCCGAACCGCGATGCCGCCATCCTCGTTCACCGACGCGAAAGCGATCTCGTCGGTGCGGTCGTCGCCGAAGAAGACCGGCCTGCGCCCCGCATAGGGCGCCTGCTCCAGGAAGGCCCGGATCGCGTGAGCCTTCGTCGCCTGTGCGGGGACAATCTCGCCGACCGCCTTGCCGAGCTGAAGCCGGTATGGGCTCCCCAGGGCATCGGCCGCAGCCTTGACCAGCGTCTCCGCCCGGCCGGCATCCTCGGAATTGGCGAGACGCCAGTGCACAGCCACCGAGGCGCCCTTGTCCTCGATCAGCACGTTGGCCAGCGCCGCGCTCTCCGCCTGGAGGTACTCGACCTGCCGGCGCAGATCCGGGTGGTCCTCCGCCCGTCCGCCCGAGAGGCGCCCGTCGACGCGACGCTCGACCCCATGGAGCCCGGCCGCATCGAGGCGGGCCGGGGCCAGGAAATCGTCGATCACCGAGACCGGGCGCCCGGTCACGATCGCGAGGGCGCCGCCGAGGCGCTCACGCAGCCGTTCCAGCGTATCCACCAGGCCGGGTGCGACCTGCACGGCGTCGGGCCGCGGCGCGATCTCGGCGAGGGTGCCGTCGAAGTCGAGGAAGAGGGCGATGTCCATCGCGGGCGATCCCGGGGCTTGAGCGTCGGCCCGGGGCTAGCACGGCCCGGCCCTCCGACAAATGACGGCAGCGGTGCCCTATGTGGGTCCACGAGCAACTGGCACGAGGTCTCCATGAGAGGTTCCCCATGACTGGGCCGACGAAGCGACCGGTTCCGGACCCCGTAGGTCCGGGCGCGGAAAGCGTCTGGGACTACCCGCGCCCGCCGCGGCTCGAGCCGGTGCGGGAACGGCTGCGTGTGGTGCTCGGCGGCGCGGTGATCGCCGAGACCGAGGCGGCATTTCGCGTCCTCGAGACCTCGCACCCGCCGACCTACTACCTGCCGCCGGACGACATCGTCGCCGGTGCGCTCGCGAACCCGCGACGTGGCGGGATCTGCGAGTGGAAGGGGCAGGCGCGGCTGTTCGACGTGCGCGGCGGCGACCGCGTCGCGCCTGGCGCCGCCTGGACCTATCCCGCCCCGACACCGGACTTCACCCGGATCGCCGGCTACGTCGCCTTCTACGCCGGCCCGATGGATGCCTGCTTCGTCGGCACGGAACGGGCGACGCCACAGCCCGGCAGCTTCTACGGCGGCTGGATCACGCCGGGGATCGTCGGGCCCTTCAAGGGCGGCCCCGGCACGATGGGCTGGTGATTTTCCGGTTCCCGGCCCTTACGACTTCGGACAGACCAAGCGAGGACGACCGCATGAGTGCGCTGACCGAGACCGATCCGCAGGGGGCCGGCTTCAGTCCGGAGGGGCTCGCTCGGATCGCGCCGTGGATGGACCGCCTTGTCGCCGAGGGACGGCTCGCCGGCCTGTCGGTAACGGTCAACCGGCGCGGCCGCACCGCCTTCGCGCGCGCCTGCGGGCAGGCCGACCTCGCTCGCGCGACACCGTTCACCCTCGACACGGTGACCCGGATCTACTCCATGACCAAGCCGCTCACCTCGGTCGCGGTGATGCAGCTCTACGAGCAGGGGCTGTTCCAGCTCGACGATCCGGTGTCGCGGGTCCTGCCCGAATTCGCCGCGATGCGTGTCGCGGTCGGCGGCAACCGGGCGAAGCTCGAGACCGAGCCGGCGCGCCGGCCGATCACGGTGCGCGACCTCCTCACCCACACGGCGGGGCTGACCTACGGCTTCATGGAGGCGACGCTCGTCGATGCGCAGTACCGCGAGCGCGGCGTCGACTTCCTGGCCCGGGAAGGGACCCTCGCGGAGATGACCGCCCGGGTGGCGGCGCTGCCGTTGCTGGCGCAGCCCGGCACTGCCTGGAACTACAGCGTCGCCACCGACGTGCTCGGCCAGTACGTCGCCGCGCTCAGCGGCCGGCCCTTCGCCGAGTATCTGCGGGACGCGGTCATCGCCCCACTCGGCATGGTCGATACCGACTTCCATGTCCGGCCCGACCTGATGTCTCGCTTCTGCGCGACCTACGCATATGATCGTGAGCGCCGGCTCAGGCCGTTCGACGATTCGGTGGACACGGTCTTCGCGCAGCCGCCCGCGATCGCGTCGGGCGGCGGCGGCCTCGTCTCGACGGCCGCCGACTACCAGCGCTTCTGCCGGATGATCCTCAATCGCGGGACCCTCGACGGCCGGCGGCTGCTCGGCCGCAAGACCGTCGATCTGATGCTGGCGAACCACCTGCCCGGCGATCTTGCCGCGATGGGCACGCCGCGCTTCGCCGAGACCTCCTACACGGGGATCGGCTTCGGCCTCGGCTTCTCGGTGATGCTCGACCCGGCCCGCGCCCAGATCCTCGGCACGCCCGGCGAGGTCGCCTGGGGCGGCCTCGCCTCGACGGCGTTCTGGATCGACCCGGCCGAGGATCTCTCGGTCGTGCTCATGACGCAGCTCGTTCCGTCCTCGGCGCTGCCGATCCGGCGGGAGCTGCGCGTCCTGACCTATGCGGCGCTGGATGCGTGAGGCGCCGCGCGCCTCACTCCTGCGCGGGCGCCTCGGTGGCCGCGGGCGCAGGCTTTGCCGCCGGCTTCGCACCCGCCTTGGCCGTCGGCTTGGCGGCGCCGGCGAATTCCGGGTCGCTGCGCGGGCCGTTCGGACCGTTGGTCGGGCCGGGGAGCTGGCCGGGGGCGAGGTCGCTGACCTTGTTCCAGGTCTGCGACTTGCACAGGAACGCGATCAGGCAGCCACGCACGGTCAGCTCGCCGGGCGCGTCCGTCCAGATCGTGACGTCGTAGGACTTGCCGTCCTCCGAATTGTAGATCTTGCCCTCGTAATGGGCGTCGGCATTCGGCTTCAGGCCCATGATCAGCTGGTGTCCCAGGGAAGGACGCGTCTGCTTCTTGGGATCGGGGTTCTTGAAGTCGATCCGCGGCTCACCCTTGTCGCTGAGCGGAACCTTCAGCCAGACCACGTAACCGCACAGCCGATCATTGGCGGCCCCGCACTTCTCGAGGCGCACGCGGGCGCGGCCATCCTCGGTGAGATAGGTGCCGCTCGGATCTTTCGGGGTCGCCGCATGCGCCTGGCCCGCCAGCACCGACAGCGCCACAATCGCGAGCGGCGCGATCCGGCGGCCAATCGAAGTAAACCTCATACCCGAACTCCCATGCCTCGCGAGCCGTGTCAGAGACCCGACCGCCCACGCATAAACCGCTTGCGCGCGCGGAAAGCCCCCCTCCCTCGCGACATCGCGCTCTCGCCGGGCCGAGCCCCGGGCGGCACACGCTTCCTGCCCGCCCTGTCCCGCGCGAAGTTGTCCGCATCATGACAACGCAGCTTAGGGCTGAGGATGCAGACCTGCTCCCAAGCGGCGCGCATCCGGGTTCAGACGCGGGTCGGCGGGGCGTTCCGAGCGGCGCCGAGCGGGCGCTGCATCAGGGTCACGTCGAGCCAGCGCCCGTGCTTGTACCCGACCCCCGACAGGGTCCCGACCGGCGTGAAGCCGAGCTTGGCATGCAGTGCAATGGAGGCGGGAGAGCCGCTATCGGCGATGACGGCGACCATCGTCCGGCAGTCCATCCGCTCGCATTCCGTGATCAGGGCCGCGAGCAGGAGGCGGCCGATTCCGCCGCCGCGGCACGCCTGCGCGACATAGATCGAGTCCTCGACCGTGGAGCGGTAGGCGGCGCGCTGATGGTAGGGGCCGGCATAGGCATAGCCGGCGACCGAACTGTCCCGCACGGCCACGAGATAGGGGAATCCGCCCGCGCGCAGGGCCGCGAAGCGCCGTGCCATCTCGTCGAGGGCAGGCGGCTCCGTTTCGAAGCTGGCCGTGCTGGTGCTGACGGCGTTTCCATAGATCGCCGTGATGGCCGTCAGGTCGGCCTCGGTGGCTGGGCGTATTCCGTTTGTCACGGCGCGAGGATACGCGGCCGACGGCGAGAGCGGCAACGGCTCAGGCTTGCGGCGCTGACATTTTAATCGCCGCGCGCGCGAGACGCGCCGCGCGACGATGAGCGGGGCGGCGCTGGGCGCCGCACCCGTCGGGCGTTCCGGCCGGGCCGCCTACTCGGCCGCCGACATCTCTGCGGTGAAGTGGCCGCACCAATCCTTGGACGCGACCACCGGCCAGAGGCCCTTGGATTCAGGGGCGGGCTGGCTGACCGGTGGATTGAACCGGCAGAGGCCCTCGTCGCCCTGCGCGCTGGCGCCGTTGAGCTTGTGATCGTCGAAGAAGCGGCAGCTCTCGCAGGCGGCGTTCGCGGTACCGGCCATCGGTCTCTCCATCGTAGTGATTGCAGTGGCGCGACCGAGTTCGCGATGCGCCCCGCACAGTTCTTAATTAGAACAGCTACAAAGAACGGTCAACGATCTGGCTTGGCTGAGGCTTGCGGCTGGGGTCCATCCCGGCAGGGCTTTTCGATAGGGCGGCGGGTCGGCCGTGCGTGCGGGATCGAGCGGCGGTGACGCCGCCGGCTTAGGTAGCAGACGCAAAGAAGCCGGACCCTGGATCAGAGTCCGGCTTCGAACCGGTTGCGCGTTCGATCCGAGTTCCGCGTTCGCAGGACCTGGACCGTTTGAGCTGGGAGTCGGCTCAGCCCTGCTTGGCCTTCTTGTTGGCGTTGTGGTGCCCGATGGCGCAGCCCGCAGCCGCTCCCATCTTGCCGTGGCCGGCAACGTGACCAGCGACGCCGCCGACCACCGCACCCTTGAGGCAGCCCTTCGCCTCGGCCGGCGCACCGGCAAGGAGAGCGCCGATGGCCAGGGCGGAAGCGAGAGCAATACGGTTCGTCATCAGAGTTCTCCGGTTGTCGGGGTTAGTCTTGTCGTCCCCTGCCAAACGGCGACGCGGGCTGACCCGTTCCGCGATTCCGGCCGCACGGCCCCGCACGGCGGTCCGTCAGCATGCGAGACCGGTGACCAGCCGGACGAGTTCCGACTGACGGGTCGCGCCGGTCTTGGCGAAAATCGCTTTCAGCTGCGAGCGGGCGGTGGCAGCCGTGATCGCGAAGCGGGCCGCCGCTTCCGCCAGCGAAGCGCCGCCGGAAACAGCCTGGGCCAGACGCGCCTCTGCAGGCGTGAGCCGGTAGGCGACCTGCAGGATGGCTGAGGCCGGGGCCCGCGCTGCCCCTGGGATGCTGCCCAGGAGCAATGTGCACCCACCCGCGAACAGGCCGCGGCTCGGCCCGACGAGCGGGATGACGTGGATCACGATAGGCGGCGCGTCTTCGCGGGCCACGACCACGGCGGAGATCGGCGGTCGGCCGGCCGGGCGTCCCAAAGCCTCCAAGTGTCGGGCGGCCTCGGGCTCCGCGGCGGTGAGGCGTCCGCCAATGAGCTTAAGGTCGCGGCCGAGCAGCGCGCCGAACGCTGCGTTCCAGCACACGGCGCGCCCCTCGGAATCGAGGATCAGGGCCGCGCGCTCGATGACGTCGAAGGCCTGGGTCATCCCGGCCAGCCGGGCTTTCTCGACCATCGCGGTGAGCAGGCCGGCACGCCGGAGAAGGGGTGACAGAGCAGCCAGGCGCGTCTGCTCATGCGGCTCGTACGGCCCCTGCGCGATCGTCCGCTGCAGCGACAGGCACCAGAGCCGGCCCTTCACCTCGAACCCGATCCCCGCAAACCAGCGCAGGCTGCGGGATGCGAGCAGGTCCTGGTAATAGGGAAGCTGGGCGAACTCCTCGGGCGAGGTGAAATCCTGATCGACCGCGATGCCGCGCTGTCGCATCAGCGGAATGCCGCGCAGCCGGTGGTCTTCGCGATGCCAGCCCTCATCGAAGTAGCGGCGCGAGGCGTCGGCGAGAGAGGGCGTGCACAGCGCGTCGAGCGCCGTGCGGTCCGAACGCAGGAGCAGCGCGCCTTCGCTGCCGGAGGCCTGCGAGACCCGGTCGATCAGGTCGGGCCAGCGTGCAGCATCGATCACCGCCTCCTCGAGATCCTCACGGAAACGGGACTCGAGGTCATCCTGCATGGGGATCCAGGAATTGTGGCTCACGCTGCCCATTAGACCCGTTCGCCGGCTGCCGGGCGTGACCATTCAGTCCTGAGATGGTCGGATGGCATCCGGATGGCACGCATAAAGCCGAATCATCATAATTCGGAGCAGCGCAGCAAGGCAATCGTCCGGATCTTTACAGTTTTGAAATACGCATGCTCGTCGAAAGATTGACCTTCCCGGCGATCGGATCAGTCCGCTACGCCGGCGAGGCCGTATCCGATGCCCTGGATCGATGTGGCACGCGCAGACAGCCGCGGCCGATCCGGACGGACGCGACGGGCTCCCGCTTCCCGCACGCGCTTCAGAAGAGCACTCTCCCGATGGATGGCCGACGAGCGGTGAGAGGTGCCGTCATTCCGGGGCGCCACAGGCGCGCCCGGAACTCAGAATCGCTGTCGGTGCAAGATCTTGGCGTGTCGGCGGACCCGCAATGACGCGTCAGACCTGCCGGCGCGGTGTTGCCCGTGCCGCCGCTCATTCGGCCGCGTGCAGGCCGCCCACGAGCGGGCCCGACGGTGCCTCGTCGGCGATCGGATCCTGGATCAGCGTCCAGTAGCCGAGGGCGGCAATCAGCGCGATCACCGCACCGGTGATGAACGCCATCGAGAAGTGCCCCGTCCCGCCGACGATGAAGCCGGTCACGGTCGGGGCCAGGGCGCCACCGATATAGCCGCCGAAATTCTGCATGGCGCCGAGCGAGGCCGTGCAGTTGGCAGGCGCCGCCACGGAGGCCATCGCCCAGGCGGAGGACGAGCTCAGATAGACTAGGAACAGCGAGGCTGAGATGCACGCGATGGCCAGCGTGTCACTCGGTGTCAGCGCCGCCACCACGGTGAAGCCCGCGGTCGCCACCAGGGAGGCGACCATCGGGATCTTGCGGCTGCGGATCGGGTCGACGCCGCGCCGGACCAGCATGTCCACGACCCGACCGCCCAGGATGCCGCCCATCACCCCGAAGGCGAAGGGAATCGAGCCGACGAGGCCGGTCTTCTGCAGGGTGAAGTGCCGCTCGATCTCCAGGTAGCTCGGCAGCCACGCGGTGTAGAGCCACGTCATGTAGATGCAGCCGAAATAGCCGACGATCATGCCCCAGCTGGTGCGGAAGCCGAACAGCCGCCGCCACGAACTCCAGGTCACCGGACGGCTGGCATGCGGCGCATCGCCCTCTTCCAGGAAGTCGCGCTCCGCCGGGGTCAGATCCGTCTCGCGCGGGTTGCGGAACACCAGGTAGACGATGGCGGCGAGCACCAGCCCCACCGCGCCCATGATCACGAACATCGCGCGCCAGCCGAAGCTCACCATCAGGAAGGTGAGCAGCGGCAGGGCCAGGAAGGTGCCGAGGGAGGAGGCGCAGTTCCAGATGCCCGTGGCGGTGCCGCGCTGCCGGATGTTGAACCAGTCGCGGGAGACTCGGGCGCAGGTCGGGAAATGCGGCGCCTCGCCGATCCCGAGGACGATGCGCGCGCTCACGAACTGCCAGAACGACGTCACGGCCCCACCCAGCATCTGGCCGAGCGACCAGCAGGACAGGCCGAGGGTGAGCGTCAGTCGCGGTCCCAGGCGGTCGGCCATCGCTCCCGCCGGCAGCTGGGCGAAGGCGTAGGCCCACAGGAATGCCGAGAGCAGCAGGCCCATGTCGGGGATGGAGAGGCCGAGATCCTCACGGATCAGCGGGTTGGCCACCGCCAGCGTGGCGCGGTCGACATAGTTGACGACGCCCGCCGTCACGAGGAGGGCGAGCGAGATCGTCTGAATGCGCCTCACGCGCGGCGTTGCAGCCAGAGCCATCGTATCCTCCCGGGATCGCGGGCGCCCTTGGGGTGCTCCGGGTCCGACCGGCCGTTTCCCGACTCGTGACGTTCCGCCCGCATTCTGCACCGAATGCGGGCGACGGGAAGAGCCTGCCGCCCCTCGCCTCCCGGCGCCCGACGTCGTAGACCGCCCTCCACCCTCACCCTCCGAGACCGCTCCGCGTGCGCCTGACCCAGATCACCCACCACGACCTCGACGGCTACGGCGCCTCCACGGTGGCCGCCGCCTGCGCGACGGTCGAGCGCGTCATCCACGTGCCGCGCTACAGCGATGTCGGCCCCGTCTTCGAGGACGAGATCAAGCGCCTCGGCCGCGCGGCCGAGAGCGAAATCCTCCTGATGACCGACCTCGGCCTGGAGGAGCAGACCATCGCCGGGCTGAAAAAATTCGCCGCGATGAACCGCCGCCGCGATGAAGGCCTGACCCACCGCCTCGTCGTCCTCGACCACCATGCCTCGTCTCTCGACCAGCTGCGCCGCCTCGGGCTGGAGCCGGCCGCCGATCCGGAGCGGCCCGGCCTGAATCGGATCGACCTCGGCGATCCCGGGATCGCGGTTCTGATCGAGGAGGATCTCTGCGCCACCCGGATGACCTTCGATCACCGCGTCCTGTTCGCCAGCCACGAGCCCGAGACCGACCTGTCGAGCCTGCTCGCCGCGGTCGACGCCCTCGACCTCTGGCGGAAGGAGAGCCCCGCCTTCCGGGGCGGCCTGGCGCTGGACGAACTGTTCTGGGATGTGGTGTCGAGCTTCGTGCCGGTGGGGCATCCCTGGCACGACCGGTTCGTGTCCAGCATCCTGCTCGGCGCCGCTGCTTCCCTGCGGGACGGCGCGAGCCCGGCAGAGCTGGAGCGGCGCGCGGTCGCCATCCGCGCCGACGTGGTCGACACCCTGCTGCGCGACGCGCCGGACGACGATCCGGCGCTCACCACGCGGATGCGGCTGGCCCGGGCGCTCGCCCGCTCGGACGCGCTGTTCCGCCCGCTCAAGGACGGCACGCTGCTGTCCTTCGCCCTCGACTCAGGCACGTTCCAGAGGGTCTCCGACCTGATCATGGATGCGGGCCGGGCGAAGCGCGTCGTCAACGTCCAGCGGATGGGCAACCTGTCGTTCCGCTCCAACGACGAGACGGCGCTCGACGGCGCCCGCCTGTTCCGCGGCGGCGGCCACCGGGATGCCGCGGGCGGCCGGCTCCAGAGCGGCTCGGCCTTCTCGATGGCGGACGCGATCGCGCAGGTGGAGCCGGTGCTGAACCCCGAAAAGCCCGCGGGCTCGGACAGCCCGTTCGCGGCGCTGAAGAACTGGAAGGGGTGAGGCGGTCGGGACGCGCCCCTTCTCGCGCGCGCAGCGCGGCGGCTCAGGGCAGTACGCCGACGATCGGCGCGGGGGCACTGGATCGCGTCGCTACGCGCGGACGGTGAACGGCCTAGAGCCGGAAATCCTCGCCCAGATACAGCCGCCGCGCCTCGGGGTTCGCCACGATCTCCTCGGGCGTACCCTCGGTGAGGATGCGGCCGGAATGGGCGATGTAGGCGCGGTCGATCAGGCCCAGCGTCTCGCGGACGTTGTGGTCGGTGATCAGCACGCCGATGCCGCGCTGCTTCAGGTGCTTCACCAGATCCTGGATGTCGCCCACTGCGATCGGGTCGATGCCCGCGAAAGGCTCGTCGAGCAGCATGAAGGTCGGCGAGGAGGCGAGCGCCCGCGCAATCTCGCAGCGCCGCCGCTCGCCGCCCGAGAGGGCGATCGAGGGTGCCTTGCGCAGCCGCGCGATGTCGAACTCCTCCAGCAGGGAATCGAGCTTGTGGGCGCGGGCCTTGCGGTCCGGCTCGACCACCTCCAGCACCGCGCGGATGTTGTCCTCGACGCTCAGCCCCCGGAAGATCGAGGCCTCCTGCGGCAGGTAGCCGATCCCGAGACGCGCCCGCTGGTACATGGGCAGGTGCGTGATCGGCAGGCCGTCCAGGGTGATGTGGCCGCGGTCGGCCGCCACCAGCCCGGTGATCATGTAGAAGATCGTGGTCTTGCCGGCGCCGTTCGGCCCCAGCAGCCCCACCGCCTCGCCGGTGCGGACCGTCAGTCCCGCCTCGTGCACGACCGTACGGGCCCCATAGCTCTTGCGCAGGCCGCGCACGCTGAGGATGCCGAGGCCGCCCTCCTCCGCCGCCGACCAGCCGTCGGACTCGGCGACATCCGGCTGCCGTGCGCGTCGGCCGAACAGGCGGCCGAGCCAGCCCGTGCGGCCCGGCGCTTCCTGCGGGCCAGCCTGGAATGCCACGGCGCCGCTCAATCGACCTGCGCCTTCGGCCTGGGCGGCGGCTGCGTGCAGCCCTTCGCCTTCCCGTCCTTGGTGTCCGCCTTCTCGCCCGGGACGAACAGGGCCGAGACCCGGCCGCCGGCCACCGGGTCCATATTCGCCCGGCCGGTGTTCATGTCGTAGACCAGCCGCTGCCCGCGGGTGACGTTCTGGCACTGGCTCAGGACCACGTTGCCGGTGAGCACGATCCGCTTGGCATCCTGGTCGAATACCGCGTGGTCGCCGGTGGCGACCTGATCCTTCTGCACCACCGTGACGGGGCCGGCGCAATCGACCTTCTGGATGCCGTTTTCGGCGGGGTTGCGGGGCGCGGCCTCGGCGCCCTCGTCCTTCGCATCAGGCCTGGCCTCGGCCTTGCCGCCCTTGGCGGGTGCGTCCTTGCCGCGCTTGTAGGTGACCGTCATGGTCGAGCAGCGGATGGTGCTGTCGCCCTGCACGGCCACGACGTTGCCGGCGAAAACCGCCTTGTTCTCGCGGTCGAACACGTCGAGCCGGTCGGCGTCGATCTTGATCGGGTCCTTGCCGCTGCCGCCGATATTGCCGAAGGGCGAATCCTTGCGCGCTGCCGGCTTCTCGGCCAGCGCCGGGCCGGCAAGGAGCAGCCCGGCCGCCAGGGCGGCGCAGAGGAGGCGGGCGGCTCTCATCGGCCGGCACCCGCGGCGTCGGCATCCGAGGTCAGGATGCGGACCGGCGGTTTCTCGGCCGGATCCTCGTTGACGATGACCACGTGGACGTTGCCCACGAAGGAGATCCGCTTGCCGCTCTCCACGACGTCGAGGGTGTCGGCGTTCACCGTGGCCCGCGGGCTCAACACGGTGACGGGCTCCTGCGAGCTGATCGCGCCGGTCTTGAACGTCACCGCGGCCGAGCGCAGGCGCGCCTCCTCGCCCTTGTCGGTCCAGATCCGGATGTCGTCCTTCAGGTCGAGGGCTTCCCGGGCGGTATCGAACAGGCCCGAGGCTGCCGAGAGCCGGGCGACGCCGCCCTGGTCGTCGGTGGCGATGTGGCCGCGCATCTGCTGCAGCTCGATCTGGCTGGGCTTGCGCACGTCCTGCAGGGCGGCGTCCGCCGTCACCTCGTAGCCGCGCGTGCCCTGGCGGAATCCCGAGAGCCGCGGGTTCTCCATGCGGACCTTCGAGCCCGCCAGCGTCACCGGGCCGACCGATACGCCCGGGAGCTTGGCCGCGAAGGGATTGAACAGGTAGGCGAGCAGCAGCGCAATCGAGCCGCCGGCCGCCACGGGTATCAGGCGGCGCATCGTGCGCACGCGGTCGCTATGGCGGTAAGCCCGGGCGTGGGCCCGGGTCCGCGCCGCCGCGACCGCCTGTCCGTTGCCGGCTTCAGCCTCGACCGGGTTCATGCAGCGTCCGTGAGGCGCGCGTAAAGCGCGCGCGAGAGGGATCGGCTCAGACGCCTGCGGCCCCCACCGCGCCCGCGCCATCGGTCGGGCGATGCGCCCGTCCGGTGGCGAAGTTATGGCTTGACCATTTCCGAATGATCAACCGAACCCGCAAATGTCGGGCTCGAATGTGTGTGGAGACACACGCCGCGCGCAGGATCTCGGCGGCGCACGGCGCGCATCTCCGTAGTTTTACACGCCGCGCGCCGCGGCCAGGGCCGCCGCCACCGTCCGCGCGAAGGCGGCCGGGTCGCGGGGGCTGTCGCCGTCCTGGATCCGCGCGAGGTCGAGAAGCGTGCCGGCGGCCTGCGGCACCTCGGATTCGGGCGCAGCGGCGAGCGCGCGAATCAGCGGGTGCCGCGGATTGATCTCCAGCACCGGCTGGCCTCCGCCCGCCCGTCCGGCGCGGCGCATGAGGCGCTGCATCTGGAGGTCGGGCCCCCCGGTGCCGGCCGAGAGCACCACGGCCGAATCGACCAGCCTTTCCGTGGTGCGCACGTCCGAGACCTCGGCGCCCAGCGCCGACTTCACGGCGGCCACGAAGGCGTCGATCCCCTCCGGCGCCTCGGGCAGATCACCGTCGAGGGCGAATTTCGACAGGTCGAGGCCGCCCTTGGTGATCGAGCGCAGCGGCTTCTCCTCGAAGGTGCCGAGCTGATCCGGCCAGAACGCATCGACGTGGTCGGAGAGGAGCAGCACCTCGAGGCCGCGGGCCTTGAAGCCCTCGAGCTGGGGCGAGGATTTCAGCGCCTTGGCATCGTCGGCGACGAGGTAGTAGATCGCCTCCTGCCCGTCCTTCATGCGGGTCACGTAGTCGGGCAGCGACGTCCAGCCCTCGACCGCCGAGGACCGGAAGCGCAGGAGCGGCGCGATTTCGCCCCGGCGCTCGAAATCCTCGTAGATGCCCTCCTTGAGGACGGGGCCGAAATTCTCCCAGAACGCCGTGTAGCTCTCCGCGTCCTTGGCGCGCGTCGTCAGCTCGGACACGACCCGGCCGGTCACGGCCCGACGGATCCGCGCCAGGGCTGGCGTCGACTGGAGCATCTCGCGGGAGACGTTGAGCGGCAGGTCCTCGGTGTCGACGACGCCCTGTACGAAACGCAGCCACGGCGGCAGCAGCTCGGCCTCGTCGGTGATGAACATCCGCCGGACATGCAGCCGGACCTTGCTCTGCCGCTCGTTCTCGAGAGCCTGGAAGGGCTTCGAGCCGGGGATGAAGAGCAAGGCGGAGAATTCGAGCTGGCCTTCGGCGCGCCAGTGCAGCGTCGCCCAGGGCTTGTCGAAGTTCATGCCAATGGCATGGTAGAATTCCTCGTACTGCTCCTCGGTGACCTCGGACTTGGCCTTGCGCCAAAGCGCGGTGGCCTGGTTGGCCGATTCGTCCTTGCCGTCGCGCACGACGGCGATCGGCACGGTGATGAAGTCGGCCCATTTCCGCACGAGGTGGTCGAGGCGGTAGGGCTCGAGGTATTCGTCGGCATCCTCCTTAAGGTACAGCACGATGTCGGTGCCGGGCTCGGCCCGCGTGGCCGGCTCCAGCGTGTAGCTGCCCTGCCCCTCGGAGGCCCAGGTCCAGGCCTCGTCGCTGCCGGCGCGGCGCGACGTGACGGTCACCCGGTCGGCGACCATGAAGGCCGAGTAGAAGCCGACGCCGAACTGGCCGATCAGGCTGGGCCGGTCTTCGGCCTTGGCGGATTCCAGCGTCTGCGAGAAAGCCCGCGTGCCTGAGCGGGCGATGGTACCGAGGTTGGTGCCGAGATCCTCCTTGGTCATGCCGATGCCGGCATCCGAGACGGTCAGGGTGCGCGCTTCCTTGTCGGGCGCGATGCGGACCTTGGCGTCCGGCGGGAGTGCGCTCGCCGCCGACGTCAGGGCCTCGAACCGGCGCCGGTCCATGGCATCGGCGGCGTTGGCGACGAGTTCGCGCAGAAAGATTTCGCGGTCGGAGTAGAGCGCGTGCACGACGAGGTCGAGGAGCCGGCCAACCTCCGCTCCGAACTCGTGCCGCTCGATCGTCTCGCTCACGGGTGATGCCTCCGCTGTGGGGAAAAACGCGGTGGCGATATGCTTGCGAACGCGTCCGTTTGCAACGCGCCGGGCAGGGTCGCGCGGCTTCGATCGAAGAGCGCGTCGCCATGTCTTCGACGCGGCTCCGACTCCGCGCGCATCGAATGGGTCAGATCTCGATCTCGGTCCCCACCTCCACGATCTGCCGGGTCGGCAGGCCGAAATGGGCGCCGGTCCGCTCGGCGTTGCGCTTCATGAATGCGAACAGGCCCTCCCGCCAGGGCGCCATACCGGGATGGGTCGGCGACGGGATCACCACCTCGTGGCCGACGAAGTAGGTCATGTCCTCCAGGTATTCCGGCGGCAGCAGGCCGCTCGTTACGGCGCATTGCAGCCCCTCGGGGATCGAGGCGGTCTGCATGAAGCCGTAGCGCAGGACCACGCGCTCCATGCCGGGCGTGTATTTGGAAATGGCCTTGCGGATGCCCTGGGCCACGAGCGTCACCTCCGCCCGTTCCGTCGCCGGAATGACCGGCTCCTCCTCGTAGAGGACGGTGATCAGCAGGAGCCGCTCGTGCAGGCAGCGGCTGCGCTCGAGCAGACGGCCGAGCGCCATCGGAATGCCCTCTGTGGCGGCCGTCAGGAAGGCCGCGGTGCCGGGCAGCGTCACCGGCGGGTGCGAGGCGAGGCGGGCGAGGAAGGTCGCCTCGGACATGCGCATGGTCTGGCGGACCGATTCGAGGACGTGGTTGCCCTTCATCCAGGTCAGCATCAAGAAGGCGACCACGGCGGCCAGCAGAAGCGGAAACCAGCCGCCTTCCAGAAGCTTCACGCTGTTAGCGGCGAAGAAGACGCCGTCGATGGCGAGGAAGAAGCCGTTCACGGCCACGACCAGGATCGGGTTGTAGCCCCACCGGAGGGCGATCAGGGCCGCCAGCAGCGTGGTGATGCCCATGAGCGCCGAGACCGCGATCCCATAGGCGCCGGCCAGCGCGTCGGACGAGCCGAACACCACGACGGCGGTGAGCGTCGCGGCGGCGAGCATCCAGTTCACCCCGGGGACGTAGATCTGCCCGCGCTCGTCCCGGTCGGTGTGGACGACCCGCATCGCCGGGAGGAAGCCGAGCTGGATCGATTGCTGGGTCAGCGAATAGACGCCCGAGATCACCGCCTGCGAGGCGATGACCGTCGCCATCGTGGCCAGCGCGACCAGGGGATAATGCGCCCAGTCCGGAGCCAGCAGGTAGAACGGATTCTCGATGGCTTCGTGATTCGCGAGGATGAGAGCACCCTGGCCGCAGTAATGGATCAGAAGTGCGGGCAGGACGAGGACGAACCATGCTGCACGGATGGCCGGGGCGCCGAAATGGCCGAGGTCGGCGTACATTGCCTCGCCGCCGGTCACCGCCAGGAAGGCGGCGCCGAGCATCAGGAAGCTGATGTGCCAGCCCGCATGGATCAGGAAATCGATCGCCCGCCAGGGATTGGCCGCCGCCAGGATCTCCGGCGCCCGCAGGATGCTCGGGACCGCGAGCAGGACCAGCACGACGAACCAGACCAGCATCACCGGTCCGAACACCCGGCCGATGGCGGCCACGCCCTTGTGCTGGACCAGGAACAGCCCGACCAGGATCACCAGCGTGATCGGCACCACGAACGGACCGAGTGACGGCGCATCGACCTTCAGGCCCTCGACCGCCGACAGCACCGAGATCGCCGGCGTGATCGCCCCGTCGCCGTAGAGCAAAGCCGCGCCCACGAGCCCGATCACCAGAAGCAGCGCCTTCCACGTCCCCGGCCGCGCCTGCCGCGCCCCCAGCAGCGCCAGCATGGCGACGATGCCGCCCTCGCCGCGATTGTCGGCGCGCAGGATCAGCACCGCGTATTTCAGCGACACGATCAGGATCAGCGACCACAGGATCAGCGACACCGCACCCGTGGCCGCCGCCGGCACCGAGGCCCCGCCGGCGGTCGCGGCCTTCACCGCCTCCTTGAACGCGTAGAGCGGGCTCGTGCCAATGTCGCCGTAGACGACCCCCAGCGCGCCGAGCATCAGCGCCGGCCCCGGACCGTGCCGGACGGCGCCGGGCTTGCGCACGACCGGTGCGTTGGGGAGCCCGACTGTCGGTGCTGCCGCGGGATTGAGGGCTTGGCTCACGGGCAGGTCCGGTCGATGGCGTCGCTATCGAGGCGACCTTAGCAAGCCGAGGGCACGGCGAAAGACTGTCGGATAGCCCCAAGGGACTACGACGAAGACTTGTCACTGACCGCGATGACGATCGCGTGAGATCGGCGCGTCAGAACGGGGCGCCCAGTCACCGTCAGGATCCCGCTCCGACGGCCGTCGACGCGACCGCTCGCACGTTCCGGACCCACCCGCACCGCGTCAGGGTGACGGCGGTTTGCTGAGGACGACGACGGACTGACCGAGCATGGTGCCCGACGGCCAAGGGGCGGCGGGCCCGTCGATGAAGTGCGCGATTTCGAACCCGAGATGACCGGCCCAGATCTGCCAGACGCTCCGCTCGATGAATGTATTGAGGTGAGGTACCGAGCTGGTCCGTTGCTCGCCCACGGTGGTCGTGAAGATGCCCCAATGCGAGGGGGTGCTGAATTCGAGAAAGGACGCGACGACACGTCCGCCCGGGCGCAGCGCGCGATACATTTCCTCGAGATAGATGTAGCACTCCGTGTGCAACAGGTGCGTGAAGATGCTGAAAGCCGCAAACAGATCGACGCTGTCGTCCGAAACCGGCAAGGCGAGCCGATCGTTCTTCATGAAACGATAGCTTGGCGGACATTTCGTCTTCGCGTAATTCAGCAACGCCTGAACGACGTCGAGACCGAGATATTCGACCTGCACTTCTCTCGCGAGATTGACCGCCAGGCGGCCGGAACCGCACCCGAAATCGACGACCGTATCCCCGTCCTTCAGCCCGAAATGCTTCAGGATCTCGCACTCGATCGCGCCGATGCGATCATAGTCACCACCGACGGCGCGGCTCATGGCCTCGTCGAGCGGCAAATCGCGCATGAGCTGGTGGACAAACTTCTCGTAGTCTTCGACGAAGTGAAACTTCGCCATCCGGGCAACCTCGATCGATAGGTTCTTGACGAGACTTGTGTCAGCTTTCCCGCGGCCGCGATAGCAGCAACACCGAGGCGCGCAGTGAGATGCCGGGGGAGCCGCATCGCGGCGTCCGGCGCGTGTCCGCGGGTCAGGTCGGCGCCGCCTCAGGCGGCGTCGAGGCCCAGATCGATGATCGCGGCCGAGTGGGTGATCCAGCCGCAGGAGATCAGATCGACGCCCGACGCCGCGACCGCGCCCACCGTCTCGCGGGTGATCCGGCCCGAGGCCTCGGAGAGCGCGCGTCCGTCGATCATCGCCACCGCGCGGGTGAGCTGGTCGGGACTCATGTTGTCGAGGAGCACGGCGTCGAGCCCGACCGAGAGCGCCTCCTCCAGCTGCTCCAGGCTGTCGACCTCGCACTCGATCTTCACGAGGTGACCGGCCCGGGACCGGGCGCGCTCGATCGCCGGCACGATGCCGCCGGCCACCGCCACGTGGTTGTCCTTGATCAGCACCGCGTCGTCGAGGCCGAACCGGTGGTTCGAGCCGCCACCGGCCCGGACCGCGTGCTTCTCCAGGGCGCGCAGGCCCGGCGTGGTCTTGCGGGTGCAGACGATCGAGGCCTTGCCGTGCGGGCGGGCCGCCGCGACGAGCCCCTGGGTGGCGGTGGCGACGCCCGACATGCGGCAGAGCAGGTTGAGGGCCACGCGCTCGGCGGTGAGGATCGCCCGGGCGGGCCCTTCGAGGCGCAGGACCACGTCGCCCGGCGCGACGCGTGCGCCGTCGCCGCGCTCGACCGTCACGGTCACGGCTGGATCGACCAGCGCGAACGCTATGGCGGCAGCATCGGTGCCGGAGATTACGCCGTCCTGGCGGGAGGCGATCACGCCGCGCATCCGCTCCCCCGGGGGCACGATGGCGTCGGTGGTGATGTCGCCGGCCCGGCCGAGATCCTCCAGCAGGGCGGCGCGCACCACCGGCTCGACCAGGAGCCGCGGCAGGGGCAGGATCTCTTCGGGAAGGACCGATCGGGTCATGGCGTCAGAGCCTCCTCGGCGGTCTCACGAACGCTCCGCGCCGCCCGGATTTCGGCCAGCGCGGTCTCCGTGTGGCTCGCGGCTACAGGATGCGGATAATCGCTCCGCCAATGGGCACCGCGGCTCTCCTGCCGCTCCAGCGCGCCGCGGGCGATCAGCAGCGCCACCAGCGCCGCGTCGCAGGATTCCGCCTCGGGCGTCAAGGCGGTCACCGCCCCCGCGAGACCGGCAGCGTCGCGCACGACCCCGACCTGGCGCTCCATCAGGGTGCGGATCGCCGGCAGGTCGCCGGAGGTGCGGGCGTTCACGGCCTGGGGCACGATAGCCGCCGGCGGCGGCGCGTCGAGCCCGTCGGCGATGAAGCGCGCATAGGCGAGCCCCTCCAGCAGCGAGTTGCTGGCGAGCCGGTTGGCGCCGTGCAGGCCCGTGGAGGAGACCTCGCCGCAGGCATAGAGGCCCGGCACCGAGGTGGCGCCGTGCGCATCCACCTTGACGCCGCCCATGTGGTAATGCGCCGCCGGACGCACCGGGATCGGCTGAACGGCCGGGTCGATGCCGGCGGCGGCGCAGAGTCCCGCCACCGTCGGGAAACGCGTCGGCATCGCGGCGCCAAGCGCGCCCCGGGCGTCGAGATAGACCGTCCGCCCTCGCTGCAGCGCCTGGAAGATGCCTCGGGCGACGACGTCGCGTGGGGCGAGATCGCCGCCCGCGATGCCGGCCATCACGGGGGCGCCGGTCTCGTCGATCAGTCGGGCGCCCTCGCCGCGCAGGGCCTCGGTGGCGAGCGGCATCGGATCGGCACCGGTCGCGATGGCGGTCGGGTGGAACTGCACGAATTCCATGTCGCGCATCACCGCCCCGGCGCGGGCGGCAAGGGCCAGCCCGCGTCCAACCGCGCCCGGCGGATTGGTGGTGGCCGCGTACAGGGCTCCGACGCCGCCGGTGGCCAGCACCACGGCGCGGGCCGGGATGCGGAACAGGGCGCCGTCGCGCTCGGCGACGATCCCGGCCACCGCCCCTTTCGTATCACGGAGCAGGTCGCAGGCGCGCGCCATGACGATCTCGATCGACGGCGCGGCCAGCACGGCCCGGACCAGCCCTTCGAGGACGCGCGCCCCGGTGGCATCCCCGCCGGAGCGGACGATGCGTCGTCGGCCGTGCGCGGCCTCCAGCCCGAGGGCGAGTGCTCCGTCGGCGGTCCGGTCGAACGGGACGCCGATCCGCACCAGCCAGTCGATGAGGGCCGGGCCTTCCTGGGCGACGCGGAGCGCGACGTCGGGCTCGGTCAGCCCGGCGCCGGCGGCTTCCGTGTCGGCGGCGTGCAAAGCGGCCGCGTCGTCCACGCCGACCGCGGCGGCGATGCCGCCCTGCGCCCAGCCGGTGGCGGTGCCGAGACCCAGGGGCGAGGCGGTGAGGAGCGTCACCGGGCGGGGCGCGAGGCGCAGCGCGACGCTCAGCCCCGCGACGCCGCCGCCGACCACGACGACGCGGTCGGCCGCGTTGGGTGAGATCGCGTTCATCGCGTGCGCACCTGGAGCATGCGCTCCACCGCCGCCCGGGCGCGGTCGGCCAGCGCCGGATCGACTAACACCTCGTGGGTCATCGTCTCGAGCGACCGGCGGATGTTGCGCAGGCTCATCCGCTTCATGTGCGGGCACATGTTGCAGGGCTTGATGAACTCGATGTCCGGGTTCGCAGCCGCGATGTTGTCGGCCATCGAGCACTCGGTGACGAGCACCACCTGCTTCGGCCGCTTCTCGAGGACGAAATCCATCATCATCGCGGTCGAGCCCGAGAAATCCGATTCGGCCACCACCGCCGGCGGGCATTCCGGATGCGCGATGACGGTAACGCCGGGATAGCTGTCGCGGACGTCGCGGATGTCAGCCGGCGTGAAGCGCTCGTGCACCTCGCAATGGCCGGCCCAGGTCAGGATCTCGACCTCGGGGATCTCCGCCTGGACGTTCTGCGCCAGGAACTCGTCCGGGATCATCAGAACGCGCGGGGCGTTCAGTGACTTCACCACCGCAACGGCATTGCCGGAGGTGCAGCACAGGTCCGACTCGGCCTTCACGGCCGCGGAGGTGTTCACGTAGGTGACGATCGGAACGCCCGGGTACTTGGCCCGCAAGCCGCGCACATCCGCGGCGGTGATCGAGTCGGCCAGCGAGCAGCCCGCACCCATGTCGGGGATCAGCACGGTCTTGCTCGGGTTCAGGAGCTTGGCCGTCTCGGCCATGAAATGGACGCCCGCCAGCACGATCACGTCGGCGTCGACGTTCACAGCCTCGCGGGCGAGCGCGAGGCTGTCGCCGACGATGTCGGCCACCGTGTGGAAGATCTCGGGCGCTTGGTAGTTGTGCGCCAGGATCACGGCGTTGCGCTCGCGCTTCAGGCGCAGGATCGCCTCGATGTCCGGAGCCAGCGCAGGCCACTCGATCGCCGGAACGTGCCGGCTGACACGGGCGTAGAGGTCCGGAAGCGGCAGACCCGGAATGGGCGTGCGGGAGACGGGTGCAACGGTCGCCGCCATGGCGTCCTCCATTATGCTCAGTTTGAGCATTGTGCCGTCTAACTTATGGGTGCCGGAGGCGCCTGTCCAGATATGCTAGCTGTGAGCATAAATATTTTGCGGCGCGATGTTATGCTGCGCCGCCGAAGACCGACGGGTCAGCAGAAGGTGGCGGGGTCCGGTCCGATCCGGCCGTCGGGCCGGTCCAGGGCCGCGATCGTCTCCATCTCGTCGGATGCGAGTTCGAAATCGAACAGGGCGATGTTCTCGAGGATGCGCTCGGGCCGGGCGGTCTTCGGGATGGCCACGCAGCCGATCTGAATTTGCCAGCGTAGCACCACCTGGGCGGGGGTCTTCCCGTGGGCCTTCGCGATCGCCACGAAGACCGGGTCGTTCAGCTCCCTGCCCTGTCCCAGCGGGCTCCAGGATTCGGTCACGATCCCGCGACTTGCATCGTCGGCCCGCGGCGCCTTGCGCTGGAAGTGCGGGTGCAGCTCGATCTGATTCACCGCGGGCGCGACGCCCGTCTCGCCGATCAGGGTGGCGATGTGCTCGGGCGTGAAGTTCGAGACGCCGATCGACTTGGCGCGCCCCTCCTCACGGAGCTGGATCAGGGTCTTCCACGTCTCGACGAACAGGCGTCGCTGCGGGCACGGCCAGTGAATCAGGTAGAGGTCGACATAGGGGAGGCCAAGTCGCTGCAGGCTCTCGTCGAAGGCACGCCGCGTTTCATCGCGGCCCTGGCGGTCGTTCCAGAGCTTGGTGGTCAGGACGATCTCGTCCCGGGGCACTTGCGCGTCGCGGACGGCGCGGCCGACGCCGGCCTCGTTGCCGTAGACGGCCGCGGTGTCGATCAGGCGATAGCCGGCCTGGAGCGCCCGGCCAACGAGGTCCGGCGCCTGTGCGTCCGAGAGCTGCCAGCAGCCGTAGCCGATCTGCGGGATCCGGCGCCCGTCGTTGAGCGGCAGGGTCGGGACGGCCATGGCGCAAGCCTCCGGTGTCGTTGTCCGATCAACTCAAACGCTCGCATCGGGACGCGTTCCAACGCGCCACCGTCTTTGCGAGCGCAGCAGCGAAGCCGCGGTGAACGGGCGCAGTCTGGACCGGATCTAATCCAGCGCGCTGGGCGTTGGCACACCGGATTCCAGACTGCGTCGCGCCGTGTTGCGCTGCGCACGGGCGGGATAGCAGCATGACAGACGCGACTCCGAAGAAGCCGTTCGCCTTGACGCGGCGGGCCGTGGTGGAGGGCTGCGCCGCGGCCGGGGCGCTCGGCGCCCTCGGCCTCCGGCCTGCGCCCGCAGTGGCGGCACCGGGCGATCCTGCTCCGCAGACCATGCCGGTGCGGCTCACGATCAACGGCCAGCCGCGGGATCTCGTCCTCGACACCCGCACGACGCTGCTCGATGCCCTGCGCGAGCATCTGGCGCTGACCGGCACCAAGAAGGGCTGCGACCACGGCCAGTGCGGCGCCTGCACGGTGCTGGTGGACGGTCGTCGGATCAATTCCTGCCTGACGCTCGCGGCGATGCACGAGGGCGATGAGGTCACCACGATCGAGGGGCTCGCCACCGGCGACCATCTCCACCCGATGCAGGCGGCCTTCCTGGAGCATGACGGCTTCCAGTGCGGCTACTGCACGCCGGGCCAGATCTGCTCGTCAGTCGGCATGCTGAGCGAGGCCAAGGCCGGCTGGCCGAGCCACGTCACCGAGGACGTCGCGTCAACGCCGACACTCAGCGATGCCGAGATCCGCGAGCGCATGAGCGGCAACATCTGCCGCTGCAGCGCCTACCCGAACATCGTCGCGGCGATCCGCGACACCGCCGCCAGCAACCTCTGAGGGGGCGGAGATGAAGGCTTTCACATACGAGCGTCCGGCGACGGTTCAGGACGCCGCGAAGCTCGCGGCCGAACGGCCGAACGCCAAGTTCATCGCCGGCGGCACCAACCTTCTCGACCTGATGAAGCTCCAGATCGAGACGCCGGCGACGCTGATCGACGTCAACCGGCTGCCGCTGGACAAGGTCGAGGCCACGCAGGATGGCGGCCTGCGCGTCGGCGCGCTGGTACGCAATTCCGACCTCGCCGCCGACCCGCGGGTGCGGAAGGACTACGCCGTGCTGGCAAAGGCGCTCCTGGCCGGCGCATCGGGGCAGCTGCGCAACAAGGCGACCACGGCCGGCAACCTGCTTCAGCGGACGCGCTGCTACTATTTCTACGACACGGCCATGCCCTGCAATAAGCGCGAGCCCGGCTCCGGCTGCTCGGCGATCGGCGGGTTCAACCGCATCATGGCGGTGGTCGGGGCGAGTGAGGCATGCATCGCCACCAACCCGTCCGACATGGCGGTCGCCATGCGGGCGCTGGACGCCACCGTCGAGACGATGAACCCGGACGGGCAGACGCGGACCATCCCGATCGCCGAATTCCACAAGCTCCCGGGCGACACCCCGCAGATCGAGACGGATCTCCGCACGGGCGAGATCATCACCGCCGTCACGTTGCCGAAGCCGGTGGCGGGCATGCACATTTACCGCAAGGTCCGCGACCGGGCGTCCTACGCGTTCGCCACCGTGTCGGTGGCGGCGGTGATCGCCGGCGAAGGCGGCAAGCCGACGGCCGCGCGCCTCGCCTTCGGCGGGCTGGCGCACAAGCCCTGGCGGGTCGCCGAGGCCGAGGCCGCCCTGGTCCAGACTGGCTCCGCCGACGCCGCCGCCGACGCGGTGCTCAAGGGCGCCCGCGGATACGGCAGCAACGACTTCAAGATCCCGCTGACCCGGCGGACCCTGCGCGCCGTCGTGGCGCAGGCGACCCGCGCGTAGCATCCCGGCAAGGACCGTTCCCATGGAGATGAACCAGCCGATCGGCCGGACGCCCCTCGACGACCGGCCCGACGGGCTCGTCGGCAAGCCGCTGAACCGGGTCGAGGGCAAGCTTAAGGTCACGGGGCACGCGCCCTACGCCTACGAGACCCGGGCGCTCAAGAACCCCGCCTACGGCTTCATCGTGCCGGCGACGATCGCTTCCGGCACGATCCGCTCGATCGACGCGGAGGCCGCCCGCAAGGCGCCGGGCACGATCCTGGTCCTGACCCACGAGAACGTGCCCGAGCAGGGCGAGAAGAAGGAGCAGGTCTGGCCGCAGCTCCAGGGAACCGAGGTCAGGTTCTACGGGCAGCCCGTGGCCTTCGTGGTGGCCGAGACCTTCGAGCAGGCCCGGGCGGCCGCGATGCTGGTCAAGGTCCGGTACGACGCGGCCAAGCCCAAGGGACTGCTGAAGGACAGCCTGGCGGCGGCTTACGAGCCGAAGCCGGTCAACTCGCCGCCGGACTCCAAGCTCGGCGATTTCGACGCCGCCTTCGCGGCCGCGCCGGTGAAGCTCGACGTGGAGTATGTCACGCCGAACCAGATCCACGCGCAGATGGAGCCACACGCCACCATCGCCGCCTGGGACGGCGACGGGGTCGTGCTGCACACCGCGAACCAGATGCCGAACCGGGGCCAGAAGGCGCTGGGCTCGGTGCTGAAGCTGCCGCCCGAGAAGGTCCGGATCGTCAGCCCCTATATCGGCGGCGGGTTCGGCGCGAAGCTGCAGGTCCAGCCGGAGGCGACGCTCGCGATCCTGGCCTCGAAGGTCGTCCAAAGGCCCGTGAAGGTGGCCCTGACCCGTCAGCAGGAATTCCACGTCGCGACCCACCGCACCGACACGATCCAGCGGATCCGGCTCGGTGCCGACAAGGAGGGGCGCCTCTCGGCGATCGGCCACGAATCCTGGTCCGACACGGCCGAGGGTGATGGCTTCTTCGAGACCTCGGCCAACGTCACCCGCTCACTTTACGCGGCGCAGAACCGTGTGACGCGGCACCGGCTCGTGAACCTCAACATGCCCATCGCCTCGTCGATGCGCGCGCCCGGCGAGGCCGTGGGCCAGCTCGCCTTCGAGTGCGCCATGGACGAGCTGGCCGAGCAGCTGAAGGTCGATCCGATCGAGCTGCGGGTGCGCAACGAGCCGGAAGAGGATCCCGAGAAGAAGGTGCCGTTCTCCACCCGCCAGCTCGTACCCTGCATGCGCGAGGGTGCCCGCCTGTTCGGCTGGGACAAGCGTCAGGCGGCGGGCAGCCGGCGCGAGGGCAACTGGCTCGTCGGCATGGGCATGTCGGCCGCCGCCCGCCTCAACCCGCTGATGCCGTCCGCCGCCAAGGTCCGGCTCGGGCCGGACGGTGTCCTGGTCGTCCGGATGGCCATGACCGATCCCGGCACCGGCACCTACACGATCCTCACCCAGATCGCCGGCGAGATGCTGGGCCTCCCGCCCGAGCGCGTGCGGGTCGAGATGGGAGACACCGACTTCCCCTTCGCCTCAGGATCCGGCGGCTCGTTCGGCGCGGCCTCGGCGGGCTCGGCCCTGTACGTGGCCTGCGACAACCTCCGGCAGGCCCTGCTCAAGGCCGGCGATCTCAACCCGGACGGGGCGACGTTCCGCAACGGCGCGGTCACGTCTGGCAACCGCACGGAGGCGCTTACTGACCTCGCTGGCTCGGGGCTCGAAGCGGCGGGCGAGATCAAGCCCGGCGAGATGAAGCAGAAATTCTCGCAATACTCCTACGGCGCCCACTTCGCCGAGGTCAGCGTCGATGTCGACACCGGCGAGATCCGGCTGCGGCGGATGCTGGGCGTCTTCACCGGCGGCCGCATCCTCAACGCCAAAACCGCGCGCAGCCAGGCGATCGGCGGCATGACCTTCGGGGTCGGCGCGGCGCTGATGGAGGATGCGGTGGTCGATCCACGCTACAGCTTCTTCGTCAACCACGACATGGCCGAGTACCACGTGCCGGTCCACGCCGACATCCCGGAGATCGACGCGGTGTTCCTGCCAGAGCTCGACGACAAGGCGAACCCGTTGAAGAGCAAGGGCCTCGGCGAGCTCGGCATCTGCGGCGCCGGCGCCTCGCTCGCCAACGCCATCTACAACGCCACCGGGATTCGGGTCCGCGAGTACCCGCTGACGCTCGACAAGATGCTCAAGGGCTTCGAGGAGCAGGAGGGGCAGGCGCAGCGGCGGACGTGAAGCCCGTCCGCATCGTGCGGCACCTCGCCGAAGGTTGACGGGCAGACGCCCAGGCAGGACACCCGGCCAAAAGCCCGAATGCGGGAGAGCGCCCGGTGCCCGACAGCCTGCCCCACGACCGCCAGCCGCCCGCGCGGTTCAACGCCGCGCGGTACTGCCTCGCTGAGAACGCGCGGCTGCGCGCCGACAAGACCGCCCTCGTCCTGGTCGGGGATGGGATGGCCGACTGCCTCAGCTTCGGCGCGGTCGAGCGGTCGGCGCGCGCGATCGCGGCGGGCTTGCTCGATCTGGGGCTCAAGCCCGGCGACCGGGTGATGATCCGGATGGGCAATGAGGCCGATTACGTCCTCGTCTATTTCGGCGCTCTGGCGGCCGGCCTCGTCGCGCTGCCCTCCTCGCCGCAGCTCACCGCGGCCGAGGCGGCGTTCCTGATGGAGAATTCCGGCGCCGCCGCCGTGGTGGTCGGCAGCGGCTGCACGGTCGCGCCGGAGGCCCTGGACGGCCGGCTGCTCCTCGATGCCGCCGCCATCGCCGCCCTGAAGGCCGGTCCGCCGCTGCCCGCCTACGCCGACACCGCCGCCGACGATCCGGCGGTACTGATCTACACCTCCGGCACGACCAGCCGGCCGAAGGGCGTGCTTCACGCCCACCGTGCCGCCTACGGCCGCCGGCCGATGCTCGACCACTGGCTCGGGCTGACCGAAGCCGACGTGATGCTGCATGCCGGCACCATGAACTGGACCTACACACTGGGCGTCGGCCTCAGCGATCCGTGGTCGGTGGGCGCAACCGCGGTGCTCTACAATGGCCCGCGCGATCCCGCCATCTGGCCGCGCCTGATCGCGCAGTACCACGCCACTGTGTTCGCCGCCGTCCCGACGCTCTACCGTCAGATCCTCAAGTACGGCGATCTCGGCGCGCACGATCTGTCGAGCCTGCGCCATGGCTGCACGGCGGGCGAGCCGCTCCCGGTCGAGTTGCTCGACGCCTGGACGCACGCGACGGGCAAGCCGCTCTACGAGGCGCTCGGGATGAGCGAGATCTCGACCTACATCTCCAGCGGCTCGACGATCCCGGTGCGGCCCGGCTCGCCCGGTAAGCCGCAGCCTGGGCGGCGGGTGGCGATCCTGCCCGCGGAAGGCGACGCCGTTCCCCTGCCCGCGGGCGAGACTGGCCTGCTCGCCGTCCACCGGTCAGAGCCTGCCCTGATGCTGGGCTACTGGAACCGCCCCGAGGAGGAGGCCGAGGTGATGCGCGGCGACTGGTTCGTCGGCGGCGACCTGGCACGGCTCGATGCCGACGGTTACCTCTGGTTCGAGGGCCGCAACAACGACCTGATGAAGGCGATGGGCTACCGGGTCTCCCCAAACGAGGTGGAGGTGGTGCTCTCCGCCCATCCGTCGGTGGCAGAGGTGGGCGTCGCCGAGTTGCCGGTGCGGGCGGATGTCTCGGTGATCTGCGGCTTCGTGGTGCTCCAGCCCGACGCGGAGCCCGACGCCGAGGCCCTGCTCGCGTGGTGTGCCGAGCGGCTCGCCGCGTACAAGCGCCCGCGGGAGATCCGCTTTCTCGACGCTCTGCCCCGCACGGCGAACGGCAAGGTGCAGCGCAAGCGGCTAGCCGAGGCGGTGGCGGGGTGAGGTGAATTGCCCGGCGTGGGTGCGATCCGCGTCACCATTCGCCGCATCACAGCCGTCCGATCCCGTCGTTGCGGGGCCGCGACGCGGAGCCCGGAATCCTGGCGCACCAACGCGCCAGGATCCTTCTGAGGCAGCGGCTTTGGTTTTGGGGCTCGCCTGCGGCGCCCCGGAACGACGGGGCGGATCACCGGTCCGAGAACGTCACATCGTCGACTGCGCGTTCCAGCGTCCGATCCGAAGCGCCGACTGGAACATGTCCGGCGCGGCTCACAAGCACCCTACAGGAGCGTCCCGCGCAGGATCAGCAGCGCCACCGAGAAGTAGATCACGAGCCCGGTCACATCGACCAGCGTTGCCACGAAGGGCGCCGAGGCGGTAGCCGGATCGAAGCCGATCCGCTGGAGCAGGAACGGCAGCATCGAGCCGGACAACGACCCGAACGTCACGATTCCGACCAGCGCCGCGCCGACCGTGGCGGCAACCAGCGGCCAGTGCTCGCCGTAATCGTACAGGCCGAGCTTCTGCCAGGCCACGATCCGGATCACCGCGATGATGCCGAGGATCGTCCCGAGGAAGATCCCCGTCGGCAGTTCGCGCAAGGCCACCCGCCACCAGTCGCGCAGGCGGATCTGGTGCAGGGCCAGTGCCCGGATCAGCAGCGAGGTCGCCTGCGAGCCGGAATTGCCGCCCGAGCTCATGATCAGCGGGATGAACAGCGTCAGGACGATCGCCTTCTCGAGCTCGCCCTCGAAACCTTGCATGGCCGAGGCGGTCAGCATCTCCGACAGGAACAGCGCGCACAGCCAGCCGGCGCGCTTCCGGATCATCGTGAAGAAGCCGATATCCATGTAGGGCTCGGGGAGCGCCTCCATGCCGCCGAAGCGCTGCACATCCTGCGTCTGCTTCTCGATCATGGCGTCGATCATGTCGTCGACCGTGACGATTCCGATGACGTGGCCGACTGCATCGACCACCGGCAGCGCCAAAAGGTCGTATTTGGAGATCAGCCGGGCCGCCTCCTCGCGGCTCGCCGTCGGCGAGACGGCGAGGGGCCGCCGCCCCGGTGCGACGCTGAGCACGTTGTCGTTGGGATCGCCCGAGATCAGCCGGCGCAGCGGCACCGCCTTGGTGAGCGCCCGGGTGCGCGGGTCGAGCACGAAGATCGCGTAGATGGTCTCGCGGGTCTTCTCGACGTGGCGGATGTGCTCCAGGGTCTGGCCGACCGTCCATGTGCCCGGCACCGTGACGAACTCGGTGGTCATCAGCGAGCCGACCGTCTCCTCGCCGTAGGCTGAGAGTCGGTCCACCGCGCCCCGGGTCTCGGCGTCGAGGCGGGCGCGCAGGTCGGAGCGGCCGGGCTCCTCGATCTCGCGGAACACGTCGGTGACCCGGTCGGCCGACATGCCCGACAGGTAGGCCGCGACCCGGTCGCGCGGCAGCATCTCGATGATGTCGGCGACGCAGTCGAGTTCCGGCTGATCGAGCACCTCGATCGCCCGCTCCACCGGCAGGCCCAGCAGGATGGCGGCAGCGACCTCGGGGGCCTCGTCGTTGAGCTTCTCGACGATATCCGGGGCGCGCTCGTCCGAGAGACGCGCGGCCAGCACGGACGGGTCGACGCGCGTATCGAAGAGGGCGATCTCGTTCATGGCCTCGCCTCGTGGGTTACGAGACGACGCGGCGCCGGTCATCCTGGGTCAAGGCCGTAGCCGGCAGCCGCGCCGGTCGCCCCGCGGCCAGGCCTCTCAGCGGCTCAGGCGGGACGACGGCACGGGGCCGGGCACGGCAGGCACGATCGGTCGGGCACGTCGCTTCGCGGGTCGCTGCTGAATGGGAGCGCGGCGTCGCCGGAGACGATAGCGCGCGGCTGCGTCGTGCGCCCGCGCGGAAGGCCCGTCAAGCCGAAACAGTTCCCGATCCCGTGCGTTCCGACCACCCGCTGCACTCCGCGCGCCGGTGTCGCACCGCGGCACCAACCCCCTCCACGGAGGATAGCGGCCTCCCTATGAGAAATATAAGTGTTGCGCTCGCTTGTATTGCGTCCAAGATATTGCCTATATGCCTCTCAGCAACAGCGAGGAGAAGCGCCATGGCTTGGTCTGCCCCGATCGTGTCCGAGATCTGCGTCGGCATGGAAGTCACCAGCTACGAGTCGGCTGAGATCGACACCTTCAACTAAGTCACTGTGATCCGAGGTGAAATATGCCTCGGTCAACGTGGTCTCAAACTAAAATATCCGAAATTCTCCAGGAGGAAAACATGGCTTGGTCTGCCCCGATCGTGTCCGAGATCTGCGTCGGCATGGAAGTCACCAGCTACGAGTCGGCTGAGATCGACACCTTCAACTAAGTCGACGACCGCACGGTTTGGGCGCCGCTTCACTCGAAGCGGCGCTTTTCGTTTGTGCGCCGTCCTGGCCTGCGCCTACGCCCTGCGAGACCTTCCGGCATCGGATTGCTTGGGCTGAGACCGGAGGTTCGTCCCGGCTCCGGCGCCTCGCAGGACGCCGGACCGGCCGATACCGCCTCACCGCACGAAGAGCCCTGCGATGGCCGCGCTCGTGAGGTTCGAGAGTGAGCCCGCCAGGATTGCCCGGAGCCCGTAGCGGGCGACCTCGGAGCGCCGCTCCGGAACGAGGCTCGAGAAGCTCGCAAGCTGGATCGCGATCGAGGCGAAATTCGCGAAGCCGCACAGGGCAAAGCAGACGATCGCCTGCGAGCGCGGGTCGAGCGTGCCGGCCTTCAGCGTCGGTGACAGGTTGGCGTAGGCGAAGAATTCATTGAAGGCGAGCTTCTGGCCGATCGCGCCGCCGACCAGCGTCGCGTGCTCCCAAGGAACACCGAGAATCCACGCCAGCGGGCCCAGCGCCCAGCCGAATACGCCCTCGAACGAGGCGCCGGGATAGCCGAACCAGCCCCCCGCGGTACCGAGGAGCCCGTCCGCCAGCGCGATGAGGCCCACGAAGGCGATCAGCATGGCGCCGACCGAGACGGCCACCGCCAAGCCCTTCTGCGTGCCGTCCGCCGCCGCCTCGATGATGTTGGCCGCGCGGGTTTCGCCGAACTCCACCCGGGTGGTGGCGATCCGGGTCGGCTCGGTGGAGGGCATGAGGATCTTGGCGTAGAGCAGGCCGCCGGGGATCGCCATCACCGAGGCGGCGAGCAGGTAGGTCATCGGGACGCCGAGGGCGGCGTAGCCGGCCAGGATCGAGCCCGCCGTGGACGAGGCGCCGCTCGACATGACCGCGAACAGCTCGGCACCGGTCAGGAGCGCGAGGAACGGGCGTAGAGCCACCGCGATCTCGCTCTGACCGATGGCGATCGTAATGACGGCAGCGAAGGACTCGATCGGCGCTGTGCCGAGGATCCGCTGGAGGACCGCACCAAGGCCGCGGGCCAGGACCTGCATCAGGCCGACGTGATAGAGCACCGCGATCAGAGCCGAGACGTAGAGGATCTGCGGCAGCACCCGCAGCGCCAGGATGAAGCCCGAGCCCCCGAACAGCTCGAACATCTTCGGCTCGACGAGGCCGCCGAACAGGAAGGCCGTGCCGCGGTCGCCGTAGGACAGCACCGTCACCACCGCGTCGGCGGCCGCCACCAGCGCGGCCTGACCGGCGGGCAGGAACAGGACCAGCGCCCCGAGCCCCACCTGGAGTGTGAGGGCCGCCAGCACGACCCGCGGGCGGATCGCGCGGCGGTTCGTGGAGAACAGGGCCGCGACGGCGAGCAGCAGCAGGAGGCTGAGGCCGGCATGGGTCAGGCGGTCGAGCATCGCGTCCTTCGGGTCCGAGCTTGGCCGGCGCTTATGGAAGGTTCGGGCCAGCGACCGTCAATCCGGTCGATCCGGCGCGAGATAGGGGGTGAACAGGTCTCGGACCTGCGCGAAGCCCCAGTCGAGATCGGCCTCGGTCAGCGCACTACCGCCCTGGGGACGATGGCTCATCCAGTGGCTGGACACGATCCAGGCATTGTCGATGAGGCGCCCGAGGGCGTCGGGGCCGATCCGGAGCCGCCCGGCCCGCGCCGCCGCCTCGAAGACGCCGCGGGCCAGATCCTGCGTCTGCGCCCGCAGCGCGTGGACACGCGGGCGCAGGGCCGGCGCGATCTCCACCATGGCGATCCCGTCCCGGTAGACGCAGCGGTAGCGCCAGATCAGGTCGAACCACGCCCGCTGGTAGGCGAGCAGCGCCTCCGGCGCCGCGGGATCCGCCGGCATCCGGCCGGCAACCGCCACGGCCTCCGCCTCGAAGCCGGCGAACATCGCCTCCACGAGGCCACTCTTGCGCGGGAAATGATACTGCAGGTTCCCCTCGCGAATCCCCGTCGCCGCGGCGATCTCCGCCGTCGTCACGCGGCCCAGGCCGCGGGCGTTGAACAGCGCCAGGCTCACCGCCAGGATCCGGTCGCGCGTGCTCGGCGCGGCCGGGGGCGGCATCCTCTCGTCCTTCAATGATGCTCGGCCGCGCGCCATGGTCCGTCGTCTCGCCTAGGGTGTTCACCCTAGACAATCTCCGGAGCGGAGGCTATCCCTCGCGCCAGGCCCGGACCAACCGGCAAGACGGGAGGCACAGATTGGCTCAGAGGTTTCAGCTCGCAGGCGCGGTCGCGCTGATCACCGGCGCGGCGAGCGGCATCGGAGCCGCCCTGGCGGCGGGTCTGGCCGCCAAGGGCTGCAGCCTCCTGCTGGTGGACCGGGATCCGGTCGGCCTCGAGGACGTCGCCCGGCAGGTTCGCGGACGCGGCACCACGGTCGAGACCCGGATCGTCGATCTCGTGGATGCGGACGCGATCCGCGCGCTGCCAGACTGGGCACAGGACCGGTTCGGGCGCCTCGACATCCTGATCAACAATGCCGGCGTGGCGCTCGGCGGCCGGTTCGACGAGACGCATCTCGACGATTTCGAGTGGCTGATGGACATCAACCTGCGCGCGGTCGTGCGCATGTGCCACGCCTTCCTGCCGATGCTGCGCGCCCGGCCGGCGGCACAGATCGTCAACCTGTCGAGCCTGTTCGGGCTGATCGCGCCTCCCGGCCAGGTCGCTTACTGCACCAGCAAGTTCGGGGTCCGGGGCTTCTCTGAGGCCCTGCGCCACGAATACGAGGGCACCGGGCTCGGGATCACGGTCGTCCATCCGGGCGGGGTCGCCACCGCCATCTCCCGCAACGCCCGCGGCCGCCGGCCGCCCTCCGACCCCGAGGCGGCCAAGCGTGCAGCGGTCGAGGACGAGAAGGGGCGCGAGGCCTTCGGCAAGCTCCTGACCCTTCCGCCCGCCGACGCCGCGCACGCGATCATCCGCGGCATCGAGGCCCGGGCGCCGCGCATCGTCATCGGCAAGGATGCCCGGAACGCGGCGCTGATCCAGCGGCTGATGCCGGCCGGCTACTGGAAGACGATCGTGCGGCTGTCGGGCGGGAACCTCTGAGATGGCAAGCCTGCGCGCCTATATCGGCGCCTACATGATCCGCAGCCGGATCCGCGGTCCGCTGGCCCGGGCGCGGGACGCCGCCGCCTTCCGCCGCATCTTCGAGGCCCCGGCCTTCCCCGACCCTAAGGGCGTGACCTACGAGCCCGGGACCGTCGGGGGCATCCGCGGCGAGTGGGTGCGGCCGAGATCCGGGCCGGGACAGCGGATGCTCTACATCCACGGCGGCGGCTTCATCGCCTGCTCGCCGCGCACGCACCGGCCCGTGACGGGCGCGCTGGCCCTGCGCGGCTTCACGATCTTCGCCCCGGATTACCGCCTCGCCCCCGAGCACCCGTTCCCCGCCGCCGTCGAGGATGTCGTGGCGGTCTGGCGGGCCTTCAGCGCCGAGGGCGCGGCCTGCGTGGCCGGCGAGTCGGCCGGCGGCAATCTCGCCCTGGTCCTGATGGCCGAGGCCCGCGACCGCGGCCTGCCGATGCCCTGGGCCGCCGCCCTGTTCTCCGCCGCCACCGACTTCGTCTCCGAGGACGGCTCGCGGGTGACGAATGCGTGGCGCGACGCGATGTTCGACCCGCAGGCGCTCGCGGCGATCCGGCCGATGTATCTCGGCAAGGCCGACCCCGCCGACCCGCGGATCTCGCCGATCTACGGCGACCCGGCCGGCTTCCCGCCGCTGCTGTTCCACGTGGGCGACCGCGAGATCCTGCGCGACGATTCCGTGCGCATGGCGGAGCGGACCCGGGCGGCCGGGGTCGAGACGGAGCTGAAGGTCTTCCCCGTCGTCTCCCATGCCTGGCAGTTCGCGGCCCATATCCTGCCGGAGGCGCGGATCTCCCTTGACGAGGCCGCCGCCTTCCTGAAGGCCCGCGCGCCGAAATCCCACGCCAGCTCCGGGAGCCTCGTGCCATGACCGATCCTGCGGGCGAAACCGCCCCTGAACCGCTGGCGGTCCTCATCGTCGGCGCCGGCTTCTCCGGGCTGGCCATGGCGATCCGCTGCCGGCAGGCGGGGATCGGGCCGCTGCGGGTGATCGAGAAGAGCGACGGCCTCGGCGGCACGTGGCACGACAACACCTATCCGGGGGCAGCCTGCGACGTGCCCTCGCATCTCTATTCCCTCTCCTTCGCCCCGAAGGCCGACTGGAGCCGGATGTACGCCCCGCAACCGGAGATCCTGGCCTATCTGCGCAACACCGCCGAGCGCCACGGGCTGATGCCGGTGATCCAGTTCCGGACCACCTTTCAGGGCGCCACCTGGCACGAGGCGCGCGCCCTCTGGCACGTCGAGACCGACCGGGGGCCGATCACCGCGCGGGCGATCGTCTCCGGCATGGGGGGCCTGCATCACCCGGCCTATCCGGATATCCCCGGCCGCGAGTCCTTCGCGGGTCCCGCCTTCCACACGGCGGCGTGGGACCATGCCGTCGACCTCGCGGGCAAGCGCGTCGGGGTGATCGGCACGGGGGCGAGCGCGGTCCAGGTGGTGCCCGAGCTCGCCGCGATCACCGCCCAGCTCACCCTGTTCCAGCGCACGCCGCCCTGGATCATGCCCAAGAACGACCATGCCATCGCGGAGCGTGCCAAGGACCGGTACCGGAAGATCCCGTTCGCCCGGCAGCTGGAGCGGGCGCGGCTGTTCTGGCTCCACGAGATCCGCGCGCTGCTCGGCTTCACCAAGGTCTCGAAGCTGACCGCCCAGGCCGAGGGCCTGGCGCGCCGGCATCTCGCCAAGGCGGTCCCGGACAAAGTGCTGCGGGAAAAGCTGACGCCGAATTACCGGCTCGGCTGCAAGCGGGTGCTGATTTCCGACGATTACTACCCGGCCGTCCAGCGCCCGAACGTCACCCTGGAAACCGGGGTCATCACGGGGATCGCGCCGACCGGCGTGGTCACCGAAGGCGGCCACACGCACGACCTCGACGTGATCGTCTACGCCACGGGCTTCGACGTCACCGCGACCTTCGCGCGGATGAACCTCGTCGGGCGCGGCGGCCTGCGGCTGACCGAGGCCTGGGCCGGCGGCATGGGCGCCTACCAGGGCATCACCGTCGCGGGCTTTCCGAATTATTTCATGCTGCTCGGGCCGAATACCGGGCTCGGGCACAACTCGGTCGTGTCGATGATCGAGGTTCAGGTGCAGCACGTGCTCGACTGCCTGAAGGCCCTGCGCCGGGGCGCCCGGGCGATCGAGGTCCGCCCGGAGGCGCAGGCGCGCTTCCTCGACCGGATCCGCACCCGGTTGGCCGACAGCATCTGGCAGGCCGGGGGCTGCAAGAGCTGGTATCTCGACGCCGCGGGGCGCAACACGACCCTCTGGCCGGATTCGGTGATGGCCTACCGGCGCAGCGCCCGCCGGGCCCGGATGGCCGATTACCGGTTGGGCTGAGACTGGGTTCGGCGCTCAGAACGCGAAGCCGGCCTCCTCCGCGAAGGCATCGAGGCCGGGGAGCGACGCATCGAACAGCGGGCGCGCGCCGAAGGCGTCGCCGGCCCGGACGAACAGCGTCACCTTCGCGTTCCGGTGCGGGCCCATCACGCAGACCAGGCGGCCGCTATCCTTCAGCTGCTCCAGCAGCGCCTGCGGCCGGACCTCGACGCGTCCGTTGATCAGGATCACGTCGAACGGCGCCTGCTTGGGCGCGCCGGCGCCGATCGGGCCCTCCACCACCTGGACGGTGCTGCCGAGCCGGCCGCGCGCCTCGGCGGCGAGATCGGGAACCGATTCCAGCGCGGTCACCTGGGCGCCGAGTTGCGCCATGACCGCCGCGGCGTAGCCGTAGCCGCTGGCGACATCGAGGGCAGTGACGCCCGGCCGGACCCGCAGGGCCTGGATCATCCGCGCCAGCACCATCGGCGCCGGCATGCAGCGGGTCTCGCCGCCGGCCCCGTCGATGTGCAGGGTCTGGTCGATATACGCGAAGGGCTCGCGGCCCTTGGGCACGAACGTCTCGCGCGCCACGGTGTCGAACGCGTCGAGCACCGTATTGTCGTTCACGTCGAAGGTCCGCAACTGGCAGTCGACCATCATCCGCCGCGCCTGCGCGTAATCGATCATCGAACCCTGTCCTCGAACCGGATCGGAACGCCGCTTCGGCCGGGCTCCGGCAGGTCGCCGGTCCCCCGGCCAAGCCTAAGCTTTCCGGACGGGGGCGTTTTCGGAGATCGGTGCCCAAAACGCAAGGCGAGTGCGGGCGCAGCCGTCCGCGCGTCGCTCGGGGCCCCTTGGTCTGGTCGCGGCCGCGAATTTGTAACGCTGGCGTTCAGAATGCTGTCGACATGCGACGCCCAGCCTTCGCTTAATCGGCCCAGGGCTCCGACGGCCTAAGAACGAAAACGTTATTGGGGGGATCGAGGGATGTCTATCCGCGCTGTGCGCTTGCGTGCCTGCGTCGCTGCACTCTGCCTCGCGGTGCCGGCCGCCTCGCCGGCTGCGGCCCGGATCGTGGGCCTCGACATCACCGCCGTCGAGCCGTTCGCAGGCGGTGCGAGCTTCGGAGAGACCGGCGCCTACGAGCGGGTCACCGGCTTCGCCCGCGGGGAGATCGACCCGGCGGACCCCGCCAATGCCGGCATTGCCGACATCGCGCTGGCGCCGCGCAACGCGCGCGGCCTCGTCGAGTATCGCACGGACCTGTTCATCCTGCGCCCCAAGGACCCGGCGCGCGGCAGCGGTACGCTGGTCTACGAGGTGCTCAACCGGGGCCGGAAGTTCCTGTTCAACTGGGTGCTCGACGCGCCCGCCCAGGCCGCGCAGGCGGTCAACGACCCGCGCGAAGCCCGGGATGCGGGCACGGCCCTGGTCCTGAACCGCGGCGACACGATCGTGTGGTCGGGCTGGGAGGCGGACGCCCTGCGCCAGAACGGCGGCATGGCGATCGACGTACCGGTGGCCAGCCGCGACGGCAGGCCGATCGTCGGCACCGTGCGTGATGAACTGGTGAGTGGAACGCGCGGCCCGCTGGAGGCGCCGTTCTACCTGACCTTCGCGGCGGCCGGCACGGACCAGCCCGGCGCCACCCTGACGGTCCGGCGCCGGGAGGCCGACCCGCCCCAGCCGGTGCCGCGCGAGGCCTGGACCTTCGCGGGGCCGCGCCAGCTCATGCTGCTGCCGGCGGGCACGAAGCCCCAGCCCGGCTCGCTCTACGAGTTCACCTACGAGGCCGTCGGCCCGAAGGTGCTGGGCCTCGGCTTTGCGGCGACGCGGGATGTGGTCGCCCATCTGCGCGAGGGCGCCGCGGACAATCCGGCCGGCGGCAAGATGCAGCGCGCCCTCGCGCTCGGCATCTCGCAGAGCGGTCGCTTCCTGCGCGACTTCGTCCATCTCGGCTTCAACCGGGACGAGGCCGGCGCCCGCGTCTTCGACGGGGTGCTGGCCCATATCTCCGGAGTCGGCGGCGTCTTCCTCAACGCGCGCTTCGCCCAGCCCTCGCGGACCAACACCCAGCACGAGGATCACCTCTACCCCGAGAACGCCTTCCCCTTCTCGCCGGCCGTCCAGCACGATCCGGTGACGGGGCAGCGCGGCGCACTCCTGCGCGGCGACGGCTTCGACCCGCTCTGGATGGAGGTGAACACCGAGACCGAGTACTGGCAGAAGGGCGCGTCGCTCCTGACAACGGATCCCCTCGGCCGCGCCGACGTGGACCTGCCGGACACGGCGCGGGCCTACCTGATCGCGGGCGGTTTCCACTACGGCCGCTCAGGCCTCGTCTCGGACAAGGGGCCGTGCGCCAATCCGCGCAACACGCTCAATCCCGGCCCGGCCCTGCGGGCGCTGCTGGTCGATCTCGAGGAATGGGTGCGCGACGGCCGGGCGCCGCCGGCGAGCCGGGTGCCGCGCCGATCGGACGGGACCCTGGTCGAGCCGACAGCCACAGGCTTCCCGTACGTTCCGGGTCTCGCCGTCGCGACATTCACCAACGCCATCGCGCGGTTTCCGACCTACGTCGACCCGCATCCCGAAGCGGGGCCGCAATACCGGCCCCTGGTGCCGCGGGTCGACGCGGACGGGCAGGCCATCGCGGGTATCCGCCTGCCCGAGGTCGCCGTGCCGCGCGGCACCTATACCGGCTGGAACCTCTACGCCGAGCCGTTCCCGGCCGGCGCGCTGTGCGATCGCGAAGGCAGCCTGCTGCCCTTCGCGGGGACGAAGGCCGAGCGCGACGCCAAGGGTGACCCGCGGCTCTCGCTCGCGGAGCGTTACCCGGATCAGGCCGCCTATGCTGACGCCGTCGCCCGCACCGTTGACGCGCTCGTTGCGGACAGGCTGCTGCTGCGGGAGGATGGCGACCGGTACCTGGAACGTGCCCGCACGGGCGCGCAGCGCCCCTAATCCGGGCGCGAGTTACGTCGGCATCGCGCTGTCGCGCCCAGGCTTGCCCGGCGGGTCGCGTCGTCGGACAGTTCGTTGAATAACGAGTGCATAACAAGCGGGCCGGCCAGAGCGCCTGCCGCATCGGGAGACACCATGACGCCGAACCGCAAGCCGCTCCTCACCCGCTCCCTCGCCGCCGCGCTCACCTGCCTGGGCGCCCTCGGTACCCAAGCCGTGCGCGCGCAGGAGACGCCCGCCTCCGCAGCCCCGCCGGCGAGCGTGAAGCCCGTCGAACGCGGAGATGCGCTGTATGGTCGGCCTGAGAGCGGCGCGGCCGCGAAGCTCGCACCCGTCGCGGGGCCACCGCTCGCGACCCCGGTCGCCAAGCTGCCGCTGGACCAGCTGAAGGTACCGGACGGCTTCAAGATCGAGGTCTACGCGAGCGGTCTCGCGAATGCCCGCGAGATGACCCAGGCACCGGATGGCACCCTGTTCGTCGGCACCCGCACGGTCGGCAAGGTTTACGCGGTGCTGCCGCAGGCCGGCCAGGACGGGAAGCGCGAGGTCAAGACCATCGCGTCGGGCCTGCACCGGCCGAACGGCGTCGCGTATCACGACGGCGCGCTTTACGTCGCCGAGCTCTCGAAGATCTGGCGCTACGACGACATCGCGCAGCATCTCGACGGCGCGGCCAAGCCGACCCTGGTCTACGACGACCTGCCGAAGGACGAGGCGCACGGCTGGAAGTTCATCGCCATCGGCCCGGACAACAAGCTCTACGTGCCGATCGGCTCGCCGGGCAACATCCTGATGCCGCCGGAGACGCACGCGCAGATTCGGCGCATGGACCTCGACGGCAAGAACGCCGAGGTGATCGCCCGTGGCGTGCGCAACACCGTCGGCTTCGACTGGAACCCGAAGACCAAGCAGCTCTGGTTCACCGATAACGGCCGCGATTGGGTGTCGGAGGACATCCCGAACGACGAGCTGAATGTCATCTCCGAGCCGGGCAAGCAGCATTTCGGCTACCCGTTCTGCCACCAGGGCACGTTCACCGATCCCGAGTACGGCTGGGGTCATTCCTGCTCGGAATTCACCGCGCCGGCCGCCCTGCTCGGGCCGCACACGGCCTCGCTCGGCATGCGATTCTACACCGGGACGCAGTTCCCCGAGGCGTATCGCGACGCGATCTTCATCGCCCGGCACGGCTCCTGGAACCGCACCAAGAAGCTCGGCGGCGACGTGGTGATGGCCAAGGCCGGCAACGACGGCAAGATCACCGCGGTGGAGCCGTTCCTGACCGGCTTCCTCCAAGACAACAAGTATGTCGGACGTCCGGCCGACGTCCTCGTCGCCAAGGACGGCTCGCTCTTCGTCGCCGACGATTACAACGGCGCGATCTATCGCGTCAGCTACGGCAAGTGAGGCCGCCTGTGACGCGGATGCGCATCCTCCGAGGGCTGGGACCGGCCCTCGGCGCGATGCTGGCCGGCACGGCCCTCGCGGCGCCGGATGCCGCGATGCAGGAGCGCCTCGCGCCCTGCATCGGCTGCCACGGAGCGGGCACCTCGGAGGCCGAGGGAGTGCCCTCGCTCGGAGGGCAGCTCCCGGACTACGTGGTCACGCAGCTGTTCCAGTTCCGGGAGAAGCAGCGCGAGGCGCCGCCCATGAACGACGTCGCCGCCGGGTTCTCCGACGACGACCTGCGCGCCTATGCCGACGCGGTGGCGACCCTGCCGCCGCCGAGCCGGTCCGGCCCGCCCGCCGACCCGGCCCTGACGGAGCGGGGGCAGGCCCTCGTCGCCAAGCACCAGTGCAATTCCTGCCACGGCCCCGACCTCGCGGGCCGCGACGCGATCCCGCGGATCCGGGGTCAGCGGGAGGAGTATCTCGCCAAGGCACTGGCCGGCTACAAGTCGAACGCCCGGCCCGGCTACGATCCCGCCATGAACGAGGTCGCGCAGGGCCTGAGCGAGGCGGAAATCAAGGATCTCGCGGTCTACGTGTCCCGGCTCTGACACGACGTCTCTATCCGCGCCCATCCGTCATCACGAGCGCAGCGAAGTGACCCAGGGCAGCGCGTGGCTTGCCAGCTCGGCGCTCCCTGGATTGCTTCGCTACGCTCGCAAAGACGGCAGCACTCGATGGAAGAGATAACGCATCACCCCACCACCCGCAGGGCATCGCCCTGCGCGAGCGCCCCGCCGGCGATCACCTCGGCGTAGACGCCGAGGTCGCGGTGGCCGAGGCGCGCGTCGAGGGTCCAGGGGATGTCGCAGTCGCGGATGCCGCTCGCCGGGTCGACGTTGGTGGCAGCGCAGCGCACGGTCCGCTTGATGATCTTGAGGCGAAGGCCGCTCGGCGCCTCGACCACCTGCCCGACCATCTCCAGCTCCGCGAAGGGCGCGAGCCCGTCGACCAGCAGGTTGCCGCGGAAGCGCAGCGGATCCACGGGCGCGCCGATGTAATCCTCCACCGCCGCCACGCTCGCGCGATTGATCAGCGACACGTAGCCGGTCGGCGAATCCGTGAAGCGGTACCGCGGCGGGGCGGCGAGCACCTTCGGCTCGCCGCGCAGGCTCTCAGGGATGAACCGCCGCATCAGATCCGCCAGGCCCGCACGCCCGGCCTCGGTGTCGAGACGGAAGGCCTGCGGTTCTCCGTGTCCCTCCACGGTCAGCGTCGCCGTGGCGTCGTCGTAGCGGGTCCGCAGGCGGGCGAGGGCCTCGTCGCGCATGAGCATCAGGTATTTGGTCTTCGGCTGATGCCGGGGCGCCACCTCGTTGAAGCCCGACGGCCCGTTCTCGATGGCGTAGAGCCGGTCGCCCGGGAAGTGGCCGCTCGTTTCGAGCTCCGCCCGCTCGACAGGTTCGGGGCTCAAGCCCTTCACCGGATAGCGATACAGGGCGATGACATGAATCAATGCGGTCATGCGCGGAGCGTGGCCCTGAAATGATCCGGCACGCAAGAGCTTCGCCGCCCCTTGTGGTGCTCAATTGCAACACCACATCGGGTCTACCGGCGGCCACCATGGCGCCGGGGCCCTCGCGCGGCGGATAGCCGGAGGGCGACGTTTCGGTGGCGCCGCGCCTCTCATCGGGCGGCGGATGCCGGTACGGGAGGGTTGTGCATGAACTTCGAAAAGTACACCGAGCGCGCCCGCGGCTTCGTGCAGGCGGCTCAGAACCTCGCGATGCGCGAGGGACATCCCCAGCTTCAGCCGGGCCACCTGCTCAAGGTGCTGCTCGACGATCCGGAGGGCCTCTGCGCCGGACTGATCGACCGCGCGGGCGGCCAGTCGCGCGTAGCGCTCGCTCAGACCGAGCAGTGGCTCGCCAAGCAGCCGAAGGTTTCCGGCAACGCGGCCGCCCCGCAGGCGACGCGCGAGCTGATGCGCCTGTTCGACACCGCCGAAAAGGCCGCCGAGAAGGCGGGCGATTCGTACGTGACGGTGGAGCGGCTGCTCCTCGCCCTGGCGGTCGAGAAGGATTCCGAGGCGGGCCGCGCGCTCCAGGCCGCGGGCGTCACCCCGGCCTCGCTCAACGCCGCGATCAACGCCCTGCGCAAGGGCCGCACCGCCGACAACGCCTCGGCCGAGAACGCCTACGACGCGCTGAAGAAGTACGCCCGCGACCTGACCGAGGCCGCCCGGGAGGGCAAGCTCGACCCGGTGATCGGCCGCGACGAGGAGATCCGGCGGACCATCCAGGTCCTGTCCCGGCGCACCAAGAACAACCCGGTCCTCATCGGTGAGCCCGGCGTCGGCAAGACCGCGATCGTCGAGGGGCTGGCGCTGCGCATCGTCAACGGCGACGTGCCCGAGTCCCTGCGGGACAAGAGCCTGCTCGCCCTCGACATGGGCGCGCTGATCGCCGGCGCAAAGTATCGCGGCGAGTTCGAGGAGCGGCTGAAGGGTGTGCTCTCCGAGGTCACGGCGGCCGAGGGCGGCATCATCCTGTTCATCGACGAGATGCACACGCTGGTCGGCGCCGGAAAGGCAGACGGGGCCATGGACGCCTCCAACCTGCTGAAGCCCGCCCTGGCCCGCGGCGAGCTGCACTGCGTCGGCGCGACCACGCTCGACGAGTACCGCAAGCATGTCGAGAAGGATGCGGCGCTCGCCCGGCGCTTCCAGCCCGTCTTCGTGTCGGAGCCGACCGTGGAGGACACGGTCTCGATCCTGCGTGGTCTGAAGGAGAAGTACGAGCAGCACCACGGCGTGCGCATCCAGGATTCGGCCCTGGTCGCGGCCGCGACGCTGTCGAACCGCTACATCACCGACCGCTTCCTGCCCGACAAGGCGATCGACCTCGTCGACGAGGCCGGCTCGCGCCTGCGCATGCAGGTCGATTCGAAGCCCGAGGAGCTCGACAACATCGACCGCGAGATCGTCCGGCTGAAGATCGAGGGCGAGGCGCTCAAGAAGGAGACCGATTCCGCCTCCCGCGACCGGCTGGTCCGGCTTGAGAAGGAGCTCGGCGATCTCGAGGAGCGCTCGGCGGCGATCACCGCCCGCTGGAAGGCCGAGAAGGACAAGCTCGGCACGGCTGCCGGTCTCAAGAAGAAGCTCGACGAGGCGCGCAACGACCTCGCCGCGGCGCAGCGACAGGGCCAGTATCAGCGCGCCGGTGAGCTGGCCTACGGGGTCATCCCGGGCCTGGAGAAGCAGCTCGCCGAGATCGAGGCGAAGTCGGAGAACGGCCGCGACGCGATGATGGAGGAGGCGGTCACGCCCGCCCACGTCGCCGGGGTGGTCTCCCGCTGGACCGGCGTGCCGGTGGACAAGATGCTGGAGGGCGAGCGCGAGAAGCTGCTGGCCATGGAGGAGGCGCTCGCCAAGCGCGTCGTTGGCCAGCGCGAGGCCGTGGAGGCGGTCTCGACCGCGGTTCGTCGCGCCCGCGCGGGCCTTCAGGATCCGAACCGGCCGATCGGCTCGTTCATGTTCCTGGGCCCGACGGGCGTCGGCAAGACCGAGCTGACCAAGGCTCTGGCCGGCTTCCTGTTCGACGACGACACGGCGCTCGTGCGCATCGACATGTCCGAGTACATGGAGAAGCACGCGGTCGCCCGGCTGATCGGCGCGCCTCCGGGCTATGTCGGCTACGAGGAGGGCGGTGCGCTGACCGAGGCCGTGCGGCGCCGGCCCTATCAGGTCGTGCTGTTCGACGAGGTCGAGAAGGCGCATCCGGACGTGTTCAACGTCCTGCTGCAGGTCCTCGACGACGGGCGGCTCACCGACGGTCAGGGCCGGACGGTCGACTTCCGCAACACGCTGCTGATCATGACCTCGAATCTCGGGTCCGAGTATCTGGTGAACCAGCCGGCGGGCGAGGACACCGACGCGGTCCGCGACGAGGTGATGGGCGTGGTGCGCGGACACTTCCGGCCAGAATTCCTGAACCGGGTCGACGAGATCATCCTGTTCCACCGCCTCGCGCGGTCGGAGATGGGGGCGATCGTCGAAATCCAGCTCGGGCGCCTGCAGAAGCTCCTGGACGATCGCAAGATCACCCTGGAGGTCGATGAGGACGCCAAGAGCTGGCTCGCCGACAAGGGCTACGACCCGGCCTACGGGGCGCGGCCGCTGAAGCGGGTCATCCAGAAGACCGTCCAGGATCCGCTGGCCGAGCTGGTGCTCTCCGGCAAGATCCACGACGGCGAGACGGTGCCGGTCCGCCTCGGCCCGATGGGGCTGATGATCGGCGACGTCACGGTCGGCACCGAGCGCCGGCCGGTCCATGCGACGCTGAACTGATCGACCCGCACGGAAGGGGGCGGCGCACCGAATCGTGGTGCGCCGCCTTTTCAGCGAGTTGGCGTTCGGTGGCTCCGGCCGCAGCCGCTCCTCCGTCGTGACGAGCGAAGCGACGTGACCCAGGGCTGCGCGGCCCCGTTGGAAGGGGCGTCGACATTTCCGACCGAGACCGGTTTCGGATGGCCGCGATCGCCCGCGGTTCCCCGGCCGTTCAAGGGCCATCCTGGCGCACGAGTGCCGGGCTGAACGGGACCGCTGGAACCGCGGCCTCGTCGCCGTGTATCGAGCCGGCCTCCGGCTCGGCCCGGTGAATGGCCTTTGCCAGGTCGGCCGCCTGGTGCCGATTTCGGCAAACCATCCAGAGATCGTCGTGGGCCGACAGACCCGCATCGAAAAGGTCGACGAACGCGGCCGGCGGCGGCTTCAGGTCGGGCCAGTGGAACAGGCCGAAGCCCAGTGCCTCGAACAGCGGCAGGATCGGCGCGAGATCCCAGAGCCGGTTGTTGCTGAGCGTCGCGTCGAGACGCCCGGTCGCCAGGAGCGCGGCGTCGGAGATCGTGCCGCCCTCGCTCCAGGGGAACCAGCCGCGCCCGTAATCCAGGGTGAACTTCTGGGCCGTCACGGCGAGCCAGCCGACATGGCCGGTGCGGCGCTCCGGCCGGTCCAGCGGTCGCAGGGCCTCGGCCCGAACTCCCCCTTGCGTGGGCGCCCAGAACGCCTGGCCGTCGCAGGCCGCGAGCAGGAGACCGCGCGTCGCCTCGGCCGGATGGATGCGGGCCGGCCCGGCGCGGTCTTCCGCCCAGACGGGCAGGTTCATCACGCAGGCGCGAGGCCAGCCCGCGCGGCAGGCGGCCACCATCACGCCCCAGCCCGACAGGCCGCCCGCGAAGGGGCGGGTCCCGTCGATCGGGTCGCCGACGAAGGTCCAGGCGTCCCGGGCGAGCAGCGCCGCCGCGGCCGCGTGGCTGAGGTCGTCCGCCGTTTCCTCCTCGATCAGGTCGGGGCCGAACCGAGCGTGCAGCAGACGGCTGACTGCGAGATCGGCCTCGGTGAGGGCCTGACCCAGATCCGGGCCCTTGTTGGTCATGTCCAGCCCGGCCGCGCGCATCCGCAGAGCCATCGGGGCCGCCTCCTCGGCGAAGGCGAGCATCCGGGCGAGGACATCCTGCGCGGGCGCGTCGGGCGGAAGGATCATGCGGCGAACAACTCGGGTCTGCGAAGCATCAGCGCCTGGACGAGCACCAGGGTCTTGAGGTCGGGAAGCCGGCCCGAACGGGCCGCCTCCGCCAGCGTCGCGAGGGGCACCTCGAGGGGCAGCACCTGCTCGCCCTCTCCGTGCAGCCCTCCGCCGGGTCCGACCTTGTGGGCCTCCGCGTAGGGAGCGAGGTAGAGCCAGAGGCGCTCCGAGGACACGCTCGGCATGCTGTAGGCATGCGCGACGCAGTCGAGCTGCCGGAGACGCACGCCCGCCTCCTCCATTGCCTCGCGGATGGCGGTCTCCTCCGGATCGCCCCCATCGAGGCCGCCGGCCGGAGCCTCATCGAGATCGGCGGGTTCGCCCCAGAAGGCCGGTCCGACCCGGGCTTGCCGGACGAGCAGCGCCACGCGCCGCTCGGGGTCGTAGGGCAGGACACAGGCCGCTTCGCCGTGATCCTCCAGCGCCCGGGGCACGGTGCTGCCGTCCGGCAGCGTCAGCGTGGCGATCCCGAAGGTGTTCCACCCACGGTGAATCACCGTCAGCGGCAGCGCGGCCGGCATCTCGCTCATCGGGACGGGTCAGCGCTTGGTGCTGGAGGCCGTCTGGCCGAACATCACCTTCTTGGCGTCCTCGCTCATGGTCTTCCCGAAATCCGGATTGACTTCCGGGGCCCGGGCATAGGCCGCCTTGGTGGCGGGCCGCTCGGCGACCGCGGTGAACCAGCGCTTCAGGTTCGGGTGCTCGTCGAGGTTCTGACCCTGCTTCTCCCACGGCACGATCCAGGGATAGCAGGCCATGTCGGCGATGGAGTAGTCCGCGCCGGCGACGAAGGCACGGTCGGCCAGACGCCAGTCGAGCACGCCGTAGAGCCGGTTGGTCTCGTTGACGTAGCGCTTGATCGCGTAGTCGATCTTCTCGGGCGCGTATTGCGAGAAATGGTGGTTCTGGCCGAGCATCGGGCCGAGGCCGCCCATCTGCCAGAACAGCCATTGCAGCACCTCGGCGCGGCCGCGCAGGTCTGTCGGAATGAAGCGCCCGGCCTTCTCGGCGAGGTAGAGGAGAATCGCACCCGATTCGAACAGCGAGACCGGCGCGCCGCCACCCGCCGGCTCGTCGTCGACGATCGCCGGCATGCGGTTGTTGGGAGCAATCTTCAGGAAATCCTGATTGAACTGTTCGCCTTTACCAATATTGACCGCGTGAATGCGGTATGGAACGCCCGCTTCTTCGAGAAACATCGTGATCTTATGGCCGTTCGGCGTCGGCCAGTAGTAGAGATCGATCATCGGCTGGTGTCCCGCTATGCCCCCCGGCGGACGGGAAGTGGGTCGGGACGGCGCTCCGGTCAAGCACGGATCCAGCGCCATGCCGCTCCGCGTTGAACGGCTCATCCCCCCGCAGAACCCTGCACGTCGACGTAGAGGGCGTAGAGGGATTGGCTCGCGGCCATGAACAGCCGATTGCGGTGCCGCCCGCCGAAGCAGAGATTGGCGCAGCGTTCCGGCAGACGGATCCGGCCGATCAGCCGGCCGTCGGGGTTGAACACCATCACGCCGTCCAGAGCGTCGTCGCCCATGCCCCATCCGCACCAGAGATTGCCATCGACGTCACAACGGATGCCGTCGGGCGTCCCCGGCCCGGCATCGACCAGCACACGCCTGTCGCGCAGAGCGCGGCCGCCGATTACATCGTAGGCGACGATCCGCCGGGTCGGCTGTCCGCGGGATTCGACCAGGTAGAGCACGCTTTCGTCCGGGGAGAAGCACAGGCCGTTGGGACCGGCGATGCCGCTCGCCACCGCCTCCAGGACGCCCGTCGCCGGATCGATCCGGTAGACGTTCTGGGACAACTCGGGCTCGGCCCGCTCGCCCTCGTAGTAACCCGCGATCCCGAAGGGTGGATCGGTGAACCAGACCGCGCCGTCGGAGGCCACGACGACGTCGTTCGGGGAGTTCAGCCGCTTGCCTTCGAACGCGTCGGCCAGGACCGTGATCGTCCCGTCATACTCCGTCCGGATGACCCGACGTCCGCCATGCTCGCAGGTGACGAGGCGCCCCTGCCGGTCGCGCGTGTTGCCGTTGGCGAAGCGCGACGGTTTCCGGAAGGTCCCGATCGTCCCGCTTTCCTCATCCCAGCGCAGGATGCGGTCGTTGGGGATGTCGCTCCACAGGAGATACCGGCCGTCCCCGAACCAGACCGGCCCCTCGCACCAGCGGAAGCCCGTGGCGAGGCGTTCGATCGCGGCGCTGAAGACCCGATAGCGGGCGAAGGACGCATCGATGATCTCGATCGCCGGGTCGGGGTAGCGCGTGCTCGGTGTCCACACGGTGCTGATCTTCTCGCGTCGGGATCACCGTTACGGTTTCCGGATCGCGGAGCAAGACGCGAGCGCGCGAGCCGGACCTGCTCCGTTCGCGAAGATTCCGCCGAGGGTGCCGTCAATGGGTGGCGTGCGGCACCCGATGCGGCGGCCTCCGCTGGCGCGCCAGCACGGTCCAAGCTTCATGCAGGGCGAGAGACAGCACAGCCGCGCCGAGCACAAGCATGGCGACGAGGCACAACACGGCGATGTTGAGCGCCTCCCACATCGAATTGGCGGCGACGTGGTCCCGCCTGCCGAAATTCGGGGAAAAGTCAGCGGTCTCGCGGGTCTTCATGAGGAGTGACTCCGCATCGCCCCAGGTCATAGACGTCCGCGCGCTGCCAGCCCGGGATTCAGCAGTACAGCCTCCGCCATTGCGGAGGTCCGGTTTCCGGCGCGCCGCGGACGCGGAGGCCCGCGCACCGCTCTCGATCGTGCGGCCGCCGATTCCGGCAGCCCATCGGCGGCGAATCCGACCGCCCACGCCGTGCGCCCACGGAGCGACCGGGTCCGGTTCGCCCCCTTCCTACCGAAACGTCAGCAGACCCCGTCGGCGCAGGCGAAGTCCCTGAGGTCGGCCAGCCGCTCGATCAGCACGATGTCGCGTCCGACCGTCCTGATGTGCCCGGCCTTCTTGAGCTTGGCGAGGGAGCGGCAGACGGTCTCGACGGTAAGGCCCAGGTAATCCGCGATATCGAGGCGCGACATCGGCATCCGGACCTCGACCTTGCCGGCCGACTTGCGTTCGCCCCGGGGGACCAACTCCAGGATAAAGCTCGCGACACGCTCCTCGGCGCTCTTCTGGCTCAGGTTCAGGACCAGCGACTGCGTCCTCGACACTTCGGCACAGAGTTCGGAGATGAATTCCTCCCGGAGAACCAAGCTGTCGGCAAGCAGCGTATTCAGCTTCTCCCGAGGCAAAGCGTATATATAGCAGTTCGTAACGGCCTCAGCTGAATAAATGTGTCTTGTACGCGCGGAAAGCCCCATGATGTCGCCGGGAAAAACAAATCCAATGACGCCGCGACGCCCGTCCATGAGGAACCGAGAGATCCTCAAGACACCGTCAGCCACGAGAAAGATCGAATTAGCCTGGTCGTCCTCCCAGAAAATGCGCTGTCCGGCAGGATACAGGATGGTGGGCCGATGAGAAAATTCTGATCTCAAGCTCGCTGTACGAAAATTTCTATCAGCCAACGCCGTCCGGATCGGAGAACGTGAGGTGAGCGAAGCGAGGCATTCCACGGCAGGTACCTCTAAACTGTTTAAAAACCGTTAACAGCTTAGGCAGGGGATGCCACACACGTATAACTGCCGTGTCCCCAATTGTCACGAAAATCTACATTCGGTTACAGGTGATCGATAGATTGTAACAGTGGCGCTTTTCCGGTCGGCTCTTTGCATATTGGCTGGGCAAAAGATGCCTCCAGCCGCATCGGACACCGTATTTTCACCCGGATTTCAATGTGTTAGCGTGCGACATTGGGTACTCACTACGTACCCCCTCACACTATGCATTTTGTGGATAAGCGATTCGTCCAAAGAGCCTGAAGATTGATATTTCCAAAAATCGTCCGATGCAACTTGTGCTAGTCGATCGTCACTTGGTCGCGGGAGCGCGGAATGAAACCTGTCTTGTTGACCGGAGCCGCCGGCTTCATCGGATACCATGTCGCCAAGCGCTATCTGGAGGCCGGTCGCAGCGTTGTCGGCATCGACGACCTTAACGATTACTACGAGGTCGCGCTCAAGGAGAGCCGCCTCAGCGATCTCTCCGCTCACAGCAACTTCGCGTTCCGGAAGATCGATCTGGCCGATCGTTCGGCCATGGAAGATGTCTTCAGGGCGCAGGCCTACGACACCGTCATCCATCTCGGCGCTCAAGCGGGCGTGCGGTACTCGCTGGAAAACCCGCACGTCTACGTGAAGAGCAACGTCGAAGGTTTCCTCCACGTGCTCGAAGGCTGCCGGCACAATCCGGTGGCTCATCTCGTCTATGCGTCATCCAGTTCCGTCTACGGCGCGGTGACGCAGATGCCCTTCTCCGTCCATCAGAATGTCGATCATCCGGTCAGCCTGTACGCGGCCACCAAGAAGTCGAACGAGCTGCTCGCCCACTGCTACAGCCACCTCTATCGGATCCCGTGCACCGGACTGCGCTTCTTCACGGTCTATGGGCCCTGGGGACGGCCCGACATGGCGCTGTTCCTGTTCACGCGGGCAATCCTGGCGGGCGAGCCGATCAAGGTCTTCGCCAACGGTCAGATGATGCGCGATTTCACCTATATCGACGACGTGGTCGAGGGCATCGTGCGGCTGGCCGAGCAGCCAGCCCAGAGCAACCAGGCCTGGGATTCGGATGTGCCCGATCCGGGCACCAGCAACGCCCCCTATCGGGTCTACAACATCGGCAATCACCAGCCGGTGCAGCTCCTGCACCTGATCGAGGTGCTGGAGACCTGTCTGGGCCGCAAGGCGCAGAAGGAGTTCCTGCCGCTCCAGCCCGGCGATGTGCCGGCCACCTACGCGGATGTCGAAGACCTCTCGGCAGCCACGGGCTACGCACCGAGCACACCCATCGAGGTCGGCGTCGAGCGTTTCGTGCGCTGGTACCGGGACTACTATCGCGTCTGATGTCGCTGCCGGCGGTCGCGGATCGCCGGGTTCGCGATCGCACGCCCGCTCGGATGGTCGCGCGCCGGGAAGATGAACCCGGCGCGGCAAGCCTCAGCGCTGGTGACCGAGGTAGATGTCCTGCGGGTGCAGACTGGCCGTCGCGGCAGGAACCTGTGCCGGCTTGCGTCCCAGGAAATAGACGCCGTTGGCGCTGTCGACCTGCCGCGCCTCGGGTAGACCATGGTCGAGGAAGGCCAGCGGCAGGAACGGCAGGGAGAGCAGACCCCCGAGCTTGCGGGAGCGGGTCAGATCCCGAATCAGGGCGCGGATCGCCCAGTAGGCGGACAAGCCCGTGCCGCCGAGGGATCCCCGCGCCATGGGCTCGAAGGCGCGGAACAGGAGGCGGTGCCCGCTCTCCGTGAACCGCCAGAAATCGTACGGCCCCTCATGCACGTGCTGGAGGAACGGCGTTTCCGCGTAGACGTGCCCGCCGGGCTTGAGCACGCGCTCGATCTCCGCAACGATCCGGGCCGGATCGACGACATGCTCCAGCACCGCCTGCACCACCACCGCGTCGACCGAGGCATCCGCGAGGGGGATGGCGTGTCCGTCGGCGATGAAGGAGATGTCCCTGCTCGGGTAGACATCGAAGGCGATGACCTTCAGGCCCGGATCGGCATAGAGGTCGCGGGATCCTTCCCCGCGAGTCCCGCCGCCCACCACGACCAGGATCGGATCGTCGGCCGAGGCCTTGGCGGCCGCGATCAAGGCGCTGAAATTGGCGCGGCTGCGCTTGGTCGAGGGAAACAGCGCCTTGGCGATCTGGCGCAGGCCGGAATGCGGCTTGCGGTCGATGAGCGGCGCGAGACCCTCCTCGCCGAGATCGGCCCGCCGGACGACGCTCCGCTCGAAATCGATGAGCACCGGCTGACCGTGCACCACGGGAAAGGCGGAGAGCGCGGATGCGGCGCGCACCGCGCCGGACTTGCCCGGCGTAACCACCACGCGCTCGTCGGGCCGGCCCGGATGGCGCAACAGACCTGCATAATCTTCGAAGCTTGCCAGCATACCAGGAACTCCACCTTCGGGGCCGATCCGGCCGATGCTCGACCAGGAAGCGCTCAGACGATCAGCCCCCGCACCGGAGGCAGGTGCTCGGTTCCGGGGAACACGTCCCGCGAGAGGACGGCGTCGGAGGCGCCCAGAAGATCCATCGCGACGCCCTTCAGGACGGCACGCAGGTCCAGGGTCGGCATCAGATCGCGCCTCTCGTAGAGCTGATTCTCGCGCAGGCCCGGCCAGTCGGTGATCATCCGACCGCCGGCGATCGCGCCGCCCGCCAGCAGCGCGATGGTCCCGTTGCCGTGGTCGGTGCCGAGGGTGCCGTTCAGCCGGGCGGCCCGCCCGAACTCCGTGGTGACGACGATGGCCGTGTCGCGCCAGACCGGCGCAAGCTCGACCTCGAAGGCCTGCAAGGCCGCGTCGAGCGCCTGCAGCAGATCCGCCAGCCGGCCGGACGCCCCGCCGGTATGGGCATGCGTGTCGAACCCGTCGAACGACAAGGCCGCGACCCGGGGCCCATCCGGCCGGACGAGGAACCGCGCGGCGCCCGTCGCGATGGAGCGCGCGGCCTGCACGTCGGGCTGGGTGCGGGTGTTGAGGTTCGCGCCGATCCCGGCCTCGGACGCCATCCGGTCGGTCTCGATGGCGCGGTCGAGGGCCTGTGCGAGCTTCGGATCGGTATGGGCGTAGATCTGCTCCATCCGGTCGAACAGCGTCGCGGTGGCCGCCGGCAGATCCGACGGGTACCATGCGAGCACCGGAGCCGGCCCGCGGAGGATCAGAGGCGTCGAGGCCCCGATGGCAAGGCCGCCCGGATTGCCCGGCTGCGCCTCGCCGCGCCCGAGCGCGCGTCCGGCCGGCAGGTGCGCGGCGAGCCGGTTCAGCCAGCCGGTCCGGGACGCGCCCGGCCGCGGCGTCCCGCTCTCGAGGACATCCTGTCCGTCGAAATGCGAGCGGTCGCGGTAGGGCGTGGCGACGGCATGGACGACCGAGAGCTTGCGCTCGCGGAACAGGCGCGCCGTCTCTCGCATGGCCGGGTGCAGGTAGAAGAAGCCGTCGAGCGGCAGGGCCGGATTCGCGCCGCCGGCCTCCAAAGCGATCGATTCGCGCAGGCTGCGATAGGCCGGATCGCCGATCGGAGCGACGGCCGACAATCCGTCGAGGGCACCACGCAGGATCACCACCAGCAGGCGGGGATCGCGGCCCGTGGTCGCCTGCGCGAAGCGGGGCGCATGAGCCCAGGCGTAGAGCGCCCCTGCTCCGAAGGCCAGGCTCCGGCGGGTCGGCCCGGCTCCATGTCCGTACGCCATGATCATCTCCGCTGGAACTCGGGTGACAGGAGCAGGACGGCGATGGCTTCCCGTCGGTTCGGGGCAGCACGCAGGCCCTCGCTCGTCTCGCGAGTCAGGGCGGGGCCGAGGATCGCGGCCGCGAGCTCCCCGACATCGCGGTCCGTCCGCTCGTGCTCGGCCACCACGGAGGCGGCCTCGAACCGTGCCCGGAAATTGGCGGGCGAGAGCCACGCGGCCTCCGTATCGGGGAATCCGTTCGGGCCCGGCACGTCCCAGACCCTCTGGGCAAGGCTGCGCAGGATCAGGGTGAAGCCCTCCGCCGAGAGCGACACGCCGGTGGCGCGCAGGGCCGCCGCCAGAAATTCCTGTGGGGTGCGCAGCTTCACCCGCTCGCCCCAGGCGAGATCGGACCCCACCAGCGTGCGCGTGACGGCGCCGAGATCCCCGTCGGTCCGCCGGTAGGTCTCGGCGAGCGCCTGGACGAGGGCCTCCGGCGGCTGGTCGGCGACGAAGTGACGGCAGAGCTTGAACGCGACGAAGCGGGCCGTCGCAGGGTTGCGGGCCAGTTGGTCGAGGGCGTCCAGCGCCTCCTGGGCGCCGGCCTCGGGGTAGGTGCGTCCCAGAAGCACCTTGGCGCCGGGCTCGTGCGCCGCGGCGTTGAACACGAAGCTCCCGGCAACGGCTCCCTGGCGTGCGTCGCCGGTCGTCCAGCCGGTGAGCATGCGCGCGAGGTTCTCGACATCCCGCTGTCCGTAGCCGCCGTCCACGCCCAGCGTGTGCAGCTCCAGGATCTCACGGGCGAGGTTCTCGTTGAGACCCGCCCGGCCTGCCCCGGACAGCGCGCGCGCGACTTGGGAATGCGGGCCGATCGAAGTGCTGTTGTCGAGGTAGGTCAACATCGCGAAGTGTCGGGTCGAGGCCTTCAGCATGTCGGCGAATCGACCCAGTACGTGCGGCCGCACCACCTCCCGCTCGAAGGCGCCCGCGGTGATGCGCTGCCAGCCGCTCTTGGCGACGCCCACCGCGAAGTGGTTCGACCAGAACCAGACGAGCCGTTCAGTGAGGCCGATGGTTGGTTGCGGCAGGATCGCGAGGCGCGCCTCGACCTCCTTGTCGTAGAAGCGTCCCTCTGGGAGGCGGAAGACGCCGGGGGGCAGTTGGGGCGGTGACGGCGGTGCGGCGTTCGCGCGTCCGTTGGGCGCCATGCCGGAGGCCGGCATATCGGCCATGGCCATGGCCGGCCGGCGCGCGGTTGTGGAGGCGAGGTACTGCTCCCAGCGCATCTTGTGGGTGACGAGTTCGGCAAGGCTGGCCATGCCCTCAGGCATCGCGGCCCCACCGTCGAGCTCGGCCGCCACGCGGGCCCGCGGGTCATCGGCGACCGCGTTGAGGTCGCCCGGACGGGCGCCAAGCCCGAACCGATGCAGCGCGATGCAGGCGGCCTGCGCGCCGGTGGTCATTGGACGACAGGCGCCGGGACGCCGGCCTCGGCGCTGCCACGCTCAGGAGGCGCCCTGTTCATCCGGTCATCGGCCATCTCGCGATACAAGCGCAGATACGCCTCGGCCACGACATTGATCGCGTGCTTCTCGCACACCCGCTGTCGCGCCCCGGCGCTCATGACAGCCCACTGCGCCGCATCGAGGCCGCCGGCGGTCACGAGCCCCTCCAGGATCCCGTCGCGGGTGTTGGCCGCCAGCATCACACCCGATTGCCCGGGGATGACGAGGTCTCCGGCCCCGCTGACATCGCTGATGACCGGCACGGCGCCGTACGCCATGGCTTCGAGCAGGGTGTTCGACATGCCCTCGGAATCCGAGGGCAGGATCATGAAGGCCGCGCCTCCATAGATCGCGTCGCGATCGTCGGTGACACCCATGAAGCGCACCGAGGGAAGGCCGGCGGCCTGCTCGACGAGGCGACTTGTCTCGGGGCCGCTCCCGAAGATGCGCAGGGTCGCGGGGCGGTCGGCGGAAAAGATCCGGAAGGCCTCGATCAGCCGATCGACGCGTTTCTCCTGCGCGAGCCGGCCGGCATAGACGAACACGCATGCGCCATCCGGAGCGCGGTAGGCCGCCCGCGGCTCCAGCGGGCACTCGACCCCGTTCGGCACCCGCGCCACCCGGTCAACAGGGATCCCGAGAGCAGCGAGATCGCCAGCGATCTCGCTGCTGTTGGCCACGAAGACGAGTCGCGAACGGCGCGCCAGCGCGACCACGAGCTTGCCGAAGGGCAGCTTCTGCGCCGGCAGTCGGCGCAACTCGATATGCTCGCCCCCGCGCCCGAGCTTGGCCGAGAGCAGCTTCCGGAACAGCCGCCCGGCAACCAAGCCGGGCCAGGCATGCAGGCGCAGGTGCTGGATCGCGATGACGTCGTAGGAGTGGCGATGCCGGGCGAGCCAGAGGAAGGCGCGAAACCAGAAATGAAGCATCGAGAAGACGTAACGGCCGCCGAGGGCGGGATCGCTGCGCATCGGGAGGCGGACCACCCGTCCTTCGGGCTGGTCGTCGGTTCCGGCCGCCTGCGCCTGGAGGGTCGGTGTCAGGATCGTGGTCGTCGCGCCGCGGTCGCGCAGGGAGCGGGCGAGGATGCGGGTCTGACGCTCCGCTCCGCCGAAGCTGTCCGGATAGTAGGTCGGCATCAGGAATACGATGCGCATGGAGCGGTTCGTCCCTTTCGCGATGGAGTGCGGACAGATGGCTCGCTGGCTCCGCGGGATGAAATTAGATCGGCCGTGACGCCGTATGCTTGACAAAGGTCAAGGCGCCGGGCCGCATCACCTGAAAATGAGCGTACAATCGCAACCGATATTGGTGACGCTCATTTCAGCGTACGGACGCAACCGCGTCGGCACCTTGGACTGAATTTGACGCGGAACCGCCTTTTTCTCCAAAATTCGCGCTGAAAAGACGCAAATATCCCCTCTCATCTATTGCGATGACCGATCCTTGGACGACACGCGCACAAGCAATGCCGGGGAGGACTGCATTCTTGGCAAGGTCCTGCTTGGCATGACTGTTGCAAGGCATCTACTTACGCAGCGCCTCGAGGGTCAGGGCGATGACGGTATTCAACCTGTCAGATGCCGATGGCGCGTGTCTGCGGCAGAAGGTTGATGTCTGCATCGTCGGAGGCGGGATGGCTGGGCTTGCCGCCGCCCATCGCCTCGGCGCTGTCCCTGGTATTCGGGCCTGTGTCCTGGAGAGTGGCGGCCTCACCCGGGACGAGCAACTGGAAACCCTCAACGACGTCGAGGATCCGAAGGGACGCTATGCCGGGTCGCGGGCGAGCCGCGTCCGCCTGATCGGCGGCGCTTCGACGCTCTGGGGTGGCCGGCTCCTTCCCCTGACCGCACACGACCTCGGCGCCCGCGATTACGCCTCGATCGAGCCGTGGCCGATCGATCCCGAGGAACTGGACGCCCACACATCCTCGGTCGAAACGCTGTTCGATCTCGATCACCGCCCGTTCGAACGGACGGACCTGGCGCGGGTATGGCCGAAGTTCGGTCTTTATCCGCAGCACGCCGGCGTGGACTGTCGATTCGCGAAATTTCCGACCTTCCGCAACCGGAACATCGCCACGGCTCTACGGCGCTCGGTCCTGAGGGGCGCGCGGGTCACCGTCTACCTCAACGCCACCGTCCACGATTTCGGCCTGGACGCGGAGGCCGGACAACTCCGCGAGGTCGTTGCCCGGGCCCCCAGCGGAGCGAGCCTGCGCGTCGCGGCCCGGTATTTCATCTTTGCGGCGGGCACCATCGAGACGACACGCCTCGCCCTCCTGCTGGACCGGGTCTCGCAGCAGCGCGCCTTCGCAGGTTGTCGGGCGCTCGGACGCTACTTCAACGATCATCTCAAGATCGCGGTCGGCCGGGTCCATCCGGTCGACGCTTGCGCGACCAATCGGCTTCTCGGCTACCATGTCGCCGGAGCGACCCGGCGGAATCTTCATTTCGAGTTGAGCGCGCAGGCGCAGCGCCAGCACGCGATTCCCAGCGCCTATATCGACTTCCGGCTCGCGATGCCCGACCGGTCGGTTTACGGCGCTCTGCGCGACCTGGGTCGGCGCGTCCAGGGCAAGGCGCAGCCCCATCGGAACCGACAGCTCCTGCGCGAGGCGTTGGACGTCGAGACCCTGTACCGGCTCCTGTTCTGGCGCCTGCGGCACCGCCAGCTCTATCTGTCGGACGAGATCAGCATCACGGCCGAGATGCGGATCGAGCAGGCCCCGAGCGCGGCGCACCGCGTAACCCTGTCGGACCGGCTCGACGCGTTCGGCACACCTTTGGTGCGGCTGGATTGGTCTCCGACGGAAGCCGACCGCCGGACGTTCCTCACGGCGTTGCGGCACTTCAAGGCATTCTGGTCGCAATCCGGACTGACGGAAGTGAGCCCGATCGCGTGGGAGCCGGACGACGAGGCATCGGGCGATCGGTTCCTGAGCACCGCGCAGGATGCCTCGCATCCCGCTGGCTCAACCCGGATGGGGCTCGACCCGACACGCTCGGTGGTCGATTCCGCGCTGCGCTGCCACGGGGTCCCGAATCTGTTCCTCGTCAGCGCCTCCGTGTTCCCGGGCGCGGGAAGCGCGAACCCGACCCTGACGATCCTGCAACTCGCCTACCGCTGCGCCGGCCGAATCGCCGGGGAGATCCGTCCGGCCTGACGCCATTGCCCTTCGCACGCTGTGTTCGGCCGGATCCTGAGGCATAGATCGACCAGCATTTTCCAGCGTATTCACATCTAAAATCCATGCATTGTATGACTAAAATCAATCGTCTGTGAGTTATCCAGCCTAGCCTGCCGTCATCTTATCCCGATCTGGTGGGAGCGGCCGATGGTGGAGACTGGTCTGAAGATCGCCCATGTCATCACGCGCATGATCCGCGGCGGTGCGGACGAGAATACGATGCTCTCCTGCAACGCTTTCGCCGAACGGGGCCATGACGTCACCCTCCTGTGCGGTGGCGAGATCGAGGAGGAGATGCTGGCCCGGGCCCATCCGCGCGTGACCACGATCCGCATTCCGAGCCTGATCCGGCCGATCAACCCCATTGCGGACGCCACCGCCCTGATCGCCCTCCGCCATCACCTCCAGGCCCTGCGCCCGGACATCATCCACACCCACACCAGCAAGGCCGGTATCCTCGGGCGCGCAGCGGCGGTGCGGATGCGATCGAGCGCGGTGATCCACGGCATCCATATCTTGCCCTTCGTGAATGTCGGCGCCGCCCAGCGCGCCATCTATCTCGGGCTGGAGCGCGCCCTGGCCCGGGCCACCGACCAGTTCGTCAGCGTCAGCGCGGGCATGCGCGACATCGCCGTCGCCCACGGGCTCGGCGGCGCCGACAGGCACCACGTGGTGGCCAGCGGTATGGACATCGCCGCGTTCCAGAGATTGGCGGCCCGTGGTCAAGCCCCCGCCCCCGGCAACGACAACCGGGCGTTCAAGGTGCTCTACCTTGCGAATTACGAGGCGCGAAAGCAGCATGCCCGCCTCATCGACGAGATTGCCGCGCAGGCGGCACGCTTTCCCGATACGACCTTCCTCCTCGCCGGGCAGGGCCGCGAGCAAAGCGCGCTGCAGGACATGGTCCAGCGCCGCGGCCTGTCGCAGAAGGTCAAGATCCTGGGCTACGTGGAGGCGACCAGCGAGCTGATCGCCTCGGTTGATCTATGCCTCTACTGCTCCGAGCGCGAGGGACTTCCGCGGGCCGTCGTGCAGTACTGCGCCACCGGCCGTCCGGTCGTGGCCTTCCACCTGCCCGGGATCGAGGCCGTGATCCGCCACGGCCATAACGGCTATCTCTGCCCGCAAGGCGATTTCATCGACCTGTTCGCCCGGATCCGCGGCCTGCTCGACGACGCGGCGGCGCGGGCGCGCATGGCGGAGAATGCAGCTGCCATCGACCTCAGCGAATGGGGCGCCGAGCGCATGTACCACCGGCTGAACGAGATCTACCGGAGCGCGCTCCGCACCAAGCGCAATGCGGCCAGCGTGACGGTCCTGCCGACCGGCCTCGACGTCCGGAGCGCTTCGTGAGTGCCGCCGCCGGTCCGGGCAGCGTCGCCGTCATCCTGACATGCTACAACGAGGGCGCCTGGATCGAGGAGGCAGTCTCGAGCGTGCTCGCGCAGACCGCCGCCGACGCGATCAGCGAGATCGTGGTCGCGGATGACGGATCGGACGCCGCCACCGTCGCGGTGCTGGAGCGCCTCCGCGGGCTCGATGCCCGCATCACGGTGCTAAGTCACGGGGGATACGGGACCTCCCGCAACCGCAACGTCGCGGTCCGACACTGCAGCGCCCCGCTGCTTGCCTTCCTCGACGCCGACGACCTCTGGATGCCCGGCAAGCTCGCCGCCCAGCTTCAAGCGCTCGCGGAGCACCCCGAGACCGGTCTCGTCTATACGGGCTTCTGCCTGTTCCAGAACCATGCCCCGGACGCGCTCACGCCCGTGCGCGTTCTCGATCACACGGACGCGCGTGATCTCGCGCTCAGCTACTTCGTGAGCGATCCGCCCGTGATTCCCTCATCGGTCCTCCTCAGGCGCTCCGTTTTCGAACTCGCCGGCGGCTTCGATGAGAGCCTGCGCGTGTTCGAAGATACCGAGTTCTTCTGCCGCCTCGCCCGCATCACGCGGTATCGCGCCCTCGTCGATCCCCACCACGTTCACAAGCGGAATCACGGCTCGAGCATCACCAATAAGCGCCAGGACCTGATGATGCATCACGCCTTCGTGGCGTTCTACCTGGCCCGGACCGAACCGCGGCTGCTGGCCCATATCCCGCGCCGCCTCTCCGAGCGCGCGCGCAAGCTCGGGAACCTGGAGGCACGGGACGGGCGTCCCGACAGCGCGAGCCGGTTCTACAGGCTCGCCCTCGCATTGCGGCCCGTCTCGGCCCTGGCCTGGATCAACCTGGCCATGCTGAAGCTGCGCGTGACCGGCCTTGTCTATCACCTGCGCACGTCCGTGAGCTCAACCAAGGTGTAGGACGATGTCGCCGTGTCGCGTGCTCTACGTCATCAACGGGTTCAACAAGGGCGGCGCCGAGATCGGCCTTCAGACCATGCTGGAGCATGGCTTTCTCAAAGGCTGCGACGTCCGCGTCATCGGCTTGCATGAGGGCGCGCCCGAGCTGCGTGCGGCGATCGAGCGCCTCGTGGGCCCGGAAAACCTCGTCCTCGCCTCGGACGGCCCGAAGCTGACGCTCGCCGGCCTCTGGCGCGGCTTCCGGACCCTGCGCGCGACGCTTCGCACCTTCCGACCGCACACGGTGGTCCTGTCGCTCCGGCAGACCAACATCGTCGGGCGCCTCGCGCTGCTCGATCACCGCGCGGTCCGCTGTATCGCCTTCGAGCACATCGCCAAGCTGGAGGCCGGGCGGCTGACGGCCCTCTACGCGGCCCTGCTGTGGCTGCTCTCCCCGCGCGTCGACGAGGTCTGGGCCGATTGCCGCGTCACCCTGGAGGGCGCGCGGCGCTATCATCGCGGTCGTCCCCGGGAGCGGGTGGTGCCCTTGTTCGTCGCGGATGCGCAGGCACCGCGGAAGACGGATTACCGGCTCGGCACGCCCGCGCGGATCGTGACCGCCGGGCGGCTCATTCCGCGCAAGCGCGTGGACGTGCTGCTGCAAGCCCTGACCCGACTCCGCCGGGACGGCCATGACTGCACCCTGACGATCTTCGGCGACGGTCCGGACCGTCCGCGGCTGATGCAGCTGGCGGAGTCTCTCGGGCTCGGCGCGAGCGTCACCTTCGCGGGCTTCCAGCCCCGCTGGCACGAGGCGGCGCGGGAGCACGATCTGTGCGTGCATCTGAGCGATGAGGAAGGGTTCTGCATCGTCGTGGCCGAAGCGATGATGGTCGGGCTGCCGGTCATCGCGAGTCCCGTCGGCGGCGTGCGCGAATATGCCCGCGACGGGCTCGACGCGATCCGCGCGCCGGTGCCGCCGACGCCGAACGATGTCGCCCGGCAGATTTCAGGCCTGCTCGCGGATGCCGGGCGACGCCGCGCGCTGGGCGAAGCGGCGGCCGAGCGGATCGCCGATACCTACGGCACGGTGGCGGCCGTCGCCGTCTACGACTCGCTGACACGCACGCTGGCGCAGAGCGCGGCCGGCCCCACCGCGTCCGGGCTGTTCGGGGGAAACCATGGCAGAGCCTGAGCCCCGATCCGCGACGGGGCCCTCCGCACGGTCCTTCGTCCATGCCGGCGTGTCATCACGCGGCGTGCTGCGCGGGGTGGGCTGGCTCGCCGCCGCGCGGATGCTCGGCATGATGCTGTCCCTCGTGTCGACGGCGGTCCTCGCGCGGATCCTGTCGCCGGCGGATTTCGGTTTGATGATTCTCGTTGCGGTCATCGCCAACCTCGCTGGGCAGGTGGTCGAGGGCGGCGTCGCGGTGCCCCTCGTGCAGCGTGCCCAGATCGCGACGGCCCACGTCCATATGGCCCTCCTCCTGGCGACCGGCGTCGCCCTCGTCCTCTCCGCGGGTCTCGTGGCCATCGCGCAGGTCGGGCAGGCGCTGGCAGGCCGAGAGATCATCCCGGACCTGGTCGTGGTCTTCGCCTCGCTCACGATGCCGTTCCGCGCCTGGATCTCGGTCCTGTCCGCCATCCTCCAGCGCGAAGGGCGCTTCCGCGACAACACGATCATCGCCCTTCAGAGCAATCTGTTCGGCAACGTGCTGCCCGCCCTCGCCCTGGCCTGGGCCGGTTTTCAGATCCAGGCCCTGCTGATCGGACTTCTCGCGGCGACCATCCTGGAAGCGGCCCTGACCGCGCGCGCCGCACATATCCCCAGGTTTCGTCGGCCTCCGCTCGCGGCCGCGCGGGACCTGGCGAAGGCGAGCTACGCCGGCACGGTCATGCAGGTCATCAACTGGGCGGCCCTGAGCAGTCCCAACTTTCTCGTCGGGACGCTGTTCGGCGCGCACGCGCTCGGTCTGTTCTCGCGGGGCGCCACCCTGGTCAATTTCGCCAAGGACGTGCTCGGATCGAGTCTGTCCCGCGTGCTCCTCCCGACTTTCGCGGCGATGGCCGACGAGCCCAACCGCCAAGTCGAAGCCTTCTCGCGCGCGATGGCCGCGAGCCTGCCGGCCTTCGCGATCGCCAGCGTTGCCCTCGTCCTCCACGCCGAGGCGGCCGTCCGGATCCTCCTGGGGCCGGACTGGGGGCAATCGATCCCGGTGCTTCAGCTTCTCGCCCTGGGGCTGCTTCCGCGGATCAGCTACAAGATCTCGGATTCCCTGCTGATGGCGAAAGGCGCGTTCTGGCCGGTCGCCGGTCGGCAGCTCTTCTACCTGACGACCATTGTTGGACTGTCCCTCTGCGTCACTCCACTCGGACTCGACGGCGTGGCCGGGGCAGTGACTGCGGCAACGACGCTTTACTATTGTCTGTCGCTGAGGGCCGTCTCAAGCCGCCTGGGCCTATCCGGACCTCAGATCATGCGGATGCACGCGACGGCCGCAGCCTGGGCGAGTTCGGCCGCGAGCCTCGACCTGCTGCTGAGCTGGGCCGCGAGCCCGCTCGGCTTCTGGCCGGCGCAGGTCACAGGTGGCGCGGGATTGGTCCTCGCCTGCCTGATTCTGTTTTTCGCAACGCCCCGTCGGGCCCTTGGAAGCGATATGGCAGCCCTGCGGACGCGGGTGTGCGACCATGTCTCGTCGAAGCTCCGCTCCATCCGCCAGCGGCCGATGCCATCGGCGGGCTGAGGAGAACACGCCCTCTGGAACCGGCACGTCGGAGGCCGTCAAATCAATCCATCGGCAGACAGAGTCGAGTCGAACACCGTGGCGACAGAGCCCGTCGGCGCATTGATTGAAATCTTGCAGACGGAATCTCACATATGATGCTATTAACGGACGAATACACGTGCTATTTAGATAGCCATAGCGAGATGTGCCTCGCCTGCGTCGGGAGACGTTGGTTGCTGCGAAGCGTGCTGCCTGGAGCACACCGCGTGCTGATCGTCGATCCCGACGATGAGAGTCGCTCGGCCCTCGCGCGGCAACTCGCGCTGGAGGGATTCAGCGTCCGAGACACGAGCGGAGCGGCAGGCATGCACCAGTGCCTGGCGCATGACGGGATCGATCTCATCCTCCTCGACCTCGTACTGCCCGACATCGACGGATTGCAGCTCGCACGGGAAATCAGAAGCCTGTCCTGGAAGGTCGGGCTGATCATGCTGGCGGGTCGCACGGACGTCATCGACCGCATCGTCGGATTGGAGATCGGTGCGGACGACTACGTCCTGAAGCCCTTCCATATCCGTGAACTCATCGCCCGGATGAAGAGCATCCTGAGACGCGTTCAGCCCACGATGCCGGCCAGCAGCACGGGCGAGCAGGTCTTCTCCTTCGACGGGTGGCAGTTCAATCCGAGTCGGCGCAAGCTCACCTCGCCCCTGGGCCATGACATCGTTCTGACCTCTGGCGAGTATGAGCTCCTCAAAGTCTTCGTCGAGCATCCGGGGCAAGTTCTGACCCGCAATCAGCTCATGGATCTCACGCGCGGACGCGAATGGAACGGTCTCGATAGGGTCGTGGATGCGCAGATCGTCCGACTGCGCAAGAAGATCGAGATCGACCCGAAGAACCCGCAGCTGATCAAATCCGTCCGCGGCGCAGGCTATGTCTTCGCCTCCCGTCTCTCCTACGCAAGCGCGCGTATCTGTGCCGTGCCGGCCATGGACAGAGACACGAGCCTCTACCGCCGGGCCGAAAAGTCACAGCCATGCTGAGGCAGGCGCTCCTGGTCGAGCGTTCTGCCACATCGGATCCGCGTTCCCTCCTTTTCCGCTCCGGTCCGGCGAGGGGCGCTGCACCGGACCTCTGCATGATCCCTCGGCCCGTCGGAAAGGTCAGCGTGAAGCGCCGCCGATCCAGCGCTCGAGCCCGTCTCCGATGACCTGAGATGGGCTTTCGGCTCCGTCCTGTCTTCGACCGCGCCCGTCGAATCCGATCGACGATTTTTTACGGTAACAGGGACTTAAGGGGCAGCCGAGGGCGATGCGTCTGGTCGTTTACCTTTTGATCGTGCTCCTCGGTGGCGGGATTGTGGGCGCCGTGCTCCTGGCCGATCCAGCCCGGGTGGAGATCGCCCCCGAGCCTGCCACGCCCGAGCAGCCGCACGCCAACCAGCCGGTCTGTGAGGTGGACCGCGGACCGTCCGTCAGGCCATCGGACGTCGGTGGTTTCGATATCGGGGGCCTCAAACTTGGCATGACCCTGGAGGACACGCAGCACATCATGGAGTGCGCCCACGCGACGGAGCGCAACGTCTCCTTGAAGGAATGTGCCGCGGACGTCATCGCCTACGAGCGAGAATGGCGTGAGGCGCGCAAGCGGGGGGTGGTCAACACACGGGCGGTGGAGCGGAATTGTATCGGCTCGCTCAACTGGCGCGAGCAGGAACGCCGCGTCAGTGTCAACTTCGTGGAAGATCTTCCCGATCATCCGGGGCGGATGATCATCTACCAAGTTTCGACCGAGCAGGACGGGTCGGTTAACGACGCCTCCCTTCAAATTTTCCGAAAGGCCCTGATCGGCAAGTACGGCCTACCAACCTCGGACAGCAAGACAGATTTGGTCTGGGGCAAATATCCGGATCCGCAGCTACGGTTCTTTCCTTATGCGCAATACTATCTGGATCTGGTCCATAGGGGCGCAAAGGTGGAGCGGGATCGGATCATGCTCAAATTCGTGAGCGATTCAGCGCCGACCGTTGAGCCGCGGCTCTGACTTTCGAAGTCCGAAAGCAGGCTTCAGCACGGACCGATACAACCTCGCTCAGGGCACGCAATAGCTTGAGATTTGTCAATCCACCCCGCTAATTCCGCCCTAAACTTCTGTCGAGAGTTGATGATTTAGGCCTCGACCACCTTATGGCACTGCTCGATCACAATTCTTGCCGCTGAGGGGATCGCGTCGGTCATCGGACCGGCCGGACTGAGCGCCTCCGGCCTGTCGTGCGCAGGCCCGCCTTCCTGCCATCGGCGAGAGGAGACCCGCCAACGGCACGATCGCGGCCGTGGCGCCTCAAACCTGCGACTGCAGCGCAGCCGCTCCCGGGGGCGACGTGCGACGTCCCTATCAAGGATCGATGTCGATCGCCGTTGGAGACATTTATGGCGAGCCTGCAGGCCGAAACGACATTCCCGGGGCCCGGACTTGCGGGCGCGGCCCTTCCAGGAGCTGGGCTGGGCGGCCGTACGCCCGAGGGTCTGACGGCCGCCGCCGCCAAAGCGCGGAATCCGAGCCTCCGCCTCCTGTCGAAGGACCTTTTCGTCATTCTGGCAGCCATCGACCTCCTCCTGGTCAGTGGAAGTGCCTTTCTCGGCGCGATTGGGTACCAGTGGGCGCTGGCGGGTCAGCTGCGCGACATCGAGATCTATATCCTCGTGTCGCTCGGCCTCGCGGCCGCAACCGTCGTGGCAATGGTCCTCGACGGGGGCTACAGCGTCGAGCAGCAGGGCGACGAGGGCAAGCTCACACGCAAGGCCTTCTTCAGCTTTAACAGCGCTTTCTCCGTCCTCGTCTGCCTTCTGTTCCTGACCCACTTCACCGATTTCTACTCGCGCGGCAGCCTGGTCACGCAATATGCTGCCGGCTGCGGCGGCCTGCTCCTCGGACGGGCCGCGGCCGCGCGGCTGATCGAGGCCGCCGTCCGAACCGGCTACCTGGAGGCACAGCGAATCGGCCTGATCGGCACCGCCCAGTCGATCGCCGCCTTCAGGATCAAACAGCCGGACCGGATCGCCGTCCGGTTCACGGCCTTCGAGCTGCCGGATTGGGCCGTCTGCCCCTCAGGCGTCGCAGATGAGGATGAACTGCGCGGCATCGTCGCGAACCGGATCTCCGCCCTGCGCGGGGCCGCCGTCGAGGAAGTGGTGATCCTCCTGCCGGAACAGGCGCGCGAGCTCGTCCATCACATCGTGCGCGGCTGCACGCATCTGCCGGTCGGACTCAATCTCGTCCTCGATCAGGAACTCTTCGATCCGCAAACGATCGAAGTCCGGCGGTTCGGCTGGAACAGCGCGGTCAAGCTCTGTCGACCGCCGCTTTCCGCCCTGGATCAGGTGGCGAAGCGCGTGTTCGACATCGTCACCGCCCTCGCCGGCATCGTGACCCTCACGCCGCTGATGATCCTCGTAGCCGTGGCGATCAAGCTGGACACCAAAGGTCCGGTGTTCTTCCGGCAGAAGCGTCACGGGTATAATCAGCGGCCGTTCCGGATCACCAAGTTCCGCACCATGAATACCCTGGACGATGGCCCGGTCATCCGTCAGGCCACGCTCAATGACAGTCGCATCACCAAGGTGGGCGCCATCCTGCGTCGGACGAACCTCGACGAGTTGCCGCAATTGTTCGACGTGCTGCGCGGAGACATGTCGCTCGTGGGGCCTCGTCCGCACGCCCTGGCGCACGACTGGGAGTACGAGAGCAAGATCCCGGCCTATGCGCGCCGCCATAACATCAAGCCGGGTCTCACAGGATGGGCCCAGATCCACGGGCTTCGCGGTGAGACGGACACCGACGACAAGATGCGCGCGCGCGTCGAGCACGATCTATACTACATCGATCATTGGTCGTTACTTCTCGATGTCCGTATCATCCTGACGACCGTCTTCTCGTCGCGGGCCTACCGGAATGCGCGCTAGAGCCGCGGCCGTTCGGATTGCGACACGCTGCGCGAGCGCGGCGCGTGCTGGCGAGCCGCGACAAAGAGCGTCTGTCCCATCCCGGCCCTCATCCTGAGGAGCCGATCGGAGCGGAGGTCTCGAAGCAAGGCTTCAGGGATCGCGCGGCCGGCGGGATGGCTCCTTCAGGCGGCTTCGCCGCACCTCACGATCAGGCCGCGGAGGGGATGATCCGATCCCAGCGAGATTCGACGACGCGCGCGCTTCGCGACCGCCTACCCAGGCAGGCCCGGTTCTCAGGCTGACGGTCGACCTCCGGATCCTGACGCGCGCGACCCCGCCGGTGCGCGTCTCGACCTCTTGCGCATCAGCCGGACATCCCGCGTCTACCAGCCCCCCGCCCAGCCGCCGCTCAGGCGACACGCGACGGCGTCCGCGACCCCACGCTGGACGCTATGCACCAGCGTGCGTCATTGTCACCGCATCGTGAAAATCTTCCGGTGCAGGCTTGACTGTATCTTCCATCCGCCCGGTGACTGATAGACCGTCCAGAGGGGCGGCTCGACCGACGGTTTCGTGCTCCGGCCGGTCACCCTGATGAGGTTGGACGATGAGAGAAGCGACGTTCCGCGAGATGGCCGACTGGATCAGCGCCCTCGAAGCGAATGACGCGCGCCGCCTCCAACCGATCGTGCACATGGCGAGCGGCAAGACCTTCGCGTGCGACCGTCTCGGGATCAGCGGGCACCGCGTCACGCTCCATCTTGCAGATGGGGAGCGGATCCGCGCCGACGTGGAGTCCGTCGAAGCGATCGAGGTCCCACGCGTCGATTAGGGGGACGCGCCGCGCTGACCACGCGGCCGGATGCCATACCGCATCAGGACGGCGCTCCGCGACTTTCCCGGTTCATCCGGTGGAAGGCAGCGGTCGCTTCCCAGAGCATTGGGTCAAACCGCATCTTGGTTGATTCAGATCGGCGCGCCCGACGCGCTACTCCGCAATGTCGGTTTGAAAACGAAATATCCGTCGAGGATAAATTTGGTTGTATACCCACAGATCAGCACCAAAGTACCTGTGACGTAATAAAGCCCGCACTCGCCGTATTTGTAATATACCAAGCCCTGCGACGTGAGGTACAGGCCGGTCATGAGCACGCTGGTCCCGAGATAGAGGGCCATGACCCAGATCTCCTGCGCCGCACCGGACGAGGTGTGATAGAAGATGTAGTTCCTGTCGAGCAGGTACTTCGCGCCGAACCCGGCCCCCGTTCCGGCGATCAGAGCCGCATAGATGGCCCCGGCGCCCGGCACCGCCCGGAGCATGCAGAATTGCATCAGCCAGTTGATCGCGATCGAGAGCAGCGCGAACCCCGCGTAGCGCAGCATCAGGGACATGCGATCGGGGGGCATCTGCATTTCCTTTCTGGCTTTCCAAAATGCGCCGCGCGTTCGAGCGCCGCGGGCGCTTACAGTGAGATCCGGCTCAAGGGCGAGACCGGCCGGATGCCCGATCAAGGGTAGGAGCGGGCATCTTCAGCGCTTCGCGGGCAGCGGCCTTGGCCGACGCGGGCGGTCAGGCGACGCGCCTGCTGCATTCGAAAAGCCCAGGCGTCGAACCGTTTCTGCCAGGGGCGCTCCACGAAGTGGTACGTCCCGGTTGCGACGCCGACGACGGCGGCGATGTAACAGAGGGCAACGAGATCACCCGCCCAGAGTGGGCCGACAGCCAGCACGTCGACGGGCCTCCCTGCGACGTCCATGCCGATGCGCAACTTCCGATGCAGAATCTGTTCGAGGACTCGCGATCCGCCATTGAGCCCGGTGAGAATCACGAAATGAACCAGGTAGATCGAGTAGGAGATCTTCCCGAGTTGCTGGAAGATCCCCGTGCAGAGCACGCGCGAGACCTGGCCTTCTTCGAAGGCAAAGACAATGATGATGCCGGCAAACAGCAAGGGAAGCACGATCACCAGTTCGTGCAGCCACGCGAACTCGAAGGCGAGACCGATCAGCGCGAGCGCCACGATCTCGAGATAGGCCCAGGGCAGGCGCACACGGCTACGGATCTGACGGAAGGCGCCGTATGCGGCGACGCCGAGGAAGAAATTGCAAACGCAGACCGGAAAGGCGGCCCGCAGCCACGCGGCGCCCTGCACCTGCAGGAGGAAGGCCGCGAGCGCACCGGCCATCAGCGCGATAGCCAGAGCCGCAAGGCTCAGGCGGCCGTAGACCCGGAAGCAGATCCAACCGAACAGCAGATAGGTGAAAAACTCGGCGCTGATACTCCAGCTCGGGACATTCCAGGTGGGCATCGAGAAGGTGCCCAGGCCGTGAAGCAGGAACGTGTTCAGGACCAGCGCGTGCAATCCGGTCTCGCCGACGAAGGCACCTTCACCGGCACGCAGATCGGCGTAGCGCAGCGCCGACCATTTGGCGACCTCGTAGGCGACGAGGAGGCTCAGCGTGAACGCGTGAAGGGGCCAGAGGCGACCGACCCGCCGGACGATGAAGGCCGCCAACGAGATCCGGTCACGGAGCGCGCTGGCATAGGCGTGCGCGAGCACGAAGCCGCTGAGCACGAAGAAGAATTCGACGAAATAGCCCCCGTTTCGGACAAGGGATACGTCGTAGAACGTGCCCAGGACGCCAAGGTGATACAGGCAGACCACGAGTGCGGCCGTGCCTCTCCAGCCGTCCAGGGCCGCAAACCGGAGGTCGTCAACCGCGTCGACACGTTGCTCCGGACGGGACGCGGTGACGGCGTCCTGTGCGCCTGGCTGGCTTGCGGCTGGCTCTCGCCGGCTGGCGCCTGAGCCGTTCGACCATGGCCGCCTCACGCCCGATGCCTCAGATCGCCGGGCGCGGCTGGGCGGGCGGGTCCGCTCTCGCCCAGCCGAACGAGGCCGCCATAGGCCCCGATGAGCAGCACGATCACGAAGTGTCGAACGAGTCCCTGCGTCAGCACCATCGGGATGAGGAGCACGCCGCAGAGAGCGAGGAACGAGAGCGCGCCGGGGCGGCGCAGCTCGGTCCGGCCGGCGGCGAACAGGCCGACGAGCCCCAGGGCGACCAACACCGCGTAGGCTGCACGATCGACGCCGGCGGACACCAAGCACCCGTAGCGGCCATCATCCAGGCAGGCGTCGCCGGACAATAGACCCACGACGCGCTCGCCCAGGCGCTTGAGGGCGCTAGCCGGGTCCATGCGGATCTCGTCGAGGGCGATCGCCTTGAAGATCCGACGCTTGTTCTCGTCATGCAGCCACTGCTCGTAGCGGTTATCGGGCACCACGCGCGGCTTGGGATAGGCGACCCGGTCTCCGGCGGCGTACCGGCGCTCCATCTCGGCGAACAGCAGTTCGTCGGCGACCCCGCGGGGATGGCTGTTCAGGTACGGATTGTTGTTGCGGGCGAGATTCTCCTCGGCGGTCGTGGCGAACAGCACCAGGCCGGTGTGCAGGGTGTTCTGGACGACGAAATAGGGCCCGGCGACGGCCAGGAAGGCGGCGACGAACATCCAGCGACGCCGGAGATCGAGGATGGCGAGCACCGACAGGTACGCGGCGCAGAGCGCGAAGACGGCGTGCGTGAGGCAGGTCAGTCCGGCCAGGACACCGAGTGCCGCGTAGCCCAGCGGCCGCGCCGGATCAGGCCTGGCGGAATGGAACAGGCGCCCCCGCACGAGGGTGTGACACGCGAGGCCGACCAGAAGGATCGCCAGGTTTTCCGGCCGGATCTGGAAATAGGTTGTGGTCCCTACCAGGAAGCAGGCCGGCACGACGAGCGAGAGGATCCGCAACCGCAGATCGTCGATGCTCCGCGTGAAGGCGGCAAAGCCCGAGAAGACCAACCCGACATTGACCAGCCGCAGCCCGGTCACGCCGAGGCCGGTCGCGGCTTCGAGGCCGCCCATCAGGGCCGGGTAGAGCGGTGGCCAGATGCCGCCGCCATAGGCGGAAGCGATGAGGTCCGGACTCAATTCGCCCCGCCAGATCCGGGCGAAGATCATCGTCCGGCGCAGATGCTCGGTCTCGTCCGAGTAGGTCACCCCGCTCGACAGGATCCCGTCCCGTGCGAGGAGCGCGAGGGCGGCCGAGAAGAGCAGCCCGAGCAGGACCAAGTCCGTCTCGCGCCATCCGCGCCCGGCGCGGGCCATTCCGGGGGCCGGAAGCGTCGACGAGGCGCCCATCAGAACTTCAGCCGCATGAAGAGGGGTTCGGGCAGCAGCCGGATCGGCAGCATGATCCAGCGCCAGCGGCCGAGGGTGTAGATCACCGATCGCCGACCGAGATGGGCGCGGACGATCTCCTGGGCGACCTGCGTCGGCGAGGCCGTGAGCACCGCCGGCAGCTTCATTCCGCTCGTCATCCGGGTATCGACGAAGCCCGGCTTCACGGTCAGCACGTGGATGCCGCGCGCCCGCAGCCGGGCGCGCAAGCCCGACAGGAATGCGCTGAACCCGGCCTTGGCCGAGCCGTACAGGTAGTTGGAGGCGCGCCCGCGATCCCCGGCGACGGAGCTGACGCCGATGATCGTGCCCGATCCCCGTCCCAGCATCCGGTTGGCCAGGGCCGAGAGGATGAGCGCCGGTGCCACGTAATTCGTCGTCATCACGGCCTCGGCGAGCGCCGCGTCGCTCTCCGACCGCTCCTGCTCGCCCAGCAGCCCCGCCACCGAGATCACGGTCCCGGGCACAACGGGCAGCGCGTCGAGAAACCGCGCGCGGCTGTCTGCGTCCAAGAGATCGAGCGCGATGGATCGCGCGCTCACGCCGTAGCGGTTCTGAAGATCGAGGAGGTCGGCTTCGAGGCGGTCGGGCTGGCGCGCGGCCAGGATCAGGGCCGCGCCGCGCTTGGCGTATTCGTGCGCCAGGGCGAGTCCGATATCGGACGTCGCGCCGACGATCAGGACCGGGGACAGGTCCGCGCTCATGCCGATGCTCCCGGATGCTGGCGTTGAAGCCCGGTCCTGAGCGGGGCGCGGTCGGCGATCATCGGTGTCATAGCCCGAGCCTCTCTGACTGAACGGATCGAAACCGCCGCCGCGGGTCGTAGCGGTCGCGCGTGCGGGAGAATTCATCGAGGCGCGGGTAGCCGTCGCGCAGGAGCCCGGCCCCGCCGCGGGCATCCTTGGCCAGGTAGAGGCGCCCGCCATGGGCCGCCACGACGTCGTCGAGTTCGGTTAGCAAACTGAAGTTGCCGGCCGTCGCCTGGAAATCCAGCGCCAGGGTGTAGCCCCGGAACGGGAACGAGAGCGGCCCACGCGCCTCCTCCCCGCACAGCTTCAGCACCGCCAGGAACGAGCCGGTGCCGCGGGCGGCGATCATCGTGAGCAATTCGCGCAGAGCCTCGGCGCAGGAGGCCAGAGGCAGCACGCATTGGTGCTGCACGAAGCCCTGCCGCCCGTAGATCCGGTTCCAGCGCAGGAGCGCGTCGAGCGGGTAGAAGAACGTCTGGTACGAGACCAGGGCGCGGCCCGTCTTCGCGCGCCGGTAGTAGACCGCATTGAGCGCGCCCATGCTGTAGCGGTTCAGGGCGAAGCTCGGGGGCGAGACCGGGACCGTCCGGCTCCGGATGGACGCCGTGCCGTAGGGGCGGCCGCCGCGGTCCGGCGGCAGGTCGCCCAGGGTGGCATGCTCGCCCCGGTAGACGACGCCGCGGCCAAGGGCGGGGCCGCGGGCGAGGCAGTCGACCCACGCGACCGAGTAGGTTGCCTCGGAGGCGTCCTCCAGCGCCTGCAGCGTCTGCGACAGATCCTGGGTCCGCGTCGTGTGCTGCACGACGAGGTCGGTCTCCACCGGCCGGAGCCGGAAGGTGGCGCGCAGGATCACGCCGGTGAGGCCCATGCCGCCTTGCGTCGCAGCGAAGAGATCCGGATTCTCGTTGTCGCTGCAGCGCACCACCGAGCCGTCGGCCAAAGCGAGGTCGATGGAGATCACGTGACGGCCGAAGGTCCCGTCGAGGTGATGATTCTTGCCGTGAACGTCGCTGGCGATGGCGCCGCCCACGGTAACGAAGCGCGTGCCTGGCGTGACCCAGGGGAACCAGCCCCGCGGCAGGAACACCTCGATCAGCTCGTCCAGCGTGGTGCCGGCCTCGCAGGTGACGACGCCGGAGCTCGGATCGAAGGAGGCGATGCGGTTCAACCGCGTGACCACCACGGTCGCGGCGCGGTTGAGCGCGGCGTCGCCGTAGGACCGGCCTGCGCCGCGGGCAATCAGGGTCGGGCGCGCGCCAATCGCGTCCGTCACCTGTTCGGTGTCCCGAGGACGCAGGACGGCGCAGTCGACGCGCGGGTAGTTGCCCCAGCCGGACAGCATCATCGCAAGCGTCCCTGACCTGCTACGGGCTCGGTCGTCGCACGGATAGGCATGGTGCTCAGATGCTCGCCGCGATGATCACCGCGCAGGCGAGGCCCGTCACCAAGCTGACCCTGTCCTTCAGGGCGAACACGATCGGGTCGTCGTCCATCTCGCCCCGGCGCGTCTTCAGGATCATCCGGCTCACCCAGAACAGGAGCGCGAGACAGATCAGCCACATGCGCTCGGGGTGGCGGTACAGCGCCGAGACGGCGTCGCTGTTGAGGTAGAGGGCCATGACCAGGGCGGTGAGGTAACCGCTCGCCGCGGCCATCGATTCCAGGGACGGCAGATCATCCAGCTTGTAGCCGCGGCCCGCCGGGTCGCCCTTGCCGGCCTGCACGCGGTCGACGAGTTCCGCGCAGCGCTTCACGAGGGCGAGGCACAGGAACAGGAAGATCGACAGCGCCTGGAGCCAATGCGAGAGCGTCAGTCCGACCGCGGCCGCGCCGCCGACCAGGCGGCAGGCGTAGAGGACCGCCAGGGCGACGACGTCCGCGACCATCTTCCGCTTGAGATACAGGGAGTAGACCGTCGTCAGGGTGAAGTAGCCGCCGAGGACCAGCAGGAATTCCGGCGGCAGCGCCGCCGCCATCAGGACGGATGCGGACAGGAGCGCCGGGATCATGGCGGCCCCGTGGACGAGGGGGACGCGCCCGGAGGCGAACGGGCGACGGCATTTCCGGGGGTGCGCCCGATCCGACCGCAGATCGAGGAGGTCGTTCAGGACATAAACGGCGGAGGCACAGAAGCTGAAGCTCCAGAACGCCAGCACGCAGAGCATCAGCGTGGGCCATCCGGCATGGGCGGCCAGAGCGGGCGCGAAGACGAGGATGTTCTTGAGCCACTGGTGCGGGCGCAGGGCGCGCAGGTAATCGCGCCACGGGGTCGTCCCCGCGTCGAGGGACACGGCGTCCGGGCTGAGCATCTTCAGCTTGCGGAACAGCCGATCGGTCCCCCCGGCCATCAGCGCCTGCCGGCAGCGGCCCCAGACGTGGAGATCGACGCTCGAGCCGCCGATGTAGTCGAAGCGCCGCTCGCCGAAGCGGCGGCACAGGGCATCGGCCTTGGCGCGACCCGAGAGGTTCACGCCTCCCGAGGAACCGAGCACGCCGTCGAACAGCCCGACCCGGGCACTCATGGCCTCGACGAGGCGGATGTCGGACGCGGAAGCGAGATAAATCTGCCGGCCCGCGGCCTTCTCCGCGCGGATCCGCGCGACAACGGCTTCGTTCAGAGGAATGCCCCCGATATCGAGCCGCAACTCGTCGACGAGGCGTGCCTTGAGGGCACCTTTGCCGCTGCGCAGGCTCAGGAGCGCGGAGGCCGCCCGCAGGGGTCGGCTCGCCGCAAGGGCGAGGAAGGATTCGACGAGCAGGTCCGAGTGGATCAGCGTGCCGTCGAGATCGACCACGAGGGGGATCTCGGTCGGGGCGACGCCAGAGAAGGCCGCGCGATCGGCAGCCGCAACCGGGCCGCTCGGAAGCTCGATGATCGCATCGACGTCGTCGAGCAGTGAGGGCAAACTACTCACGTTGCCGGATCTCCACGCTACGATGCTGGCAAGAAGATGAAAAAGCGGCCTCTCGACTGCTTTCAACCATCTCTCTTCGGTCACTGAATAGCTGGGCTTCGGCGCCGCCACATGACTTTTGTCAACACGCTGCCGCACTGCACAGCCTAACTTCGAAACGTGCACTTCCGAGCCGCGGAATGTTCGCGCCCAGCGGCGTAAAGCGGTGTTCCACGAGCGAGCGCGCCCAGAGAACCCCTGATGGCCATGCACGTAGAGCCGGCTGAACTCTCGGCCCGGCAGTTCAACCTGCTCGAACTGTCACGTATCCTTCGGCGGCACTGGCGAGTTCTCGCGCTGGCCTTGATCATCTGCACGGGCGCCGGTGCCTGCTATGCGCTGATGGCTGCGCCGGTCTACCAATCCACCGCGCGGATGCTCATCGACACGCGGCGGGCGCAGCTGTTCTCGCCGCAGCAATCGGTCGTCTCAAGCGACACCTTCGACGCCGCCTCGGTGGAGAGCCAAGTCGAAGTCATCCGCTCCGAGAACCTGGCGCGATCGGTGATCCGCGACCTCAAGCTCCTCGACGATCCCGACTTCATGCCGAAATCCACGGGTCTCGGCAGCATGATCACGGCGCGAATCGCCCGTCTGCTCGGCAACGAATCGCGTCCCACCTCGGAGGATCGCCTGCGCGAAGCCTTGAGCCGCTTCGGGAACAACCTGAAGATCAACCGCCTCGGCATCACCTACGTCATCGAGATCAGCTTCTCCGCGCGGACGCCGCAGCTGGCGGCGCGCATCGCCAACGGCGTGGCGGCCGGGTACATCGCGGGCGAGCTCGACGCCAAGCGCGAGACGACGCGGCGTGCCACCGTCTGGCTTCAGGATCGCATCGCGGAACTTCGCGAGCAGACCTTCGCGGCGGATCGGGCGGTCCAGTCGTTCAAGGCGGACAACAATCTCGTCACGATCGGGCGCGGCCTGATCAGCGATCAGCAGCTTGCCGAACTCAGCACGCAGCTCACCACCGCGCGCGGTCTGACCGCCGAGACGCATGTGCGGCTCGAATGGGCGCAACGGGCGCTCAAGGACGGGATGCCCGACGCCACCACGATCGACAGCTTGAAGAGCGATGTGCTGGGCCGCCTGCGGCAGCAGATCGTCGACCTCACGGCCCGCGAGCAGGATTGGTCCCGGCGCTTCGGCCGCGACAACTCCGCCTCCGAGAGCCTGCGCAACTCGCTCAAGCAGGCCCAGCGCGCCTTCGAGGACGAGCTGCGGCGGCTCGCCGAGGTCTATCGCGGCGAGTTTGAGGTGGCGAAGGCGCGCGAGGAGGCGATCCAGACCAATCTGGGCCACATGCTGAAGGTGTCGGCCGACACGGACCTCAAGGCGGTCGGTTTGCGGGAGCTGGAGAGCTCGGCCCAGAGCTACAAGGGCCTCTACGACAGCATGCTGACGAAATTCATGGAGGCCAGCCAGCAGGCGCTGCTGCCGACCACGGACGCCCGGATCATCACGGCTGCCTTTCCTCCCTCCGGCAAATCCGAGCCGCGCACCGTGATCGTCCTGGCCGTGTCCGGCGTGCTCGGCCTGATGGCAGGTCTCGGCGTCGCCTTCCTGCGGGAGGCCACGGACCGGGTGATCCGCCGGCCGGATCAGATCGAGGCCGCTACCGGGGCCGAGTGCCTGGGCCTCCTGACCGAAATCCCGGGCGGAAAGAGCCCGCGCCTGCCCGCGGTCCCCTGCACGGACGAGCGCCAGATCCGCTGCAGCACGCTGATCGAGCGCTACTCGGTGATCGAGCCGACCTCGCTGTTCACCGAGACGCTGCGCTCGATCCGGGTCGCCATCGACGTCGAATCCGGCGACCAGGCACAGATCATCGGCATAACTTCCACGCTGCCCGGCGAGGGCAAGAGCACGATCGCGCTGAACCTCGCGCGGCTGATCGCCCATGGCGGGCACCGCGTGCTGCTGATCGACGGCGATCTGCGCCGCCGGGCGCTCACCCTCGGCGTCAGCGAGGCTGGCGCCCCGGCCCTGGTCGAGGTGCTCCGCGGCGAGGTGCCCGTCGCGGATGTGCTCTGGCAGTGCCCCGACACCGGGATGCATTTCCTTCCGGTCGGCGCCTACGAGGGCGGTCGACACATGGCCGAGCTGATCCCGGCCTCGGGCTTGGCGCAGGTGCTCGCCTGGACGCGCGAGGCGTTCGACTACGTCCTGATCGACCTTCCGCCTCTCGTGCCGGTGGTCGACGTGCGCGCGGCGAACCGGCTGATCGACCGGTTCCTCCTGGTCGCGGAATGGGGGCAGACGACACAGGATGTTGTCCGGGCCGAACTCGCCGCGAACCGTGTCATCCGCGACAAGCTCCTGGGTGTCGTTCTCAACCGCATCGATCCCCGCTTCCTCAAGCAGATCGATGCGAATCGCGGTAGCCGATACGGCGCCTACCTGCAGCGTTCCGAGCCTGAGCTGGCGGCGCAGCCTGTTCCGACTTGGCGTAACGCGATCCCGCGGATGCTCGCCTCGCTGCGCCGCGGCCGCCCGGCGCCGCGGCGTCGCGAGCAACGCGGCGTTGCCGGACATGTCCCGCCCGCCCAGACCAATCCCACCCGGCACGGCGGCGAAGCCTCATGATCCCGTCACCCGTCTCTCCGAGTCCGACGGTCAGCCCGTACGGCGGCCGGTCGTCCGATGCGGCGCGGCTTGACGCTTTCAAGGGTGTCTTCATCGCGCTCATCGTGGCCGGGCACAACCATACCTTCGAGGCCGTGGCCGGGGAGGCGCGGGGCGGTCTCTACCTTGTCCACGTGGCGATGTTCCTGTTGCTGCCGTTCCTCCGGCCGCGGGGCGAATGGAGCCGGCTCGGCTGGGCCGACGGCTTGGTCCGTTACGGCTGGCCCATGGTGGTCTTCTGCACGCTTTACGCGGGCCTGTTCGCCCTCTTCAGCGGCCGAAGCCCGGGCGAGGCCGTCCTGGGCGTCCCCTACGCCGCCTTCGCGATGAGCGTACCGGTTTTTGAGCGGGTCACCGGCCTGCAGATCCTCTGGTTCCTGCCGGCGCTGATCGGCCTGCGCTTCACCCTGAAGCTTCTCGGCGCCGCGGCGATGCCGTCCCTGCGCCTGCTGCTCGTCCTGGCGTTCGCGGCGCATCTGTGTGTCGGGCTGCTGCCTGCGGCCTGGCTTCAGGTGACGCCGCTCGGATGGCCGATCGTCGCCTATATGCTCTTCCCCGGTCTCGTCGCGCATGCGCTGCAGAGCGGCGGGTTCCGAATCCCCCTCCGGCAGGTCGGGCCGGCGCTGCTCGTCGCGGCCCTCCTTGCCGTTCTCTACCGCCATGCGGGACCCGTCTTCGGCGCATCACCCTCAGCGCCGCTGTTCTCGCTGGGCAAGCTGGAAGTCCCCTCGATCGCCGAGCCCGTCCGGCTGCTTGCGGCGGATGCCGCTCAGCTGATCGTCCTGTTCTCGGGCCTGACCGTGTGCGGGCTCGCTGCGACGCAAGTCATCTTCGCGGATCTCGGGCGGCACTCACTCGAGATCTATCTGTTCCACCAGCCGATCTACATTGGGCTGCTCACCGTGAGCCGGAAGCTCGGCATTGCCTCTGGCGATATCGGCATGGGGCTGGTGCTGTTCGCACTCACCCTAGCGCTCGCTTTCGCAATGGCCCGCCTCCTGGCCGAATTCCCGCGGTTGCGGCGCCTGCTGTTTCCGCAGGGCGCCCCGGACCTGCGGCGCCTGTCAGCGCTGCGGATCGGCACGGCCGTGCCGATCCGCGCCCGCGCGTCGGACAGGCCGGCCGGGCGATGAGAGCGACGATGCCCGGAATGATCGTGGCGGACGCCGCACCCCAGACGAGGACAGCAACCATGCGTGAACGCAGCGCGAGATGGCTCGGTCTGACGGTTGTGCTCGCGACCATGGTGGTCTCCGGGCAGAGCTTGGCCGACCCAGCGACCGCGCCGACCCGGCCGGCCTCCAGCGCGTCGGCGGCGCACCGGATGGAGCCCGGAGACGTCCTGGAGATCAACGTCGTCGGCATGTCGGACCTGAAACAGCGCGTTGTGGTTGGGCTCGACGGCGACGTCCAGCTTCATCTGGCGGGACCCGTCACGGCGGCGGGCCTGACCCTGCAGGAGCTGCGCGGGCAGATCTGCACGGCGCTGTCGCGGAAGGTGCTCAAGCAGCGCACGCTCGACGGACGGGACACGGTGCAGACGATCGAGCCCGACGACGTGACTGTCACGATCGCGGAGTATCGCCCGATCTACATAAGCGGTGACGTGGCGCGTCCCGGCGAGATCGCGTTCCGTCCAGGCATCCTGGTGAGCCAGGCCATCACCCTGGCCGGCGGGTACGACATCATGCGGTTCCGGCTCAGCAATCCGTTCCTCGATACCGCCGACATGAAGAGCGATTACGACACGCTCTGGATGGACTTGGTGCGCGAGCAGAGCCGCATCGCGCGCCTGGAGGCTGAGCTGAAGGGGCAGGCCGATCTGGGCGGTTTCGACGTCCGCGGCACCCCGCTGCGTCCCGCAGCCGTGCAGCAGATCATCCGCCTCGAGGCGGAGCAGATGAAGGTCCGCAACGCCGACTACCAGAAGGAGCGCGACTTCTTCGAGCGCGCCATCGTGCAGTCCGACCACAACCTGACGGTTCTGACGGAGCAGCAGAAGAACGAGAAGGAGGGCGCCGACCTCGACGCCTCCGATTACGAGCGAATCCGCGAGCTGTTCCAGCGCGGAGCGGTGCCGATCACCCGGCTGACCGATGCAAGGCGGTCCATGCTGCTCTCCTCCACCCGCGCGCTCCAGACGCAGAATCAGATCGAGCAGGTGAAGAAGGATCGCGAGGACGCCCGGCGCAACCTCCAGAGGACGTCCGACAAGCGCCAGATGGACCTGACGCAGGATCTCCAGAACTCGGTCTCCAAGATTGCCGCGTTGCGCAACAAGCTGGAGGCCGTCGGGGACAAGCTGGTCTATACCGGCCTCGTCAAGTCGCAGCTCGTCCGCGGCAAGGGCGCGGAGCCCGATCTCAAGATCTCGCGGCGCAGTGCGACGGGGGGGCGGGTGCGCCGCCCGGCCCGGGACGATACCGAACTGCTGCCCGGCGACGTGCTGGAGGTGTCGCTGGAAGCCGAGCTGGTCCCGCCGCTCCCCCCTCAGACGAACTTCTCCAATGACAAGCCGACTTCGCAGGCCGATCAGCCCGCGGGGAATGTCGAGCAGAAGGACGGCACGCGCGGCGCCACCGTCGCGGCCAACGAGTCGGGCCGGCCACCGGTTCGGGCCACCCCAGGTAAGCCGCCGGGCGAGCGTGGCGCCGGGGCCGTCCGGTGACGGCACCGTCCCTGATGGAGCGAGCCGTGGCGGCCGGCCTAGTGCTGGCGCTGGCCGGGCTCTTCAGCGGGCTTACGGCCAACACGCCGCTGGGCAGCCTGAAGCCGTTCGACATCCTGATCATGTCGATCACGGTGCCCTGCCTCGCGAGCAAGAGCCTGGCGCACTTCAAGATCAGCACGGGCCTGCTCCTGATGATCGTCTTCTATCTTGTCTGCACGGTGCCGAGCTGCCTGGAGAACGACTTCCTCTACGGCCTGCGTCGGGCGATCCAGGTCATGATCCTCGTGTCGTTCGGCGTCGTGCTGCTGAATGTGAACCCCGCCGCTCTCACGCGCCGGCACTACGTCTTTGCCCTCGCAATCATGGCCTGCATCGTCGCGGTCAACGTCGCGTGGCACGTGGCGAACGGCTATCTGACCGATTGGAAGCGGCTCGGGGACCCGAAGTCGCTGTTCATCTTCCTGCCGGCCTGCGTCGGCGTCGGGATCGTGCTCAAGGTCCTGCCGCGCAACGCGCTCACGGCCGCGATCTGGGCGCTCCTGTGCGTGCTCATCCTGATGTCGGGAGAGCGCAAGGCGCTTCCGGCCTTCTTCCTGATCAGTCTGGCCGTCTACCTCGACCTGAACAGCCTGCGCGGCTTCGCGCTGGCGGTCTGCGCCGGCCTCGTCGTCGTCATCGCCGGCGATGTCCTGCTCGACGGCTACGTCTTCCGCCGCATCGACAGCATCTTCGCGGGTTCGGATGCGCGCAATGATCCGCTGTACATTCTCCAGGGCGGTATCCCCGCTTCCTTGAGCGATGCCCAGCGGAAGCTCGGCATCCAGGTCGCGACCCAGCTGTTCAACGACAATCCGATCTTCGGCTCGGGGATGGAATCGACCGCGAACTACGCCCGGAGCCATTTCGCGAACTATCCGAAGTTTCTGACCGGCGTCGCGCATAATGAATTCTGGAGAGTACTTGCCGAGCACGGCATCTTCGGCATGACCTTCATGCTGATACCGATGCTGAGAACACTCTACCTGACGACGATGGACAGCATCACCCTGTACCGCGCGAACGGGCAGACCGCTTACCCGCGTTGCATGCTCATCATCCTGATCCCGATCGCGGCCTACATGTGGTCCGAAGGATCGGGCGTCGAGATGTTCGCGCTGGTCATGCTCGTCGCGCTCCTGCCCGACCTCATGCCGGGGATCGCCGCGCGGGCTCAGGCGCGCACCCGGCCGAAACCCCATCGCGCGCTCGTCGCCGTGCCCGCTTGAGCGGATCGAGCCACCGCAGCGCCTCACCCGTCACCCCGACTCGGTTTCAACCAAGGAGATCCAGATGAAGATCACGATCGTCGGCTCAGGCTATGTCGGGCTCGTCTCCGGGGCGTGCTTCGCGGATTTCGGTCACAGCGTCGTCTGCGTCGACAAGGACGCCGACAAGATCGCCGCGCTCAAGGCCGGCCGCATGCCGATCTACGAGCCGGGCCTCGACGCGCTGGTCGCCGAGAACGTGCGGCAGGAGCGGCTGATCTTCACCACCGACCTGGCGGCCGCGGCCTCCGATGCCGATGCGGTGTTCATCGCGGTGGGCACGCCGTCGCGCCGCGGCGACGGCTTCGCCGACCTGAGCTTCGTCCACGCGGTCGCCCGGGAAATCGCCCCGGCGCTGCGCGGCTATACGGTGGTCTGCACCAAGTCGACGGTGCCGGTGGGCACGGGCGACGAGGTCGAGCGGATCATCCGGGAGGCCAACCCGGCCGCGGAGGTCTCGGTGGCGTCGAACCCCGAATTCCTGCGCGAGGGCGCGGCGATCGCCGACTTCAAGCGGCCCGACCGGATCGTGGTCGGCACCCAGGATGCCCGCGCCGAGGCGGTGATGCGCGAGGTCTACCGGCCGCTCTACCTCAATCAGGCGCCGATCCTGGTCACCGACCGGCGCACCGCCGAACTGACCAAGTACGCCGCCAACGCGTTCCTGGCCGCCAAGATCACCTTCATCAACGAGGTCGCCGACCTGTGCGAGGCGGTCGGGGCCGACGTCCAGCAGGTCGCCCGCGGCATCGGCCTGGACAAGCGCATCGGCGCCAAGTTCCTGCATGCCGGGCCGGGCTATGGCGGCTCGTGCTTTCCCAAGGACACGCTGGCGCTGGTCAAGACCGCCCAGGATGCCGGCACGCCGCTGCGGCTGGTCGAGACCGTGGTGGCGGTCAACGACCAGCGCAAGCGCGCCATGGCCCGCAAGGTGATCAAGGCCTGCGGCGGCTCGGTGCGGGGCAAGACGGTGGCGCTGCTCGGGCTGACGTTCAAGCCCGACACCGACGACATGCGCGACGCGCCCTCGCTGGCGATCGTGGCCGGGCTGCAGGATGCCGGCGCGCGGATCGTGGCCTACGATCCGGAGGGCATGGCGCAGGCCCGCGCGCTGATGCCGGAGGTGACCTATGCCGAGGATGCCTATGCCTGCGCTGAGGGCGCCGACGCCCTGGTCATCGTCACCGAGTGGAACGCCTTCCGGGCCCTGGATCTCGGTCGCCTCGCCCGGATCATGAACACGCCGGTCATGGTCGATCTGCGCAACATCTACCGTTCGCAGGATGTCCGCGCGAAGGGCTTTTCCTACCGGGGCATCGGGACCGATCCCGGCACGTCCGAGCCGGACAAGGCGTAGGCTGGTGTCGGAGCCCGCCGCGCCATACGCCGAGGGGCGGACCGCCCGGGTGCAACGCCGCGCGCGGTGTGCCGGATGGCGCGAGGCCCCTCGCTCCCCGCCGACCGGCGCGGACCTGCGGGGCGGGGTGGCCGGCTGGCTGTTCCTCATCGGCTGCGCGCTCATCCTGATCGGAATGGCGCTGGCCCGTTGGGACGTGCGGCCAGGACTCGAGAGCGTTCGGCCTCTTCGCGACAATCAAGCGCCGGGTCTGCTGGGCCGGGTCGCGTCCTGGCCTCCGCCTCTCGAGCGACGGCCCGGTTGACGTGCCGGACCATCTCGGCTGCCTTGCGGGCCGGCGGCCGAGACGCTAGGGATCTGAACCCCTCGCTGGGGTGTCGGGGTGTGGCGCAGTCTGGTAGCGCACCTGGTTTGGGACCAGGGGGTCGTAGGTTCGAATCCTATCGCCCCGACCATTTATTCAGGAGCATGTCGCGTCAGATGCCGAGCGCCCGGATCTTCCGTCCATCTCGGGATGCCACGCAGTCGGGCCTCGCCCGGACCAAGCAGTGGATCCTGGAGTTCGATCGGACCAGCCCGCGCGAGATCGATCCGCTCATGGGTTGGAACGGGTCCTCCGACATGATGCAGCAGGTGCGGCTGGAATTCGACACCGAGGACGAGGCCGTGGCCTACGCGAAGCGCGAGGGCGTCGCCTACCGGGTCGAGCAGCCGGCAAAGCCGGCCCTGCGCAAGGGCCTGTCCTACTCCGACAATTTCAAATTCAACCGTACCGCGCCCTGGACTCACTGACGCGTCAGGCGCCCCGGCGCGCCTGCCACGCGGCATAGGGCGCTGCGCCGGCCGGCCGGATCTGGCTCAGCTGCATCGGCTGCGTCTCGAGCGGCTGGCATAATTCGGCGTAGATCGCGGCGCTGCCGGCGCCGTATTGTTCGGCCTCTTCGGCCGAGAAGGCGAAATAGCCCTGCTTGAAGCCCGCGAGCCGCATGGCGGCATGGCACATCGGGCATGGGCGGCCGCTCGCGTACATCACGCAATCGGACAGGTCGCGACGGCCCAGGATCTGGCTCGCCTCGCGCAACGCCACCATCTCGGCATGGGCACTCGGGTCGTTGGTCGCGTGCACATTGTTGGCCGCGCGCACGAGCACGGCGCCGTCGCGGACGATCACCGCCCCGTAGGGTGAGCCGCCGGCCGCGACATTCGCCTCGGCAAGCGCCACCGCCTCGCGGATATAAGCCTCGTGCATGGACATGGATCCGAACTCCTCCGCCGGCGCCCCAACGCCGCGCGCGGCCCCGGAGTTCAGAAGGCGTAGCGCACCGTGCAGTACGGCATGGTCTCGGCGAGCAGGGTCTTGAACCGGGCGAGCCATTGGCCCTTCCAACCGGCCCGGTAGCGCAGGTTCGTGCCGCCGCCCTCCGAGACCTTCGCCTCCTGGATATCCGGCCGCCAGAGCAGATCCTCGGCACGGGGATGCCAGCCCAGGTTCACGGCGTGCAGATCCGCGTTGTGGGTCAGCATGATGATCTCGCATTTGAGCTGCGCCTTGGCGGCGTCCGACAGCGTGCCGTCGATCTCGGCGAACAGCGCCCGCCAATCGGCCTCCCAGCCCTCGTAGAGGATCACGGGCGAGAAATTGGCGTGGACCTCGTAGCCGGCGGCGATGAAGTCATCGATGGCGGAGATCCGTTCCGAAATCGCGGCGGTGCGTACGTCGACGATCTTGGCGATCTTGGCCGGCATGAGCGAGAAGCGGATCCGAGTCTTGCCTTGCGGATCGTAATCCAGAAGCTCGCGATTCACCGCCTTGGTGGCGAAGGAAGCTTTCGCGTTCGGCAGGGATCGGAACAGCCCGACCATGCTGCGCACGCCGCTGCTGACGGCCGCGTCCACCGAAAGATCGCCGTTCTCGCCGATGTCGTAGATCCAGAAGTCCGGATCGATCGCGTCGGGCTCGGACAGGGGTCCCTGTCGCCCGGCATGCCGGGCGATGGCCGCGCAGGCCTGCTCGACGTTCACGAACAACGAGATCGGGTTCGCGAAGCCCTTGCGGCGCGGCACGTAGCAATACGCGCAGGCCATGGCGCAGCCGTTGGAGGTGGAGGGCGCGATGAAATGGGCGCTGCGCCCGTTCGGGCGCATCGTCAGGCTCTTCTTCACGCCGAGAACGAGCGTCGAGCGCTTGATCCGGACCCAATCCTCCACGGACCCGGCATTCCCGTGCAGGTCCGGAATGTTCCAGTGGGACGGCACCGCGATGCGCTCCGCCTCGGGGTAGCGCGCGAGGATCTGCTGCCCGACGGGAAACGCCTCGACCGCGGGCTCGTGGTAGATCGTCCGGATGTCGAGAAGATCGCGGGTCAGTGCCATGGCGGGTCCGGGCGCCTGAAGTGGCGCGCGAATCGATATGGTGTTCGGCAGCCGGACTGACATGGCTTGCGGCCTGACGCCTCGATCAACCGCAAGACCGGTTCAGATCAGGGAGATCTCGGCTTCCCGGCCGATCTTCAACGATATCTTACGATTCCCTGGCAATCCTCACGCGCCTCTCAGTGGACACGCGATGATCGGTCAGGACCAGAAGAGATCCGGTCCGGAGACATCCGGCCCCGGCGAGGGCGTCGGACCTGCGGGATCGATGCGCGACGCGCTGGTCCGTCGGGACCAGCTCGAAGCCATGCGCGGCAGCGTCCTGACGGCGATCCCCATCAACATGCTGCTCGGGCTGGCGAGCCTGCTGGTCGCGTTCCGAAGCGATCACGGGTCTGCGGGAGCCCTCTGGTTTGCGGCCTCGACCGGCGTCAACCTGCTGCGCATCGCGGTCTGCCGCGCGCCCTGCCTCGGCTTGTCCCTCACGGCCGACATGCCGCCGCGCATGGCCGAGGCGGCCGCGCGCTCGGTCGAGCGGCACCTGCGCGCCAACGCCGCCGCGGCGTTCCTGTCCGGCTCGGTCTGGGCCTGCCAGCCTTTGCTCTGCGAGGGCTACACCACCCCGCAGGCATTGTTCTACCTCGGCGTGACCTGCGGCGTCACGGCCGGAGCCGTGACCCACGGGACGGCGTACGCTCGCATCCCGGTCAGCTTCATCCTGCTCCCGCTGCTGTCGGTGACCGGCTGCCTCATCGTTGCCGGGGACTTCGACCGGACCTGCCTGGCGGCCTGCGTGCTGCTCTATTTCCTCGCCCTGACCCACACCGCCTTCCGCAGCGAGGCCGGGTTCCGCGAGGCGAGCCGGCTCAAGAACGAGGCCACCGCGCTGGCGCGCTCGCGCGCCGAGGCCCATGCGAGCGCGAGCGCCCTCGTCGACGAGATGCGCTGGCGCGCCACGCACGACGACCTGACCGGCCTGCTGAACCGGGCCGGCTTCATCCAGCAGGCGGAAGACCGGCTCGCGGCCGGCGCGCACAGCCTGCTGCTGCTCGACCTCGACGGCTTCAAGTTCGTCAACGACGTCTACGGGCACAAAGCCGGCGATCATGTGCTGATCGAGGTCGCCCGCCGGTTGCGCGCCGCCGCGCCGGAGACCGGTCTCGCCGCCCGCCTCGGCGGCGACGAGTTCGCGGTTCTGTACGACCACACCGTTTCCGGGACGTCCCACGACGTGCTGGCGGAGCGCCTCATCGCGGCGGTCGGCCTGCCGTTTGCGGGCTTCGATGCGGGCCGGCTCGGGGTCAGCATCGGCATCCATGCCGGACCCGAACCGAGCCTGACCGAGATGCTGAGCTGCGCCGACGAAGCGCTGTATGCCGCAAAGGCGTCCGGCCCGAGCCAGTTCCGCACCTTCGATGCCGGATTGCGTGACCGCCTGCAGATGCGCCGCGACCTGGAACGCGATCTCTCCCAGGCGCTGGCCGAGAACGCCCTGGAGGTTTGGTTTCAGCCGATCTACGCCCTGGATGCGCATACGCTGGTGGGGTTGGAAGCCCTGGTGCGTTGGCAGCATCCCCGGCTCGGCTGGATCGCGCCGCCGGACCTGATCGCGGCGGCCGCGTCTGTCGGCCTGACCGAATCGCTGCTCCGCACCATCCTCGAGCAGGTCTGCGCGATGATGCAGATCCTGCGCAGCCGGGGACTCGGCACCGTCCGCGTGGCGATGAACATCTCCCCGCGGGAGATGGCGCAGGTTCCGGTTGACGAGATCGTCATTGAGCGGCTGAGCCTCCTCGACCTGCCGCCCGCCATGCTGGAGATCGAGATCACCGAGGAGACCGCGCTCGATATCGGGGCGGTGCAAAGCAAGCTGCAGGCCCTGTCGCGGGCCGGTATCCGGGTGGCCCTGGACGATTTCGGCATCGGCTACTCGTCGCTCTCATCGCTGCGCCAGCTCCGAGCCGATCGAATCAAGATCGACCGGAGCTTCGTCACCGGGCTTGGGACCTGCGAGGACAAGCACGGGCTGGTTCTCGCCGTGCTGGGCCTTGGCCGGCTGCTCGGGCTCGAGGTCGTCGCCGAGGGCGTCGAATCCGCCGAGGATCTCCACATCCTGCAGGCGATGGGATGTCCGTTCCTCCAGGGCTATCACCTCGGCCGACCGATGTCGGTGCGCGCCTTGGAACCCACGCTGCTCGTCGCTCGGACCGAGGCGGCCTGACCGTTGCCCGGTCGCGCCGAGGATCATCGGGACCACGCCGCCGCGGGCCAAGATGGCCGCCTTGCCCCTCCATCCGCATCGCGGTGGCGTTGCCATCCGCGCCAGGGAAGTGCGGCCTGCACACCAGATGTGTTCCTATCGTTGATAGGGCTAATCCCCCACCCGAATATCGAATATGTACCTATAAGCCGCGGGATTCGCTTTTTTCACATTGCATTCCATCCGCATGAGAATGCTTAATCAAACCCGACGGTAGTGTGACTGCCGGACTGATTGCAGGACTCGTCATGCGCGCCTTGCGCACACGCCGCGCCCTTTATTCGCTGATGATTGCAGCAGCCGCCTGTCCTGTCTCCGCACGGGCCGATATGCGCATCGAGGCCGCGAAGATTACCGGTGGGGATCTCTGGATCATCGGGTATGCCGACGACCCCGATACAGAGATTACCCTGGACGATAAGTTTCCGCAGCGAACAGACGGCCGCGGCTACTTTGAGTTCCGCGTCGTCTACCATCCGGCGACCTGTATCGCGACGCTCCGCACCCCGCGCCAGTCCCGCGATGTCGTCATCGCCGGCTGTGGTCAGATGGGGCCGCAGGCGGCCGGGCTTGTCGGACCGGCAGGGCCGCGCGGGGAGAGAGGAGAGCCCGGCCAACGAGGCGAACCGGGCACCATGGGACCGCCCGGCCCCCCCGGCGCCGATGGCGCGCGCGGCGATCCCGGACCGGCCGGCGCTGCCGGAGAGATCGGTCCGGCGGGCCCGGCAGGCCCCCCCGGGTTGGTCGGGGCAGCCGGTCCGGCGGGCCCGACAGGCGCTCCCGGCCTGGCAGGCACTCCGGGCCCGGCAGGTGAGGTCGGCCCGGCGGGTCCGGCGGGTGCGCCCGGTGCCCGCGGTCCGCAAGGACCTCACGGACCACCCGGCCCCCCGGGGCCGCCCGGCAAGATGGGACCGCCCGGGACGCTCGCGAAGCCGAAGGTGCCCGCCACGCCGCCACGGGCGGCGAGACCCCGCCCAGCGCGCGATTCGGCTCGCCCGAACGACGCCCCCGAGGCCGAACCGGGCGCCGGGGTGCCGGCCGAGGATCGCTATTGAGCATGGCGGCGATCCGTCGTGTGGTGTCGCGCCGGTCCCGGAGCGCGGAGCATCCGGATGCGCGCCAGCCCCGGCCTCCATCGCACGACGCGGCCATTGAAGCCGCGCGCCGCCACCGAAAAAGCGCTTTCGTAGGGAGGCTCGCCGCCGCAAAAGGGCGGCCCGGCGCCCCGTCTGAGACCTGTCACCTTAATGCCCCAACCGCACACTTTCAGAGGCCATCGGGCAGCCGACGCGAGCCAAGACGCTCGATTTGCGTTAAGCGTGACGGTGGGGTGGGCTTAATCGGATCCCAACGGAACGCCATGCCTTGGCTGTTTTCGTCGCAGACATCCGGATCGGAAGAGGCCGGAAGGGCTTGTTCATCGTGAAACGACGTCCGCCAGCGAGTCGCCCATCATTCCGCGGGGTCGGAATGGTGGCGTCCGGGCTCGCGATCTTAGCAACGGCTCCGGCTACCGCCGAGACGTTGGAGAGCGCACTCGCGAAGGCCTATCAGGGCAACCCGAGCCTCAACGCGAGCCGTGCCGGCGTGCGCGCGATCGACGAGAACGTCGCGATCGCGCAATCCGGCTACCGGCCGCAGGTCAATGTCAACGCTGCGATTGGCGTCCAGTACCTGGAGACCCAGGGCAGCAGCTCCATCTCCGTGCCCAACTCTTCGGCGAGTTCAGCGACCTCGACTGGAACCGCATCGGCCCTGGGCAACACCGCCAATGCCGCCTCCACTCTCGGCACATCGACGGGTCTCGGGTCCGGGCTGAGCACCACGACCGGTCTCGGAGCCGCCGGAACGTTGGGTTCCGGCCTAACGTCAGGACTCACGTCGGGCACGACAGCGAGCGGGGGCGGTTCCTCGCTCGGCTCTGCGGCGTCGAACGCGACGACGGCGCAGACGATCACGTCGCGACGGACGGTGGCATCGACCTACCTTCCGAGCAGCGCGGGCCTGAGCATCTCGCAAACGATCTTCAACGGATTCCAGACCGACAACACGACCCGGCGTGCCGAGTCGACCGTCTACAGCCAGCGCGAGATCCTGCGCTTCACGGAGCTGACGGTCCTCTACAACGCCGTTCAATCCTACATGAACGTGCTCAGCAACACGGCCACGCTCGAGCTGAACCGGAACAATGTCGAGGTTCTGGAGGAGCAGCTTCGACAGACGCGCGACCGGTTCAACGTCGGTGAGGTCACGCGCACGGACGTTGCGCAGGCGGAAGCCCGCCTAGCCGGAGCACGCTCGCAGGTCAGCGCGGCTGAGTCGGCCCTGCGCACGAGCATCGGCATCTATCGTCAGAATATCGGCGTGGAACCGCGCCAATTAGCTCCGGGCCGGCCGTTGGACCGATTCGTACCGCGAACACTGGATGCGGCCATTGCCATCGGCTTGCGCGAGCATCCGCAGATCGTGTCGGCCATGCACGCTGTCGATGCCGCCGAGGCACAAGTGAAGGTACTGGAAGGGCAGCTTGCGCCGCAGCTGAATTTGACAGGCACACTTACCCAATACTACGATTCGAGTGGCCCGAACCAGAGCTTCTTCGTCGGATTCGTCGGCGGCCAGCTCAGGATCCCGATCTACGAGGGCGGCCAGGTCTACGCGTCGATCCGCCAGGCCAAGGAGACGGTCGGCCAGAACCGCATCCAGGTCGACCAGGCACGCGACCAGGTCCGGGCGCAGATCGTCGATTTCTGGGGCCGACTGGAGGCCGCGAAGGCCCAGGTCATCGCCGCGCAGGCCCAGGTCCAGGCCAACGAGGTGGCGCTGAACGGCGTGCGCGAGGAAGCGCGTGTCGGCCAGCGCACGACCCTCGACGTGCTCAACGCGCAGCAGGAGCTCCTGACCTCGCGCGTGAATCTGATCGTCGCCCAGCGCGATCGCGTGATCTTTTCCTACGGGGTGGTTCAGGCGATCGGACAGCTGACGGCGCGGTTCACCGCCCTGCCGGTCGAGTACTACAGCGCCAAGGTCCATTACGATCAGGTCAAGGATTTGTGGTTCGGCCTGCGCACGCCGGACGGGCGCTGAGGTCTTTTCCACGGGGAGTGTGGTGCGGGCGCGCTTGCCGCAACGAAATGGCATGGAATACTGATTGAACACCGGCCCGTTCGGGCCGCTTTCCAGTCTCCCATGCCCGAGTGCGCCTGCCGATGAGTGCAGCAAGCCCCAAGATCCCGGACACCAATTTCCAGGACAAGGCTGCCGACAAGGCGCACGAGCCTTCGATGGAAGAGATCCTGGCGTCGATCCGGAGGATCATCGCCGACGATCAGGCGACCAAGCCGGCCGAGGTCGCCCCGGCACCCGAGCCCGACGACGTGCTCGATCTCGCCGAGGTCGCTGAACCGGTCGTCCGCCCGCGCGCCGTCGCGCCGGAGCCAGAGCCGGCGATGATCGATTTCGACGCGATCGACTTCGACGAGCCGGTCGCCATGGAGCCGGAGCCGATCCCGGAGCCTCCGGCACCGCCGCCGCCATCGCCGCCACCGCAGCCGGTGTTCCAGGCGGCGCGGCCGGAGCCGGAGCTCGAGACCCTGGTCTCGCCGGCCACCGACGCCAGCGTCAGCGGCGCGTTCAATCTGCTGGCCCACACGGTGCTGACGCAGAACGCCCGGACCCTGGAGGATCTCGTCAAGGAGATGCTCCGGCCGATGCTGAAATCCTGGCTCGACGACAACCTGCCGGCTGTAGTGGAGCGCCTCGTGCGTGCCGAGATCGAGCGCGTCTCGCGCGGGCGCTGAGTTTCACACCCGGGCAGCGGGGCGGGATCCGCGGGTCCTTCAGGGGAACGAGCCGAACGACTTCGCCCCTCCCAGTCATCCCGGGTCCGCATAGCGGAACCCGGCACCGAGAGCCGCCGAAGCGCCAAGCACGGGCACGGGTTGAGTGTCTGGGTTCCGGGCCCTTCTGTGCAGCCCCGGAACGCCGGGTTTGTCGTTGGACGCGCCGCACATTCGCGATGGCACCCATGTCGCCCAGCCCCGGGGGCGTCGGCCGCGTGTTGACGGAAGCGGCGTGACGGTCGAAAGCGGGTCCAACCCCCTTTGGACAAGCGCCCGCCCGTACCCGCGATGATGGACAAGACCTTCGAGCCCGCCTCCGTCGAGGCGCGGATCTCCGCAGCCTGGGCCGAGGCGGACGCCTTCCGCGCCGGCCGTCCCGAGCGCGCCGGCGCTCCACCGTACTGCATCGTGATCCCGCCGCCGAACGTGACGGGCTCGCTGCACATGGGCCATGCCCTCAACAACACCCTGCAGGACGTGCTGTGCCGCTTCGAGCGCATGCGCGGCAAGGACGTGCTGTGGCAGCCTGGGACCGATCATGCCGGGATCGCGACCCAGATGGTGGTCGAGCGGCGCATGGCCGAGGCCAAGGAACCCGGTCGCCGCGAGATCGGCCGCGCGGCCTTCGTCGAGAAGGTCTGGTCCTGGAAGGCGGAATCCGGGGGGGCCATCGTCAACCAGCTCAAGCGCCTCGGCGCCTCCTGCGACTGGTCGCGGGAGCGCTTCACCATGGATGAGGGCTTGAGCCGCGCCGTGCTCAAGACCTTCGTCGACCTGCACCGCCAGGGCCTGATCTACCGCGACAAGCGGCTGGTGAACTGGGATCCGAAGTTCCAGACCGCGATCTCGGACCTGGAGGTCCAGCAGATCGAGACCAGGGGCCATCTCTGGCACTTCGACTACCCGGTGGTGGACGAGTCCGGCAACGAGACCGGCGCCATCATCACGGTGGCGACGACCCGCCCCGAGACGATGCTGGGCGATACCGGCGTCGCGGTCCATCCCGAGGACGAGCGCTACCGGGCGCTGGTCGGCAAGCGCGTGCGCCTGCCGCTGGTCGGCCGCCTGATCCCGATCGTCGCCGACGAGTATTCCGATCCCGAAAAGGGCACCGGCGCGGTCAAGATCACCCCGGCCCACGACTTCAACGACTTCGAGGTCGGGCGGCGCCACGGGCTCGGCCTGATCAACGTGCTTGATCCCGAGGGCCGGATGCTGCTCGACGGTAACGCGGCGTTCCTCGACGGGACCTCGCCCGAGCCGGAGGTCCTGGCGCTCGACGGCATCGACCGGGCGCAGGCGCGCAAGGAGGTCGTCGCCCTGATGGAGGCGCGCGAGCGCCTGCGCATGATCGAGCCGAACACCCATGCGGTCCCGCACGGCGACCGCTCGGGCGTCGTGATCGAGCCGTACCTGACCGACCAATGGTACGTGAACGTCAAGCCGCTGGCCGAGCGCGCCCTTCAGGCGGTGCGCGACGGGCAGACCAAGTTCGTCCCCGAGAATTACGAGAAGACGTTCTTCCAGTGGCTCACCAACATCGAGCCCTGGTGCGTGTCGCGCCAGCTCTGGTGGGGCCACCAGATCCCAGCATGGTTTGGCCCCACCCTCTCGTCAGATCTGACTTCTGGCCTTTTCGACAAACAAGCTTTCGTTGCCCTAGACGAATCCGAGGCAATCTTGGAGGCAGCGAAGTTTCTTTCAAGCATTGGAAAATCCGACAGCACGGTCCGTGTAGCGCGCTCGGACGCCGAGTATGCGACGCTGCTGCAATCATGGGGTAGCGGAGATTCGAAAGAATTTCCATTGATCCGGGATCCGGACGTCCTCGACACGTGGTTCTCGTCGGCCCTCTGGCCGTTCTCGACGCTCGGCTGGCCGGATTCGACCCCGGAACTCGCTCGCTTCTACCCAACCAATACCCTTGTGACCGGCAAGGACATCCTGTTCTTCTGGGTCGCCCGGATGATGATGATGGGGCTGCACCTCACCGACCGGGCGCCGTTCGACACGGTCTACCTGCACACCCTCGTGCGGGACGCGTCGGGCGCGAAGATGTCGAAGTCGAAGGGCAACGTCGTCGACCCCCTCGAACTCATCGAGAAGATGGGCGCGGACGCCCTGCGCTTCACCCTGTGCGCGCTCGCCGTCCAGGGCCGCGACATCAAGCTGTCGGAGGACAGGGTCAAGGATTACCGGAACTTCACCACCAAGCTCTGGAACGCCGCCCGCTTCGCCGAGCTGAACGGCTGCGGCCTAGACCCGGCCTTCGACCCGCGCTCCGCCACCGGCGCGATCAACCGCTGGGCGCTGACCGAAGCCGCCCGCGCGGTCCACGAGGTGACAACGGCGCTGGAGGCCTTCCGCTTCAACGACGCTGCGGGCGCCGCCTACCGCTTCGTCTGGAACATCTTCTGCGACTGGTACCTCGAACTCGCCAAGCCCGTGCTCCAGGGCGAGGGCGTCGATCCCGCGATCCGGGCCGAGACGCAGGCCAGCGTGGCGTTCCTGATCGATCAGGTCGCCAAGCTCCTGCACCCGTTCATGCCGTTCCTCACCGAGGAGCTGTGGGCGATCAAGGGCGCCGGCCTGCCCGAGCGCGGCCTCCTGACCCTCGCATCCTGGCCGGAGCTCGGCGGCCTCGCCGATGCGGCCGCGGAGGCCGAGGTCGGCTTCGTGGTCGATCTCGTCAGCCAGATCCGCTCGGCGCGGTCCGAGACCAATGTGCCGGCCGGCGCGCAGATCCCGCTCGTGATGGTCGGCGCGGCTGCGGACGTCCGGGCGCGGGTCGAGGCGTGGCGGGACACGCTGCTGCGCCTCGCCCGCCTGTCGGAGATCACCTTCTCGGACACGCCGCCCAAGAACTCGGTGCAGCTCCTGGTGCGCGGCAGTGTCGCCGCCCTTCCCCTGGAAGGCGTTGTCGATCTCGCCGCCGAGGTCGCGCGGCTGAAGAAGGAGCAGGGCAAGGCGGAGGGCGAGATCAAGAAGATCGACGCCAAGCTCGGCAACGCCGACTTCGTCGCCCGCGCACCGGAGGAGATCATCGAGGAGAACCGCGAGCGCCGGGAGAGCGAGGCGGCGCGGCTCGTGAAGATCGAGGAGGCGCTGGCGCGTCTGAGCGGGGACTGAGCGTTACCGGCGGGTGCCGAGGGCGCCGGTGAACGCCTTCGGCGCCCCCGAACTGCCGGACGACATGGCGCTGGGTCTCCGGAAGTCATTCTGTGACGCAACACGCGGATGCGTGGTGTAGTCCGGCGGAACATACCCGCCGGCCTGATTCCGGTACCCGGGCTTCAGGTTGGCTGCCGTCTTGGCGTCACGACCCGCATCGTGGCGGCCCGTATCGACGCCGTAGGTCGTCTTGGCATTGCTGCGCGCGACCGGCACCGCGAAGGCGGGCGTGGCGTCGAAATAGTCGCGGAAATTTGTGTACGGCTCGACAGCCAACGCCCCGACAGTCGATCCGAAGAACACGGCGGCCGCGAACGGCGTCCCCATGATTGTATTCCTCAGCCTCAAGGCGGGCATCTCGCGGATCCGAAAGTACCGACCGCTGCCGAACGCGGTGGGATCATGGATCGACGCTGAGGAAGCGCGGTGGCAAGCGGCACAAGCCAGGGGCGTTTCCCACGCCGCACGGCGTCGTGGCGAGCCGCCTCCGCACCTGTCGAAACCGTAATGTGACCGCCACGCCCGGGTCAGGGGCCGCCCTCTAGACAGATCCTATCGACCGCCGCGTGAGCCGGCGTCGTCCCGATCAGTCCCGAGAGGTTTCAGACCCCCATGACCGAGACCCGTCCTTCCGGCCGCACATCGCGCCGCGCCCTCGCCTCCGTGGCCGCCGCCGCCCTGATCGCCGGCGGCGCCCTCGGCAGCGGCTACCTGCCGTCCGCCACCCCGGCCTACGCGCAGGCCCTTCCGAAATCCCCGATCGAGGCCCCCGAGCACCCGCCGGGCTCGTTCGCCGGCATCGTCAACAAGGTGAAGCCGGGCGTCGTCTCGGTGAAGGTGAAGCTCGACGATTCGGCGAGCAGCGACGACGACGACGGCCCGAGCCAGGGCCGCAACCTCCAGAACGTGCCGCCGCAGCTGCGCGAGTTCTTCAAGCGCTTCGGCCAGAACGGGCCCGGCGGGATGCAGCCCCAGCATCAGGGCCCGCGCGGCGCGGTCGGCTCCGGCTTCATCATCTCGGCCGACGGCTACGTGGTGACCAACAACCACGTCGTCGACCATGCCAAGACCGTGCAGGTGACGCTGGACGACGGCCGCACCCTCGACGCGAAGGTCATCGGGAAGGATTCCAAGACCGATGTCGCGCTGCTGAAGATCACAGAGGGCTCGAACTTCCCGTACGTGCAGTTCGGCAAGGCCGCGCCGCAGGTCGGCGACTGGGTCGTGGCGATCGGTAACCCGTTCGGCCTCGGCGGCACCGTGACCGCCGGCATCGTCTCGGCCCGCGGCCGCGACATCGGCGCCGGCCCGTACGACGACTTCCTGCAGATCGACGCTCCGATCAACAAGGGCAATTCGGGCGGCCCGACCTTCAACGTCAACGGCGAGGTGGTCGGCGTGAACACCGCGATCGCCTCTCCGTCGGGCGGCAGCGTCGGCCTCGCCTTCGCGATCCCGGCCGAGACCGTGCAGGCGGTGGTAGAGCAGCTCCGCACCGACGGCAAGGTCGCCCGCGGCTATCTCGGCGTCCAGATCCAGCCGGTGACGCAGGACATCGCCGAGGGTCTCGGCCTCGACAAGGCCAAGGGCGCCCTCGTCGACCACGCCGAGAACGGCACCCCAGCGGCGAAGGCCGGCCTCAAGTCGGGCGACGTGATCGAGAAAGTCAACGGCGACACGGTGGACAGCGCGCGCGAACTGTCGCGCCGGATCGCCGGGATGAAGCCCGGGGCGAAGGTGGAGCTCAGCTACCTGCGCGGCGGCAAGTCGGACGTCGCCACGGTGACGCTCGGCACCATGCCGACCGACGGCACCAAGGTCGCGAGCCGCGACGAGGATACGGGCAACGGCCAGCCGCGACTCGGCCTCCAGCTCGCGCCAGCCGGCGATGTCGGCCTGTCCGACCAGGGTGTCGCGGTGGTGCAGGTTGATCCGGACGGGCCGGCGGCCGCCAAGGGTATCGAGGCGGGCGACGTGATCCTCGACGTCGGCGGCCAGAGCGTCTCCCGTCCGGCGGATGTGGCCGCGCAGATCCGGGCAGCGGAGTCCAGTGGGCGCAAGGCCGTGCTGATGCGGGTGAAGAGCGGCAAGGGGCAGACCCGCTTCGTCGCGGTCTCGCTCAGCAAGAACGCCGGCTGAGGCCGGTATCGCCCGCGCGGGGGGCCTCCCCCGCGTCATTTCGTGGTGACCTCCGACTGGCGCCGGCCGAGCAGGCCGGCGCCATTTTCGTCAGGACCGGCTTGCGCCGACCGCTCCCAAGGGGGCGCTACCGCGCGGTCTCTGCATCCCGGCAGGGGCGGATGGTATCCGGCATCGGACGCGCGTCCGGTGCGGGCGCCGCGAACACGGCGAGATAGGCACCGCCCTTCAAGGGTTGGAAGCCGGTCTCCCGATAGCCGGCCGCGGCCAGCTCGCAGCGCAGGAGGGCCGGCGGGGTGCCGTGGCGGGAGGGAATGTCGTCCGCGTCGACGATGCCGACGCGCCCGCCCGGACGCATCGCCGGGGCGAGGTTGTGCAGCAGGCCGAAGGGCTGTGTGATCTCGTGGTACATGTGCACGAGGATCGCCGCGTCCACGGATGCCGGGGGCAGGCGCGGATCATGCGGCTCGCCCCGCACCACGGTGACGTTGCCGAGCCCGCGCACGCGCTTCTCGAGGGCCGCCAGGTAATCCGGGGTCACATCCTCGGCCAGCACCCGGCCGCCGGGCCCGACCGACGGGCTCAACCGGACTACATAGTAGCCGCTGCCGGCGCCGATATCGGCCACGGTCTGGCCGGGGGCGATGCCCATCCCCTTGGCGACCTCGGCGAACTCGCCGGCCTTGTCGCGCTCGGCCTCCGAGGACCAGCGCGGCGCGACGATCTCGGCCACGGGCCGGTCGGGCTTGGGGAAGGCGCTCGCGGGCGCGCCCGGGGGTGCGAGGGGCTCGGCGGCGAGCGCCGGACCGGTCAGGGCTACGGAGAGGAGTGCCAAGCGGCGGGTCAAGGCGCGGATCATGGCCGACAACACGCGGAGCGCCCTGGCGGTGCCGCGGACGTTGACCGTGCCGCACCCCGCGCGCCATCAAGCGCCATGACGCGCGCGGACACGCCCTGGCGGGCCACGATCCTCACCCTCTACCCGGAGATGTTCCCGGGCCCGCTTGGCCTGTCCCTCTCGGGCGACGCCCTGGCGCGCGGCGACTGGAGCCTGGAGGCGCGCAACATCCGCGAGCACGGCCTCGGCCGCCACCGCTCCGTGGACGATACGCCGGCGGGCGGTGGCGCCGGAATGGTGCTCCGCTGCGACGTGCTCGGCGCCGCCATCGACGCCGCGACCGGGACGGACGATCCGCGCCCGCGCCTGCTGATGTCTCCGCGCGGCCGGCCGCTCACCCAGGCGCGGGTGCGGGCGCTCGCCGCCGGTCCGGGGGCGCTGATCGTCTGCGGACGCTTCGAGGGGGTCGACGAGCGGGTGATCGCCGGGCGCGGGCTGGAGGAGGTCTCGATCGGCGACTACGTGCTCTCCGGCGGCGAGATCGCCGCCCTGGTGGTGCTCGACGCCTGCGTGCGGCTGCTGCCCGGGGTGATGGGCAAGAGCGAATCGGGCGACGAGGAGAGCTTCGAGGGCGGTCTCCTGGAATACCCGCACTACACCCGGCCGCGGGACTGGGAGGGTCGCGCGATCCCCGATGTGCTCTCCGGCGGAAATCACGGGGCTATCGCCCGCTGGCGGCGGGCGGAGGCCGAGCGCATCACCGCCGAACGCCGTCCGGATCTGCCGGGTGCGGGCGCCCGCACCCGGTCCTGATCACGCCGCCTCGAGGTCGATCACCGGGCCATCGCCCTCGTAATCCATCGGATCGAGGCGCAGCGGCTGCGCCATGGGCCTCCGGAGGCGGCTCGGGAGCGCGACATGGGCTGTTAAGGCCCCAATAACCACAAGCAGAACAGACCAGACCGCCAATATCGCGGCGCTGTGGGTAGACATCGGCGTACCTCAAACGCAACGCGGCACAGCATTAAGGCTAACGGCCCAGGATTAATCGACTGTTCCGCCGCTCCAGACGGGCTGTCCCGGGTGGGGCCAGGCGGCCAAGACTGCTTGCCGGACAGGCGCTTGCAAGCCGGCCGGTTTCGGCGCATGCGCGGGAGCGGGAACGCTTCCCCGCCGAGGCGCGCCCCTCTGCAAGGATGGATTCGTCATGACCAGCCGCCCCGCGCAGCGACCGCGCGTGCCCCATTTCTCCTCCGGCCCTTGCGCCAAGCGTCCGGGCTGGAACCCGGCCGCCCTGGCCGATGCCGCCCTGGGCCGGTCGCACCGCTCCCCCGTCGGCAAGGCCAAGCTCAGCCGGGCGATCGACCTGACACGGGCGGTCCTGCAGGTGCCCGCCGACTATCGGATCGGCATCGTGCCCGCCTCCGATACCGGCGCCGTCGAGATGGCGATGTGGACGATGCTCGGGCCGAAGCCCGTCGAGGTCGCCGCCTGGGAGGCGTTCGGCAAGGAGTGGGTCACCGACGCGCTGAAGCAGCTCAAGATCGCGCCCCGCATCCACCAGACGCCCTACGGAATCCTTCCCGACCTCGCGGCGATCGATACGAAGAACAGCGACGTGGTCTTCACCTGGAATGGCACCGCGGCCGGCGTGAAGGTGCCGAACGGCGACTGGATCGCGGCGGACCGCGAAGGTCTGACGATCTGCGACGCCACCTCGGCGGCCTTCGCGCAGCCCCTGCCGTGGGACAAGCTCGATGTCGTGACCTTCTCCTGGCAGAAGGTGATGGGCGGCGAGGCGGCGCACGGCATGCTGATCCTCTCGCCCCGCGCCGTGGCGCGGCTCGAGAGCCACACGCCGTCCTGGCCGCTGCCGAAGGTCTTCCGCCTCACCAAGGATGGCACGCTGATCGAGGGCATTTTCAAGGGCGACACGATCAACACGCCCTCGATGCTGGCGGTGGAGGATTACCTCGACACGCTTGGCTGGGCCGAGCGGATCGGCGGCCTGCCGGCGCTCCATGCGCGGGCGGATGCGAATGCCGAGGTGATCTACGATTGGGTCGCACGGACGCCCTGGATCGCGCCGCTGGCCGTCGATCCCGCCACCTACTCGAATACCGGCGTCTGCCTCGTGGTCGCCGATCCGGACGTGCTCGCCCGGGGCGACGCGGCGGTCTCGTCCTTCGCGGCGGGGATCGTGGACCGCCTCGAGCGGGAGGGCGTCGCCCTCGACATCGGCGCCTACCGGGACGCCCCGGCGGGCCTGCGGATCTGGTGCGGCGCCACGGTCGAGGCTTCGGATCTGGAAGCGCTGACGCCCTGGCTCGACTGGGCCTTCACTGAGGAGAAGGCGGCGCTGACGCGGGCGGCTTAAAAGCTTTGGGTTCGATGTCCGGTCGCAGCCCCACTTCGTCTTTGCGAGCGGAGCGAAGCCATCCAGGGGTTCGCGCCCTTTTCCGGCCGTAGCGCTGCCCGGGGTCGCATCGTTGCGCTCCCGATGACGTCCCGACGTAAAAAACCCCGGCCCTTTCGGAGCCGGGGTTTTCGTTTGTGTGGACGCGGCCCCGAGGGGCCGCGCCGTCCGTCTCAGTAATTGTAGGCGCGCTCGCCGTGATCGGCGATGTCGAGACCCTCGCGCTCCTCCTCCTGCGTGACACGCAGGCCGATCGTCACGTCGACGAGCTTGTAGAGGATCGCCGAGCCGATGCCCGACCACAGGAGCGTCAGGCCGACCGCCTCCGCCTGGATGATGAGCTGGCTCATCATGTCGTAGGCACCGACCGCCAGTTCACCCGGCTTCGAGGTATAGTCGGGGATGCCGACGCCGCCGAGGTTCGGGTCGACCAGGATGCCGGTCGCCAGCGCGCCCAGGATGCCGCCGATGCAGTGGACGCCGAACACGTCCAGCGAGTCGTCGTAGCCCAGCGCGTTCTTCACGGTGGAGCACATCACGAAGCAGACCACGCCGGCGACAAGGCCGAGCACGATCGAGCCCATCGGGCCGGCGAAGCCGGAGGCCGGGGTGACGGCGACGAGGCCGGCGACCGCGCCCGACAGCATGCCGAGCAGCGACGGCTTGCCCTTGAGGGCCCACTCGGCGAACAGCCACGCCACCGCGGCGCCGCAGGTCGCCACGAAGGTGTTGAGCATGGCGAGCGCGGCGGTGCCGTTGGACTCGAGGTTCGAGCCGGCATTGAAGCCGAACCAGCCGACCCACAGCAGCGAGGCGCCGATCATCGTCATGGTCAGGGAGTGCGGGGCGAGCAGGTCACGGCCGTAGCCGATGCGCTTGCCCATGATCAGGCAGCCGACGAAGCCGGCGATGCCCGCGTTGATGTGGACCACGGTGCCGCCCGCGAAGTCGAGGGCGCCCTTCTGGAAGAGGAAGCCGGCATCCTTGTTGACCGCGTCGAGGGCCGCCTGGGCGGTCGCCTTCGAGGCATCGTCGGTGGCGGCAGCCAGTGCCTTGGCGGCGTTGCCGACGGCGTCCGGGCCGGCCCAGTACCAGACCATGTGGGCCATCGGGAAGTAGATGACCGTGACCCAGAGGATCGTGAAGACCACCAGGGCGGAGAACTTCATCCGCTCGGCGAAGGCGCCGACGATCAGCGCGGGGGTGATCATCGCGAACGTCATCTGGAAGCACAGATAGGCGTATTCGGGGATCACGACGCCGTTCGAGAAGGTCGCCACGGTGGAATTGGCGTCGATGCCCTTCAAGAAGGCCTTCGAGAAGCCGCCGACGAAGTCGTTGAGGCCGCCGCCGTTGGTGAAGGCGAGGCTGTAGCCGTAGAACACCCAGAGCAGGCCCACGATCGACACGATCGCGAAGACCTGGGTCAGCACCGACAGCATGTTCTTGGTGCGGACGAGGCCGCCGTAGAACAGCGCGAGGCCCGGGACCGACATCATCAGCACCAGGGCCGACGAGATCATCATCCAGGCCGTATCGCCCTTGTTGGGGATCGGGGCCGGCGGCGGCGAGGCCGCCTCCGGCGTCGGCGTCTGCGCGAGAGACGGCTCGATCAGGAGGGCGGCGATCGCCGCCCCTCCCAAGCCGAGCATGAGGGCATGACGAAGTTTCATGGGCACGTGGCTCCCGGTCGGAATTCGCGTTGTGTCAGGAAAGCATGAAGCTCTGCAGGCCCGGCGCGCCGGGCGTGGACTCGGACAGCGTCCGGTCAGAGGGCGTCGGCGTCGGTCTCGCCGGTCCGGATGCGCACCGCCTTTTCCAGCGGCATCACGAAGATCTTGCCGTCACCGATCTGGCCGGTGCGGGCCGCGCCCGCGATGGCGTCGATCACGCTCGACGTCAGGTCGGAGGCGACGGCGACCTCGATCTTCAGCTTCGGCAGGAAGCTCACCGCGTACTCGGCGCCGCGGTAGATTTCGGTGTGGCCCTTCTGCCGGCCGTAGCCCTTCACCTCCGTCACCGTCAGGCCGTGCACGCCGATTCCGGTCAGCGCATCGCGGACCTCCTCGAGCTTGAACGGCTTGATGATGGCCATCACGATTTTCATGGGCGACGCCCCCTTCGAAGTCCTTGGGAACCGGTGCCGTCGCCCGACTTGCAGGACGACCCGGCCCGGATCGTCCGCAGGCTCGGGATGGCCCGCGGTCGAAGGCCGCTATTCAAGGACTATGCCAGAGGAGCTGGACCGGGAACATTTTCCCGCATCACGCTTCTGCCCACGGATTAGCCCATAACGGCCAGATCCGAGGCAGAGCGGCCGGCAAAGGCGCTCAGCCAATGGGCAAACTGCCCAATTCGATGCACTGAACCGCGTTGCAGGTGCGCAACACACGCGTCGGAACGTGTTTTAATCCCTGATCCTGCGAATGAGGCCCTCCTGCGCGACGGAGGCCACGAGGTTGCCGGCCCGGTCGAAGATCTGCCCGCGGGCAAAGCCGCGGGCACCCCCGGCAACCGGACTGTCCTGCGCGTAGAGCAGCCACTCGTCGATCTTCACGGGGCGGTGGAACCAGAGCGCGTGGTCGAGGCTCGCCGCCTGGATGGCGGGGTCGAACACCGAGCGCCCGTGCGGGATCAGCGAGACGTCGAGCAGGGTCATGTCGGAGGCGTAGGCCAGGACCGCCCGGTGCAGGGCCGGATCGTCCGGAAGCGCTGAGGCTGCGCGCAGCCAGACATTGAAGACCGGCTCAGGCGGCCGTCCGCCCGCCCGGGCCGGGATGTAGCGGTTGAGATCGACCGGACGCAGGTCGATCGGGCGCTCGCGCCCGAAATAGGCGGCAATCGCCTCCGGCATGCCGGTGCCGCCCGCCGCCGCCAGGGCCTTGCCGTCGAGGAGACCTTCCGGCCCCGCCACCACCGGCATCGCGGGCTGGTGCGTGAGGCCCTCCTCGGCGACCTGGTAGGAGACCGTCGTGGCGAAAATCGCCCGCCCGTGCTGGATCGCCTTAACCCGGCGCGTGGTGAAGCTCCGGCCGTCCCGGATCCGCTCGACCTCGTAGACGATGGGCGTGCGGGGATCGCCCGGGAGCATGAAATACGCGTGCAGCGAGTGGGCGGGGCGGTCGTCCGGCACCGTGCGGGTCGCGGCGACCAGGGCCTGCGCGACGACCTGGCCGCCGAAGACCCGGCGCCAGCCCGTCTTCGGGTTCTGACCGCGGAAGAGATCGACCTCCAGCCGCTCCAGGTCGAGGATGGCGATCAGCTCGGCGACGGCATCCGTCATCGCGTCGGTATTGGCGTCGGTCATGACAAGCGGGGTTTCCGTTCGTTGCCCGCGTGCGACATAGGCTTTTCGGACGAACCAATCCACGCGTCCCGCACGGGACGCCACACCGGAGATCCGCGACCATGACGGCCGAGATGTCCCGCCCCGGCAGCCGCAGCCTCCTGATCGCCGGCGGCGGCCTGCCGAGCCTCGCCTTGGCGCTGGCCCTCAAGCAAGCGCACGGCCCGGCGCTCGCCGTGACGGTGATCGACCCGGGCGCCGCGGATCCCGCACGGCACCGCGGCCGCGCCTACGCCCTCGCGGCCGGCGGACGCCGGATGCTGGCGCAGCTCGGCCTGTGGCCCCGCGTCGCGGAGGCGGCCGAGCCGATCACCGAGATGGTGATCAGCGACAGCCGCCTGGCCGATCCGGTCCGGCCCGTCTTCCTCACCTTCGGGCGCGAGGATGCGGATTCCCGCGCGGCCGACGAACCCTTCGCCCACATGGTCGAGGCCGAACCCCTGGCTGCGGCACTGGCGGAGGCCTGCCGGGCGGCCGGCGTGTCCTTCGTGGCCGCGGGGGTGGTGCGGGCCATGCCGGAGGGCGCCGGAATCCGCGCGGTGCTGACGACCGGCGACAGTATGCGCGGCGACCTGCTGGTGGCCGCCGACGGCGCGGCCTCGCGCCTGCGCGAGGCCGCGCGGATCGGCTGGGTCGGCTGGTCCTATCCGCAGGTCGGAATCGTGGCGACCATCGGCCATACCCGGCCGCATGCGGGACGGGCCTTCGAGCATTTCCTGCCGGCCGGCCCGTTCGCGATCCTGCCGCTGCGCGACGGGGGCGCCCTGGGCCATCGCTCGTCCATCGTCTGGACCGAGCGGTCGGACGCAGCCGAGGCTTTGCTCTCCGGGGCGCCCGACGAGGTGCTGGCCGAGATCGAGCGCCGGTTCACCCTGGACCTCGGCGCCCTCGCGCTGGAACACGGCCCGAGCCGGCACCCGCTGGCCTTCGGCATCGCCCGGGCGTTCCGCGCTGAGCGGCTCGCCCTACTGGGGGATGCCGCCCACGTCATCCACCCGATCGCCGGCCAGGGCCTCAATCTCGGCCTCGCCGACGCGGCAGCGTTGGCCGAGGCCATGACGGGCGCGCTGCGCCTCGGCCTCGACCCGGGCAGCCCGGACGTCCTGCGCGCCTACGAGCGTGCGCGCCGGTTCGACAGCTTCGCCATGGCGGCGGCGACGGACGGGCTGAACCGCCTGTTCTCGAACGACGCCCTGCCGCTCCGGCTCGCCCGCGACCTGGGCCTCGGGATCGTGGACCGGCTGCCCGGCCTCAAGCGCTTCTTCATCGGCGAGGCGGCCGCCGCGCGGGGGTCGCGGCCGCGGCTGATGCGGGGGGAGGCGCTGTAGGGCCTCCCGGATCGGCGCATCATCGCGACGCGGCGGCTGCCGGGCATACCCGCCTCGGTCCTCAACCGGCGACGAGAACGCGGGCCCGGCGCATCCAGCGCATCGAGGCCTCGACCAGGGTCGGGCTCCGGTGCTTGAGGATCGCCGACTTCAGGAGGTTCGTGGGGACCTCCCAGAGCTGGACGGACCCGATCGGGAAATGCGCCACATCGCCTGCCGTGAGGTGGCGGCGCTCGCCATCCGCCCCGGTGATGAAGACGTCGCCATCAAGGATCGTGATGATCTCGTCGGCTTGGTGGGTCCAGCGGAACGTGCTCGCCGTGGTGCGCCAGAGATAGACATGCGCACTCCCGTCGTGGGTCTGCGAGACCTCTGCCACTTCAGTGACGGGACTTCCCGAGACGACCCAGTCGGCCGGAATCGGCGAAGGACTGAAGGCGGCGATCCCGGGCTTGATCGTGGTTCCGGAGATGGGACGCCCCTGCTCGTGGATCCGGATCTCCGCATAGGCGCCGGCCGCCAGCAGGAGGGCGGCGACGATGGCGATCTTCCTCACGGGAGGCTCCGGCGTACTGCGCTCTAGGCATCCTCGAACGAGACAGCAGTATCCGTGCTTTATCTTTTGCTGAATAGCGGCCGGACAGCCTAAAACGGCACCTCCATTCGATCTTTGTGTGTTTGTCTTAATTCCACATCCCGGCGAACGTCTCGTCCGGTCCTTGCGAGACTGCAGATGTCCGCGGCCATTCGCGGCCGCCGTTACGCTCCGGCGGATCCCATCGCGGGCGCGAGCAGCCGGGTCAGCGCGCGGCGGCCGCTCCGGTCCCGGGCTCGGTGATCCAGCGGGTTGCGTCGGTCCGCGGCGCGACCACGTCTGTGTCGGTGCGCAGCTGCGGGCTGTAGGAGGGATCCTCCGCCAGGACGTCGTGCCAGCGGCGCAGGAAGCGCGCTGTCTGCGAGCCGGGGGCGAAGCTCGTCGTGCGCGACGCGCTCTCATGATGCGCCATCTCGGCGAACGGCGTGTAGACGATACGATAGCCGAGCAGGCGCAGCTTCAGGCAGAGATCGACGTCGTTGAAGTCGAGGGCGAAGCCCTCGTCGAAGCCGTTGACGGCCTCCAGCACGGCCTTGCGGGTGGCAAACAGCGCCCCGGTCACCGCCGCGCAGTCGCGCTGGGTGAGCGCCCAGTCCGCATAGGTCCGCTCCGCCGCCGGCCGCTTGTACCAGGGATGGGCGAAGACGCCGAAGATGCCCCCGGTCATGCCGGCGTGCTGGATCGTCCCGTCCGGGAAGAGCAGCCGCCCGCCGACGCCGCCGACGCCGTGGTCCATGGCGAAGGTCAGCAAGGCCTCGATCCATCCGCGCCGACGGACCACGAGGTCGTCGTTCATCAGGATGACCAGGTCGGTCTCGGCGGCGCGCCACAACCGGTTCATCTTGGCGGCATAGTTGAACGGCTCGCCCGCGGGACGACGCGTGTCGATGCGCTTGACCGTGAACCGGTCGGCGCGGCCCCGATAGATCGCGTCATCCTCGCGGTCGTCGCCGATCAGCACGGTGATCCGGTTGGCCGGGTAGGTGCTGCGCCCGAGGCTGTCCAGGAGCTGGACGATGTGCGGCCGGTCGGTGGGGACGCCGTCGCCGTCCTTGGGCCGGCTCTGCGCGGTCGGGATCACCAGGGTCACCGGGGGCGGATCGCCCAGCGTCCGCCGGATCTCCAGCGTATCCGGCGTGAGCCCGGCCGCCGTCGTGAGCGGCTGGCCGGCGGCGCGGAACCACCGCTCCAGGACACGGGCGCGGGCCTTGCGCCCGGCCTTCGGCCGAGCGAGGGGCGAGGCGAGCAGCGTGTGCGGGATGCGATCGAGGCCGATCCCGGCCGAGAGCGCCTCCAGGCAGAAGGCGAACCACGCGGCGTTCCCCTCGCGCCGGCCGAAGGTGGGCGTCACGGCTGCGAGTGCCGAGGCGCGGATGATCAGGGGGAAACCGATATAGTCATCCGCCATCAGCAGGCCGGGATTGAAGGCCGGCTTGCAATGGACGCTCGTCACCAAGCCCTCGGCGTCGACGACGGCGTCATCCCCGTAGAAGATGCCGACGTCGGGCCGCGCCGACAGGGCCGCGCGGATCCGCTCGAGCACATCCGGGCAGGGCGTGGCGGTTGCCGGCGCGACGAGGAACACCGCGCCATCCGCCCGCTCGATCGAGTCCGCGGCGAGGGGACGTGTGTCGAAAGGCTGAAGGTCCGCGTCGAGGAGGATCGGCACGACGGGCGTGTTCGCGTTGGGCCCGGCCGCCTTGGGGTCGGCGGGCGTCCCCCAGGCGATCGCCTCCCAGGCTGGCGAGGGGGCCGAATGGCTGCGCATCGTGATCGGTCTCAGCGAGAGGGCCGGATGTCCGGCGGTCATTCGACCAGGAGGCGGGCGAGGCTCGCCTCCATCGCGGCGGCGACGGCGGCGGCCGACAGGCGCTCCCGGATCCGAGCCCTGGCCGCCGCGCCGATCCGCTGCGCCTCGCCGCTCGTCACCGCAGCGGCAGCGGCGTTCAGGGCACGCGCGAGATCGTCCTCGTCGACGCGTCCCCAGGTCGAGCCTTTGAGGTAAGGGCCGTACGAATCCTCAAGGGCGACGATGTCGGCCCGGACCGGGAAACCGCAGGTCGCGTCGAGGAAGTCGCGGCTGCCGCCGAAATCGGTGGCGACCACGACCTTGCCCATCTCCATGGCCTCCGCGATCGTCAGGCCGAAGCCCTCCGAGGAATGCGAGGAGGCATAGACGTCACAGGTCTCGAACAGGATCGCGAGCTCCCGCGCCGAGAGCGGCTGATCGATCACGACCACGTCTCCGCCCTTGCCCACGAGCTCGAGGAGCCGCTTGCCTTCACCCGGAAGGTCGAAGACGTGCTTGGTCTTCAGCACGAGCTGCCAGCCGCTCTTCGCGAGCCCGGCGGCACGGAAGGCCCGGATCAGGGCGTGCGGGTTCTTGCGGGCCAGATAGCTCGAGCCGTCGAAGGCGTAGAGGATCAGCCGCTTGGCCGGGTCGATCGAGAAGCTCGCCCGCAGGCGGGCCTTGGCCGCGGCGCTCGCGGGCTCCCCGGGCTCGTTCTCGACGACGTGCGGCACGATCTCGACCGGGATGTCGGTGATCGAGCGGAAGATGTCGGCGCAGAATTCGGTCGGGGTCCAGATCGCGTCGAGGCCGTCCACGGTCCGAAGCCAGTCCTCCGGGACGTAGGAGGTCTCCCAGACGAACAGCCCGACCTTCCGGCGCGCCTGCGCGACGATCGTCTGCTGGCGCGGGCTCATCAGCGAGGTCCACGTCTCGCCGTTGAGATGGACCACGGCGACGTCGGCCGGTCCCGCGAAGGTCTCGGCCTGCCAGCCCGGCGCGACGCGCGCGTGGACGTGGAACGGCACTTCGAGCGGGTGCAGATTCACCTGCCAGGGCGTCCGGTGGATCGCCCGGGCGTAGCCGCGGCCGGCCACGCCGAGACCGTTGGCGTAGTTGGTCGGGCTTACGAAGGTCACGCGCGGCGGTCCGGCGGCGCGCGTCGGCCGCGCCAAGTCTGCCCAGACCCTGGCGCCCGGGGTGGCATAGGTCGGCTCCAGCCGGTCGAGGTCGAAGCCCGAGTCCTCAAGCGCCTTCCGCAACGGCTTCCCGCCCAGCGCCGCGTGCTCGCCGAGGAGCGAGCGCTTCACGAACGGGAAGCCCTGCCCCAGCAGGTTCTCCCAGTCGAACAGGGCGCGGTTGTTGCGCGGGTCGTTCACAAGGGTCGTGTGCCGGTTGCGGGTGGAGAACAGGGCCCGCGTGTTCATGCCCGCCGCGCGCATCCGGGCCGAGAAGGTCAGCTCGTACTCGGTGATGACGACATTCTTGTCCGGCCAGCTCCGGATCGCCTGCATGTACTGGTTGAAGCCGTAGCACGACAGGCAGCGCCGCTTCAGCGCCAGGAAGAAGCTCTGCAGGTGGTCACTGTAGTAGAAGTTGTCGAGCAGACCGACGACCTCCTCGGAGCAGCCATCGATCCGGGCCAGGATGCCGGCGAAGGCGTCGCGGTCGAGGGGACCGACGAGGCTGTCGTTTACGAGGTAGAGCGTGTCCGCGTCCAGCAGGTCGCCGTCCTCGGCCAGCACATGCGCCCAGGCGGCGAAGTCGAAGCCGCCGTTCTCGCGTACGTAGACCGAGGCGCACAGGTCGATCAGCGCCTGCGGCACGACCGTCTTGCGCTGGTCGGCCGCGACGATCAGCACCACGTCGGCGTCGTTCTCGATGAAGGCGCGCAGGTAGGGCTCGACATGGCCCTTGATGCGGCCGTTGCCGGAATGCGTGATGAACAGGGCGGTGCGGGCATGCCTGCGCGGCTCGCGCTTCAGGCAGACGAGCGGGGCCTGGGCCGAATCCCGGGACCCCGCCGTGCCCGCGACGCAGCGGGTCCGCTTCCCCTGGCCGATGCCGTACTGGATGTAGTGGACCAGCGGGTTCAGTCCGCGCGCCGCGGCCTCCGGGTATTCCGAGCGGTACCAGGGCGCGTCGAAGCGGGGGGACGGGCTGGTGGTGCGGCCGCCATCCGCGAGGAAGTGCGCGAGCGGGTTGGTCGCCGCATCGTCGGGGAGGTAGGCCGCGCGGAACCAGCGCGTGTCGAACCACGGGCCCGGATCGAGACCGGCGGCGGCACCGTGCTCCAGGAAATGGACCAGCGGATTGAGGCTCTCCGGCACGATCTCGGGCGCCTGGGCGGCGTACCAGTCCGGATCGAACAGCGGGTGCGGCGCGTGGCGGCGGTAACCGCCGGCCATCACGTAATGCTCCAGCGGCTCGAGGCCGCTGGTCTCGGCCTCCGGACAGTGACGGCGGTAATACGCGGCGTCGAACAGCCCGGATTGCCGGATCAGCTCGACGTGGCGGGAGAGGCTGGCGAGTTCCTCGGCATTGCGCAGGTAGCCCTGCTGCTTCCCGACCGTGATGTAGTGGACGAGCGCGTTGACCGGCTCGCGCCGTGCGTCCGGATAGCGGGCGCGGTACCACGCCGTATCGAAGGCGGGCGACGGGTCGGTCTCACCGCTCTCCAGAAAATGGAACAGGGCCCGCGCGCGCGCGGCCCGACCGCCGAGATACCGCTCGGCGTACCAGTCGGGATCGAACAGCGGGTTCGGCGCCTGCCCGGCCGCCGCGCCGCGCTCGACATAGTGCAGGAGCGGGTTGATGCCCTCGACACGCAGGGTCGGGTTCGCCGCGAGGTACAGGTCGCCGTGGAACAGCGGGTGCGGCCAGCGGCCCTCGCGTCCGCCGTGGACGGCGTAATGGGTCGCGGGATCGATCCCCTCGGTGGCGACATCCGGGTAGCGCCGCGCGTACCAGGCCGCGTCGAACAGGCCCGAATCCTTCACGGCCCGGACGAGATCGGCCTGTCGCGGCCCGCTGCGGCGATCCCGCTTCAGGCGCCGGGTGAGCGGCCGCGCGAGGGATTGCGCGGCCTTGGCGAGGCCGGCCTTCTCGGATGACCCGGCGGCGAACACATCTCGAAGGCGCATGACATGGTCCGGATACGCGGGAAGCCCGCAAAGCTGCCCACGCCGCGATCCGCGAGAGACATCAAGGGGTTCGGCCGGCGGTCGCGGGCACGACCGGCCCGGCTCAGGCGCCTTCCTAATGGTCCAGCCCGCCGACGCCAAGACCCGGGCGCTGTGCCGGGCCGAGGCCTGAGGCGCGGCGCGATCCCGGAAAAATCCGTCCGTCGCCTATCCGGGCGCCCTCACGTTCGTATACGAGGCGCGCTCACGGCAACGCAGCGCGCCTGCACGGCGCATTTGCAAGGAGAGCAGCCCGGTGGCTGATCTCATCCCGAGGACGGGCCGTCCGCCGGGAAGCCGCCGGACACGCCCTCCCCTTCGTGCCGCAACCGATGGAGCCTACCGTCATGAGTGAACGCATCATCCTCCGCGCCGGCGAAGCCCTGGTGGCGGGCGGGCCGCCCAACACGGCGTCCGAGCCGGAAGTCATCATCGGCGAGCTCGACGGGCCGGTCGGCACGGCCCTGGCGACGCTGACCGGCGACCAGGTGGTGGGCCACAGCCGCGTCTTCGCGCTGCTCAACACCGACATCATGGTCCGTCCGGTGACGCTGTGCGTCTCCAAGGTCAGCGTGACCGAGAGCAAGTACACGTCGATCCTGATGGGCACGGTGCAGTTCGCGATCGCCAACGGCGTGCTCGACGCCGTGCGGGCGGGCTACATCCCGAAGGAGAAGGCCAATGATCTCGGCATCATCTGCTCGGTCTGGCTGAGCCCGGGCGTGATCGAGGCCCAGACCGTCGACCACAAGGCGCTGTTCGAGATCCAGCGCAAGGGCATGACCGAGGCGATCCGCAAGGCGATGGCCAACGAGCCGTCGATCGACTGGCTCTTGGAGAACCAGGAGAAGATCGTCCACAAATACTACACGATGGGCCTCGAAGGAAAAATCTGATCGCTTCCCCGGCCTGTGCCGGAGCGGGATCCGCGCCTACGGCCGGAACCCGCTCCGCCCGTCCGGGCCGGCGCGCGCCAGTCCGGTTTCTGAAGCCCCAAGCGGGGCGCGGATCCGGGCGCGCCCACGGGAAGCGGCCGTTCCGGTTCACCGGCGTTTCGGCCGCATGAGGTCTTACGAAGGGAGACGCCATGACCGTATCCAGCGAGGACGACCTGGCCGGACTGAAGCGGATCGGGCGCATCGTCGCCGAGGCGCTGGAGATCATGGGCAAGGCGATCGAGCCCGGCATCACGGAGCGCGAGCTGGACCGGATCGGACGCGCCTATCTCGACGCGGCCGGAGCCCGCCCGGCGCCCGAGATGGTCTACGGCTTTCCCGGCGCGACCTGCATCAGCGTCAACGAGCGGATCGCGCACGGCATCCCGGGCGACCGCCGGATCGAGCCGGGCGACCTGGTCAACATCGATGTCTCTGCCGAGAAAGACGGCTACTTCGCCGATACGGGCGCGTCCTTTGCCGTTCCGCCGGTGACCCGCAGGGTCGAGCGGCTGTGCCGGGACGGGCGCCGGGCGATGTGGGCGGGCCTGCGCCAGGTCGGCACCGGCATGCCGCTGGCGGGGATCGGCCGGGCGGTCGGCGACTTCGCGCGGAAGAATGGCTACACGCTCGTGCGCAACCTCGCCAGCCACGGCGTCGGCCTGTCGCTTCACGAGGAGCCGACGGAGATCGCGACCTGGCCCGACGCCTCAGAGCGCCGGATCATGACGGAGGGGCTGGTATTCACAATCGAGCCGTTCCTGTCGCTGGGCGCCGATTACGCCGAGGACGGCGACGATCCCTGGACCCTGTACAGCCGGCCGAGGGCTCCGACGGTCCAATATGAGCACACCGTCGTCGCCACGCGCAGCGGTCCGCTGGTTCTGACGATGCCCGGACAATAGGGGGCCGGCCGGCCCTGAGGTGACACCGTCGACCGTCGCGCCACGCAGCAGCGGGCGAGGCGCCCCGCATCCGGCCTCATCGCCGTCACCGAAGAGCGGCGCGGTCCGGACCAGGGTCGCGGCGCCGTGCGCCAGCTTCGGCCGCGATTCGGCGTGCGGCGATCCCGACCTTGCCAGCCCGCTATCAGAAGCCCCACACTTGTCGCGATGACCCGTGGGGTTCCGCGGGGCCCCGGACCGGAGATGGATAACGGCATGACGCAGGGGATCAGCCCGGCCACCACCCTCGACGACGGCATCGTGGCCACCGCGGAGAGCTGCCTCGCCGCCGTCGGCGCGGCGCGGGAGGCGATCCACGGGGTGATCTTCGGGCAGGAGAAGGTCGTCGATCTCGCCCTCGTGACCATCCTGGCCGGCGGCCACGGCCTGCTGGTCGGCCTGCCGGGCCTCGCCAAGACCAAGCTCGTGGAGACGCTCGGCACCGTCCTGGGTCTCGACGCGCGGCGTGTGCAGTTCACGCCGGACCTGATGCCGTCCGACATCCTCGGCACCGAGATCCTCGAAGAGGATGCCGACCGCCGCCGCGCCTTCCGGTTCGTGCAGGGGCCGGTGTTTACCCAGCTTCTGATGGCCGACGAGATCAACCGGGCGAGCCCGCGCACGCAGTCGGCCCTGCTCCAGGCGATGCAGGAGGGCCACGTCTCGGTGGCGGGCGCCCGCCACGACCTGCCCCGGCCGTTCCACGTGCTGGCGACCCAGAACCCGATCGAGCAGGAGGGCACCTATCCCCTGCCCGAGGCGCAGCTCGACCGCTTCCTGCTGGAGATCGACGTCGGCTACCCCGACCGCGCCGCCGAGCGGCGGATCCTGATCGAGACCACGGGCGTCGATGAAGTGCGGCCGCGCGCGGTGATGTCCACCGAGCAGCTGCTCACCGCCCAGCGCCTCGTGCGCCGGCTGCCGGTTGGAGAGGGCGTGGTCGAGGCGATCCTTGACCTCGTGCGCGCCGCCCGGCCGGACAGCGGCGACGCGCTCGTGAAGGACAAGCTTCTCTGGGGGCCTGGCCCCCGCGCCAGCCAGGCGCTGACGCTCGCCGCCCGCGCCCGGGCGCTGATCGAGGGGCGTGTCGCCCCGTCGGTGGCCGACGTGAAGGCCCTGGCCGAGCCGGTGCTCAAGCACCGCATGGCGCTGAGCTACACCGCCCGCGCCGACGGCGAGACCATCGAGGGCCTGATCGCCAAGCTCGCGGAGAAGATCTGACTTTGGTCGCGACGAACGCCCTCGACGCGGGCAGGCGCGTACCCGGCCGGCGCGAGAGCGAGGGCGCGACCGCCCTGTCGGACAAGATGCCCCGCCTCGTCCTAGAGGCGCGGCGGGTGTCGAGCCTGCTGGCCCACGGCCTCCACGGCCGCCGCCGGGCGGGTCCCGGCGAGAGCTTCTGGCAATTCCGTCCCTTCGTCACCGGCGAGGCCGCGGCGCGGGTCGACTGGCGTCGCTCGGCCCGGGACGACCGGCTTTACGTGCGCGAGCGCGAATGGGAGGCGGCTCACAATATCTGGCTGTGGATCGACCGCTCGGCCTCCATGGGCTTCTCCTCGGACCTGGCGTCGGCCCCGAAGGTCGAGCGCGCGCTCATCCTGGGGTTGGGGCTCGCCGACGCCTTTGTGGAAGGCGGCGAACGCGTGGGCCTTCTCGGACTGACCCGGGCGACGGCGTCCCGGGGGATCGTCGAGCGGCTGGCGCAGGCGCTCGTGGCGGACAAAGCCGGTCTCACCCAGGATCTGCCGCCCCGGGCGAGCCCCGCCCGCTTCGACGAGGTGGTGCTGATCGGCGACTTCCTGACCGCGCCGGCCCGGATCGCCGATTCCGTGCAGAACCTCGCCGGCCGCGGCAGCCGCGGCCATCTCCTGATGATCGTCGATCCGATCGAGGAGACCTTCCCGTTCACCGGCCAGGCCGTGCTGCACGACCTCGAAGGCAGCCTCAGCCTCGACATCGGCGACGCCGACGCCTGGGGCGCGCGCTACCGCGCCCGGATCGCCGAGCACCGGGCCGCGTTGGCCGCCATCACCCGAAGCCAGGGCTGGACTCTGACGATCCACCGCACCGACCGGCCGGCGAGCGAGGCGGCCCTTCGGCTCGCCACGCTGATCGCCGCCCGCGGCACGGAGTGAGGCCGGCATGCTGGGTCTGACCTTCGCGGCGCCTCTGGCGCTCGCAGCCCTGATCGGCCTTCCCGCCCTGTGGTTCCTGCTGCGGGTAACCCCGCCGCGCCCGCGGCGGATCAACTTCCCGCCGCTGAAGCTCGTCGCGGACCTGATCCCGCAGCGCCAGACGCCGGCCCGGACGCCGCCCTGGCTGCTGATCCTCCGGCTGCTGATCGCCGCCGCCCTGATCCTGGCGGTCGCCGGCCCGGTCTGGAACGCCGGGGGCGCCGGGGCCGGGGGCGGCCGCAGCGCGCTCCTCGTGCTCCTCGACAACGGCTTTCCCGCCGCCCACGACTGGCGCGACCGGCTGCGTGTCGCCACCGACGCCCTGGAGGGCGCTGCCCGCGACGGCCGGCCCGTGGCGGTGATCGGGCTGGCGGATGCGCCCGCAGCCTTCGAGGCGAAGGCGCCGGCCGCCGCCCTGGAGCGGCTGCGCGCCCTCGCGCCGCGCCCGATCCTGCCCGCTCGGGACGCGCATCTCGCCACGATCGGCGCCTTCCTGGAGAAGAACCAGGGCGCCGGACTCGTGTGGATCAGCGACGGCGTCGCCGGCGCGAGCGACGAGCGCTTCGCAAAGGGCCTCGCCGATCTCGTCGGCAGCAGCGGCGCCGCGCTCACCATCCTGCGCGCCGACCGGCCCCCGGCGCTGGCTCTTACCGCCACCGAGAATGCCGGCAAGCTCGTCACCCATGCCCTCCGGGCCGTGCCGAACGGGCGCGATTCCGGCGTGATCCGGGCGCTGGACCAGAAGGGCCTGCCGCTCGCCGAGCGCGACTTCGCCTTCGCGGCCGACGCCACGGAGGCGGACGCGACCTTCGAGATGCCCGTGGAACTGCGCAACAGCATCAGCCGGCTGGAGATCGCGGGGGAGCGCTCGGCCGGCGCCGTGGTGCTGCAGGACGAGCGCGGCAAGCGGCGCCGGGTCGGCCTCGTCTTCGGCGGCACCCTCGACCAGGCCCAGCCGCTCCTGGCCCCGACCTACTACCTGTCCCGCGCACTCCAGCCCTTCGCGGACGTGCAGGAGCCGCGGGGCGCCAAGGGCACGGCGGACTCGATCAACCAGCTCCTCGACAATCAGGTATCGGTCCTCGTGCTGGCCGATGTCGGCGCGCTGGACGAGAAGACCACCGCTCGGATCGAGAGCTTCGTGAAGGAGGGCGGCATGCTGTTGCGCTTCGCCGGCCCCCGGCTCGCCGCCGGCAACGATCCGCTGGTGCCGGTGCGCCTGCGCCGGGGCGGCCGGACGCTCGGCGGGACGCTCTCCTGGGACAGCCCCAAGACCCTGGCCCCCTTCCCGCCCGAGAGTCCGTTCGCGGGCTTGAAGCCGCCGGTCGATATCGGCGTGCGCCGCCAGATCCTCGCCGAGCCGGATGGCGACCTGCCGAACCGGACCTGGGCCTCCCTCCAGGACGGCACCCCGATCGTCACCGCGCAGAAGCGCGGCCAGGGCACGATCGTGCTGTTCCACGTGACCGCCGACACGACGTGGTCGAACCTGCCGCTCTCCGGGCTGTTCATCGACATGCTTCGGCGCGTCGTGGCGCTGGCCGGCGCCTCGGCGCCGGTCCAGGGCGAAGCCGTGCGGGCCGCTGCCCCGGTGCTCGCCCCGCGGGTGACACTGGACGGGTTCGGGGCGCTCGGCTCGCCCCCCGCCTCGGCCACCGCGGTGGCGGCCGACTACGCCGATCGGGCGAATTCCGAACATCCGCCGGGCTTCTACGGCCCGCCGGACGGAGGCATCAGCGTGAACGCCCTGCAACCGGACGACCGGCTGAAGCCCCTCGACACGGCCGCCTTGGAGAGCGCCCGCACCGGATCGCTCGCCGGGGCCGAAGCCTTGGACCTGCGCCCGAGCCTGTTCACCCTCGCGCTGCTTCTGCTCGCCCTCGACACCCTGGCGGGCCTGTGGCTCGGCGGCTTCCTGCGCCGCGGCGGGCTGGCGGCCCGCCTGCGCGGGCGCCCCGCAATCCTGGCGCTGGCGGGCCTGCTGGCGTTCGCCACGCTCCCGGGACAGCCCTTGCGGGCCGAGGAACCGCCGGCCAACCGGCCGAACGGCATCGAGTCGGCGCTGGTCACGCGCCTCGCCTACGTGATCACCGGCGACGCCGCTTTGGACGAGGCGAGCCGGACCGGGCTCACCGGCCTGACCCAGATGCTGGCCTCCCGCACCGCCCTGGAACCCGGCGAGCCCGCCGGGATCGACCCGGCCAAGGACGAGCTGGCCTTCTATCCGCTGATCTATTGGCCGATCGCACCCGCCCGGCCGCAACCCTCGGAAGCCGCGATCCGGAAGATCGACGCATTCATGCGCAATGGCGGCACGGTCCTGTTCGACACCCGCGACGCGCTCACCGCCCGGCCCGGCGGGCCGCCCTCCCCCGAGGCTGCCTATCTCCGCAAGATGCTGGGAACGCTCGAAGTCCCGGAACTGGAGCCGGTGCCCCTAGACCACGTGCTGACCAAGGCGTTCTACCTCGTGGACAGCTTCCCGGGCCGCTACGCCACCGGGCAGACCTGGGTCGAGGCGCTTCCGCCCGCCGCCGAGGGCGCCGAGCGCCGCCCCGCCCGCGCGGGCGATGGGGTGAGCCCGATCATCATCACGGGCAACGATCTCGCCGCCGCCTGGGCGGTGGGCCGCCGGGGCGAGCCGCTCTACCCGGTGGTGGGCGGCGACCAGCGCCAGCGCGAGATGGCGTTCCGCGGCGGCGTCAACATCGTGATGTACACGCTGACCGGCAACTACAAGGCGGATCAGGTCCACGTGCCTGCGCTGCTGGAGCGGCTGGGGCAGTGATGGACGCGAACATCCGATGCGACGCTGCATCCCCTCCCCCCTCCGCGGGTGGGGGCGGCCCCCGGAGGGGGTCGGGAGAGGGGCAGCGCGACGGCTCAGGATCTGATGCCCATCGTGACCTCTTCGGCACCGTCGCGCCCCTCTCCCGACCCCTGCTGACGCAGGGGCCACCCTCCCCCGCAGAGGGGGGAGGGAAAGGTGGTGCCCCATGCTGAGCCTCAGCTTCACGCCCCTCCTTCCGTGGCCGGCGCTCGCCGTCCTGGGCGTCGTCGTCGCCGTCCTGGCGGTGTTCGCCGTCCTGGCGCGCGGCCGGACCGCGTTGCTGCGGGTCCTGGTCCTCAGCCTGGTCCTGGCGGCGCTGACCAATCCGGCCCTGGTGCGGGAGGACCGCGAGCCTGTGAAGGACGTGGCGGCCATCGTGGTCGACCGGTCTGGATCGCAGCAGCTCGGCGACCGCCCGCAGATGACCGAGGCGGTCCGCGCCGAGCTGCAGCGCCGCTTCGGCGCGCTGACCAATATCGAGCCGCGCTTTATCGACGTGCCCGACGCCAAGGATGGCGATGACGGCACCAAGCTGTTCACCGCCCTGGGCCAGGCGCTGGCCGATGTCCCTCCGGAGCGGCTCGCCGGGATCGTGATGCTCACCGACGGCGTGGTCCACGACATCCCCGCGTCGATGGCCCAGCTCGGCATCAAGGCGCCGCTCCACGTGCTGGTGACCGGCCATCCGGATGAGCGCGACCGGCAGATCAAGCTGCTGGAGGCGCCCCGCTTCGGAATCGTCGGCAAGGACCTGACGATCCGCGCCGAGGTGATGGAGCGCGGCGGCACCGGCCACGCCGTCGTCACCGTGCGCCGCGACGGCGAGGAGATCGGCCGCCGGGATGTCGCCACCGACAAGCCGTTCTCGCTGACCACCCGCATCGAGCATGGCGGCCCGAACGTGGTGGAGATCGAGGTCGAGCCGCTTCCGGGCGAGCTCACCAATGTCAACAACCGCGCGGTCCTGCCGATCGAGGGCATCCGCGAGAAGCTCCGGGTGCTGCTCGTCTCCGGCGAGCCCCACCAGGGCGAGCGGACCTGGCGCAACCTGCTGAAGTCCGATGCCAACGTCGACCTCGTCCATTTCACCATCCTGCGCCCGCCGGAGAAGCAGGACGGCACGCCGATTTCCGAGCTGTCGCTGATCGCCTTCCCGACGCGTGAGCTGTTCGTCCAGAAGATCAAGGATTTCGACCTGATCATCTTCGACCGCTACGCCAACCAGAGCGTGCTGCCGCAGGCCTATTTCGACAATATCGTCCGCTACGTCCGCGAGGGCGGCGCCCTGCTGATCGCCGCCGGCCCCGAATTCGCCGGCCCCGCGAGCCTTGCCCGCACGCGCCTCGCCGGCATCCTGCCCGGTGATCCGGACGGACGCGTCGTCGAGAAGCCCTACAAGGCGGCGCCGACCCAGACCGGCCAGCGGCACCCGGTCACCCGAGCCCTGCCGGGCTCGGACGCGAATCCGCCCGCCTGGGGCGATTGGCTGCGCATCATCGAGGCTCGGACCCGCCCGGGCATCCAGCCGATCCTGTCGGGCGCCGAGGGGCTGCCGCTGCTCGCCCTCTCGCGGGAGGACAAGGGCCGCGTCGCCCTGCTCCTGTCGGACCATGCCTGGCTCTGGGCCCGGGGTTACCAGGAGGGTGGCCCGTATCTCGACCTGCTGCGCCGCCTCGGCCACTGGCTGATGAAGGAGCCGGCCCTGGAGGAGGAGGCCCTGCGCGCCCAGACCACCGGTCGCGGCCGGGAGGTGCGGGTCGAGCGGCAGACCATGGCCGACCAGACCGAGCCCGTCACCGTCACCGGACCGACCGGCAAGGTGACGACGCTGACGCTGAAGCCCAGCGAGCCCGGCCTGTTCACCGGCACCTTCGACGCCGAGACACTCGGGCTGCACACCCTGCGCTCGGGCACCCTCGTGGCCTTCGTCAGCGTCGGACCCGCCAATCCGCGCGAGCTCGCCGACGTCTTCAGCGACACCGATCGCCTGAAGGCCGTGGCCGACGGATCGGGCGGCTCGGTCCGCCGGATCGCCGAGGCCGGCGGCGGCATCCAGGTGCCGCGTCTCGCGGTGGTGCGCGGCGGCCGCCTGGCGGGCGGCGACTGGATCGGCTTCCGGCCAAGCGACAGCGCCAATATCCGCGGCGTCGAGGTCTATCCGCTGGCGCTGGGTCTGGCGGCGCTCGCCGCGCTCGCCGCCTCCCTGCTCGCCATGTGGCTGGTCGAGGGCCGACGCGGTCGGGCGGCGTGAGACGATGGTCCCGCGCGCTCCGCAACCTCCCCTCCCCCGCAGAGGGGGGCGGGAGAAGCCGCGCCTCCCTCCCCACCGCGCGTGTGCGAGCGCGCTCGACGCCCGGGCCGCGCCCGGCCTATGACCCTAACTGAACGCCCGCGCGCCGCGCGGGCGCGACGCAACGGAGACAGCCTGCCCGTGACAGCGCAGACCGCGACCGGACGCCTTCTCGCCGCGACTCTTCTCGTCGCCTGCCTCCAGCTCGCCCCGGCGCAGGCGCAGGAACCGGCCGCGATGCCGTCGACGCCGGCGACCCTGCCCGCCGCCAACGGCCAGTGGACCCACGCGATCACGCTGATGGGCCAGCCGAAATACGGCCCCGACTTCAAGCATTTCGACTACGCCGACCCGGCCGCCCCCAAGGGCGGGATGGTCCGCTTCGGCGCGCAGGGCGGGTTCGACAACTTCAACATCGTCGTCGCCGGCCTGAAGGGCGACCTCGAAGGCGGCATCCAGCAGATCTACGATCCGCTGATGACCGAGTCCTCGGACGAGCCGTTCACGTCCTACGGGCTGCTCGCCGAGGCGGTCCGGATTGCCCCCGATCTCGGCTCGGTGTCGTACCGGCTGCGCCAGAACGCCCGCTGGCACGACGGCCAGCCGATCACGCCCGAGGACGTGGTCTGGTCCTTCGACGTGCTCAAGGCCAACAGCCCGTTCTACGCCGCCTATTACCAGACGGTCGCGAAGGCCGAAGCGACCGGGCCGCACGAGGTCACCTTCACCTTCACCGAGACCGGCAACCGCGAGCTGCCGCAGGTGATCGGGCAGCTGCGCGTCCTGCCCAAGCACTGGTGGACCGCCAAGGACGCCAACGGCAAGCAACGCAGCGTCACCGAGACCACCCTGGAGCCGCCGCTCGGCTCCGGCCCGTACCGGCTCGCGAAGTTCGAGCCCGGGCGGACCGCGACCTACGCCCGGGTGCCCGACTATTGGGGCAAGGACCTGCCGGTGAATGCCGGGCGCTACAACTTCGACACCGAGCGCTACGAGTATTTCCGCGACGGCACCGTGCTGGTCGAGGCGCTGAAGGGCGACCTGTACGACTTCCGCGTCGAGAACATCGCCCGGAACTGGGCCACGGCCTACGACGATTTCCCGGCCGTGAAGGAAGGTCGCCTGATCAAGGAGGCGTTCCCCGACCGCGGCATGGGCATCATGCAGGCCTTCGTGTTCAACACCCGCAAGGACAAGTTCAAGGATCCGCGCGTGCGCCGGGCCTTCAACCTCGCGATGAACTACGAGGAGATGAACAAGGCCCTGTTCTACGGCCTCTACAACCGGATCAATTCCTACTTCTTCGGCTCGGAGCTGGCCTCCTCGGGATTGCCGGAGGGCGACGAGAAGGCGGTCCTCGAGAGCGTCAAGGACAAGGTCCCGCCATCCGTCTTCACCACGCCGTACACCAACCCGGTCAACGACAGCCCCGAGGCCGTGCGCAAGAACCTGCGCGAGGCCGTCGGCCTGCTGCGCGAGGCGGGCTACGAGCAGCGCGGCGGCAAGATGGTCAGCAAGGCCACGGGCGAGCCGCTGACCGTCGAGTTCCTGGAATTCCAGAACACCTTCGAGCGGGTAATCCTGCCGTTCTCGGCGCAGCTGAAGCTCATCGGCATCGAGGCGACGCTGCGGGTGATCGATCAGGCCCAGTACCAGAACCGGATCCGCAACTTCGATTTCGACGTCACCACGTCGAACTGGGGCGAGTCGCTCTCGCCGGGCAACGAGCAGCGCGAGTACTGGGGTTCGGCGGCCGCCGACAAGCCGGGCTCGCGCAACCTGATCGGCATCAAGGATTCGGGCATCGACGCGCTGATCGAGAAGGTGATCTTCGCCAAGGACCGGCCCGCGGTCATCGCGGCCACCCGCGCCCTCGACCGGGTGCTGCTCGCCCACGATTACGTCGTGCCGCAATGGTCCTCGAACCAACAGCGGACCCTGCGCTGGAACCGCTTCGGCCACCCTTCGATCCTTCCGCTCTACGCCAGTTCCGGCTTCCCGACCACGTGGTGGTACGACGAGGCGCGGGCCGCGAAGACCGGAGCCCCGCGTTGACGGGCGCCCCGTGGACGCCAACCCGCCGGGGTCTGGTCCTGGGAGCCGGTGCCCTGGCGGCGATCCGGCCGTCGGGCGGGACCTGGGCGGCCGACGCGGAGCGCCACGGCCTATCCAGTTTCGGCGAGCTGAAATACGGCCCCGCCTTCGAGCACTTCGACTACGTGAACCCGATGGCGCCGCGGGGCGGCCGCTTCTCGGGCCAGCTCTCGTCGTCGACCGGAAATCAGGCGCTCAACACCTTCAACACGCTCAACATCTACGTGCTGCGCGGCGAGGGTGCCGCCGGGATGAACCTGACCTTCGACAGCCTGATGGTCCGCGCCCTCGACGAGCCGGATGCGGTCTACGGGCTGCTGGCGCGCTCCGTCGCGGTCAGTCCGGACGGGCTGACCTACACGTTCTCGCTCCGCCCGCAGGCGCGGTTCCACGACGGCTCGCGTCTCACCGCACAGGACGCCGCCTTCAGCCTCAAGCTCCTGCGCGACAAGGGCCATCCCGAGATCGCCGAGGTCATCCGGGCCATGACCGATGCGCGGGCCGAGGGTGAGGATCGGCTCGTCGTCACCTTCGCGCCGGACCGCGCCCGCGACCTGCCGCTGTTCGTGGCGCAATTGCCGATCTTCTCGGCGGCCTATTACGGCGGCCGCGACTTCGAGGCCTCGACCCTTGAGGCACCTCTGGGTTCCGGCCCCTACCGGGTCGGGGCGGTCGATCCCGGCCGCTCGATCGGGCTGGAGCGGGTGCCGGATTACTGGGCGGCCGATCTGCCGGTGAATGTCGGCCAGAACAGTTTCGACACGATCCGCTACGAGTATTTCCGCGACCGGACCGTGGCGTTCGAAGCGTTCAAGAGCGGCGCGTTCACGTTCCGCGAGGAATTCACCGCCCGGGTCTGGGCCACCGGCTACGACTTCCCGGCGCTCGCCGAGAGGCGCGTCGTCCGCGAGACGGTGCCGGATGCGCGGCCGAGCGGCACCCAGGGCTGGTGGATCAACACCCGCCGGGAGGCCTTCCGCGATCCCCGGGTGCGCGAGGCGATCGGCCTGTGCTTCGACTTCGAATGGTCGAACCGCAACCTGATGTACGGCGCCTACACGCGCACCGCCTCGTTCTTCGAGAATTCCGATCTCAAGGCGACCGGCAAGCCCTCGGCCGAGGAAATCGCCCTGCTGGAACCGCTCAAGGATCTGCCGCCGGAGGTGTTCGGCGAGGCCTGGACGCCGCCGGTCTCGGACGGATCCGGCCAGGACCGGGCCCTGCTCAAGCGCGCCGACGCGCTGCTGCGCGAGGCGGGCTGCACCCGACAGGGGGGAAGCCTCCTGCTGCCCGGCGGGCAGCCGCTGACCCTCGAGTTCCTGGACGACGATCCGGTGTTCCAGGCCGTCACGCAGCCCTTCATCCGCAATCTCGGGCTGCTGGGGATCCGGGCGAGCCTCCGCACCGTCGATCCCTCGCAGTATCAAGCGCGGCTCAAGGATTTCGACTTCGATCTCACGGCCCGCCGTTACGCCAGCGGCATGACGCCGGGCGCGGAGCTGCGCGAGACCTACGGCTCCCGGGCGGCCAGAACCGCGGGATCGAACAACCTGTCGGGGATTGCGGACCCGGCGATCGACTCGCTGCTGACCGCGATCGCCGACGCCAAGTCGCGGGCGGAGCTCACCACGGCCTGCCGCGCCCTCGACCGGGTGCTCCGGGCCGGGCGCTACTGGGTGCCGATGTGGTACGGTTCGACCCATCGCCTCGCGCTGTGGGACATTTACGGCCGCCCGGCCAACCCGCCGAAATACGATCTCGGCGCCCCCGGCACGTGGTGGTTCGACGCCGACAAGGCGAAACGGATCGGGCGGGATTGACGCCATGCTCGCCTACATCCTGCGCCGTATCGGCCTGATGATCCCGACCCTGCTGGGGATCATGCTGATCACCTTCACCATCGTGCAGTTCGCCCCCGGCGGACCGGTGGAGCGGGTGCTGTCCCAGCTCCAGGGCCAGCGCGACGGCGCGATGTCGCGCGTGACCGGCGGCTCCGGCGATCTCGGCGGCGCCGCACGCCCCTCCGGCGGCGGCGGCGAGGCGAGTTCCCGCTACCGCGGCGCGCAGGGCCTCAGCCCCGAATTCATCGCCAAGCTGGAGAAGCAATTCGGCTTCGACAGGCCGGCGCCGGAGCGCTTCGCCAAGATGCTCTGGGACTACGTCCGATTTGATTTCGGCCGCAGCTACTTCCGCGACGTCACCGTCATCCAGCTGATCAAGGAGCGCCTGCCGGTCTCGATTTCGCTGGGCCTGTGGATGACGCTTCTGTCCTACGCGATCTCGATCCCGCTCGGTATCCGCAAGGCCGTGAAGGACGGCGAGCGCTTCGACCGCTGGACCTCGTTCGTGGTGATCATCGGCTACGCGATCCCGGGCTTCATGTTCGGGCTGATGCTGATCATCCTGTTCGCCGGCGGCTCGTTCTACCAGTTTTTCCCGCTGCGCGGCCTGACCAGCGAGGGATGGGAGGGCTTCTCGACCTGGCACAAGGTCACCGACTACGCATGGCACATGGTGCTTCCGCTGACTGCCCTGGTGATCGGCGCCTTCGCCACCTCGACCCTGCTGACGAAGAACTCGTTCCTCGACGAGATCCGCAAGCAATACGTGCTGACCGCGCGGATGAAGGGATTGTCCGAGCGACGCGTGCTCTACGGCCACGTCTTCCGCAACGCCATGCTGATCGTAATCGCGGGCTTCCCCGGAGCGTTCATCTCGGCCTTCTTCACAGGCTCGCTTCTGATCGAGACGATCTTTTCGCTCGACGGGCTCGGGGAACTGTCGTTCCGGGCGATCGTCGGGCGGGATTACCCGGTGGTGTTCGCCACGCTCTACATCTTCTCGCTGCTCGGGCTCGCGGTGAACCTGCTCTCCGACCTGATCTACGTCTGGATCGATCCGCGGATCGATTTTTCCGCGCGGGCGACGTGAGGCTGCGTCAGGACAGCGGCGAGCCCGGATCCGGCAGCGCGATGGTCGAGGTCGCTTCCGCGATCTGGTCCGGGCCGCCCTTCGGCGGCCAGGCGCCGGAGGCGTACGCGGCCGCCCGGAGGGCCGCGCGCTCCTCCAAGCTGGAGAAGGCCCAGATGTGCGTGATCCGCGGCGGGCCGTCGAGGGCGTAGAGGTTGGTGACGAGGTGCTCGGTATAGGTCCGGGCCGGCGCGATCGCCGCCTTCCAGGCCGCCAGCGTCGGCGCGAGACCGCCGGGCTTCAGACGGTAGGTGCGAACCTCGTAGACGCCGCCGCGGGATCCGGTGCGCAGCGGCGGCAGGAACGGGAACGGCGCGTAGCTGTCCATGGACAGGGCCGTGAGGCGATCGCCGGCGTTGAACGGCGCCGCGCTCATCAGGGCGCGCCGCCGCTCCGCCGTCAAAGCCTCTTGCGTGTCGAAGCCGCGCAGGACGAGTACCTGCCCGAGGGCGCCGATGTCGGTTCGCCAGCAGCCCAGCAGCGTCCCGGCCTCCGCTTCGGCGGCCCAGGCCCGCGCCTGTTCGCAGACGGGACCGACGGCGAGAATCGGACAGGACAGGGTCGCGAGTTCGTAGAGCATGGCCTGCTTCCGCCTTCGATGGGCATTTTCGCCGATGCGGTCCGCTCCGTCACTCCGCGCGAAGCGACGGGCCCCAGGGCGGCGCGACATCGGGAGCCGTGGCGCTGCCCCGGATTGCTTCGCTTCGCTCGCAAGGACGGCGCCGGGAGTGTCGACGCGAACGAGCGTAACGTCTGACGGACGAAGCTAGATCACGTCACTCACCGGTCCAGGATCCGTCTGTGTCCGCTCCGGCTGATCCAGAACCCTGGCCACCGTCAGGCGCAGCGCCTGGGCGCTCCGGTAGCCCACCGCCGCCGCCACGGCCTGGGGTGAGCGCCCCTCGGCCTCCAGCGCCAGGGCGCGGATCACCCGCGCGCGCGCCCGCCAGTCGCCGAAGCTCAGGCCGGTCTCCGCCCGGAAACCGCGGGTCAGCGTGCGCCGGCTCGCCCCGGCGCGGTCGGCCCAAACGTCGAGATCCGCCCCCGAGGCCGGATCCTCGATCAACCCGAGGCAGACCCGGCGCAGGCGCGGGTCGCGGGGCAGCGGCAGGACGAGCGGCGTCGCGGGCGCACGGCCGATCTCGTCGAGCACCAGGGCCGCGAGATGGCCGCCGCGCCCGTCCTCGTCATAGAGCACCGGCTCCGCCGCGAGGGCCGTCAGCGCCGCGGCCAGGAGCGATGAGACCGCGATCACCCGGCAGCCCGTCGGGAAGCCGGTGACGGCGGCAGGATCGAGATAGGCCGAGCACATCGCCACCGCACCGTGGGTCGCCACCGCGTGCGGCAGGCGCGGCGGGATCCAGAGGGCGTGGCCCTCAGGCACGACCCAGGTCCCATCCTCGGCGGACGCCATCATCAGGCCGGCGGTGGCGTAGAGGAGCTGCGCGCGCGGGTGGAAGTGGCGATCCAGCACCATCCCGGCCGCGTAGGCCTTGGGCATCACCGCGACCGCGCGCGGCACGTCCTGATAGTCAGCCGCGTTCGTGGACCGCGCAGGTCGGTGCGCCGCCGCCAGCGAATTTGGCCCGTTCGCATACATACTCGGCCCGACACCTCCATCGGGTCAGGCTATCAGGGTCCAATCCCGGAGGATACGCCGCGATGGATTCGGACACGCTGTCCCGCCGCACCCTGCGCTTCGTTAACGTCGCGCACGCCCTCGATCACTTCGTGCTGCTGATCTACCCGACCGCGGTCATCGCCATCGCGGCGCAGACCGGGCTCGGCTACGGCGAGTTGATCGGGCTCGCCACCGGCGCCTTCGTGGCCTTCGGCCTGTGCTCCCTGCCGATGGGGTCGCTGGCCGACCGGTTCGGGCGCCGCAACATGCTGGCGGTGTTCTTCTTCGGCTACGGCCTGTCCTGCCTCGGCGTGGCGAGCGCCTCGACGCCGCTCGGCTTCGCCCTCTGGCTCTGCGTGCTCGGCCTCGCCTCGGCGATCTACCACCCGGTCGGCTCGGCCATGCTGGTGACCCATGCCCGCCGGCTCGGGCGCGACCTCGGGATCAACGGCGTCTGGGGCAATTTCGGCGCGGCCTCGGCCTCCGGCCTCACGGCGCTGCTCGCCGCCACCATCAGCTGGCGCGCGGCCTTCGTGGTCCCGGGCCTCGTCTGCCTCGCCTGCGGGGCGGCCTTCCTGGCGCTGGTGCCGGGCGACGGCGAGGCCTCGGGCAAGAAGGCCGGCGGCGCCGCGGTGATCCCGGTCACCCGGCCCTGGGCGCTGATGGCGATGTTCGGCCTGTCGATCTTCGCGGGCGGCCTGACCTTCAACCTGACGACGATCAGCCTGCCCAAGGTGATCGACGAGGGCGTCGGCCACGCGCTGCCCCTGGCACTGACCGGCTCGATCGCCACCGGCGTGTTCCTGTTCGGCGCCCTGATGCAGCTCGCCATGGGCCGGCTGATCGACCGCTACAGCCTGCCCGCCCTGTTCGTGGCGCTCTCGGTGCTGCAGCCGCTGGGCCTCGGGATCGCGGCCCTGAGCACCGGCGTGCCCCTGCTCGGCGGACTCGTGCTGGCTATGACGGCGATCTACGGGCAGGTGGTGATCAACGACGCCATGATCGCCCGCTACGTGCCCCCTGCCTACCGGGCCCGGGCCTACAGCGTGCGCTACTTCGTGGGGTTCACGGCGAGTGGATTCGTAGTCCCGGCCATCGCGCTGCTGCACGACCGCGGCGGCTTCGCGCTGGTGCTCGGCGCCGCCTCGGCCTGCGGCGCGGTGATCTGGCTCTCGGCGATCGGCTTCCTCAGGCTGACCCAGGGCGGCGCGCGGCCGGCGCTCGCCGCAGCGGAGTAGCGGGACCGTTTGCGGCGCTCGGCCGACGCTGCTACGCGGCCCTCCTCCGACCCGTGAGCATCGTGACCCCGCCGTGAGCCCCCTGTCCCTCGTCATCCGGCCGGAGCGGCTGGAGGATGCCGCCGCCATCGAGCGGCTCCAGGCCCGGGCCTTCGGCCCCGGTCGGTTCGCCCGCACCGCCTACCGCCTGCGCGAGGGTGCGGCCGAACGGATCGAGCTCGGCGTCACCGCCTCCGTGGGCAGCTTCCTCGTCGGCTCGGTGCGGATGGGGCCGGTACGGACCGGAGCGACATCCTTCGTGATGCTCGGACCGCTCGCGGTCGATCCGAGCTTCGAAGGGCGCGGGATCGGCGGAACCCTGACCCGCGCGGCGATCGAGGCGGCACGCGAGGCAGGCGAAGGCCTCGTGCTCCTGGTGGGCGATGCCCCCTACTACAGCCGGTTCGGCTTCACCCCCGTGCCCCAGGGGCAGATCGCCCTGCCGGGACCGGTCGATCCGACGCGGCTCCTCTGGCTGGAGCTGGCGGCGGGTTTTCGCGACCGGGTCGCCGGTCTGGTCGAAGCGGTTCCGGCGTCGGGCGTGTAGTGTCCGCCCGGCCTCAGAGACCGGGCGATTCTGAAGCGTGACGCTGTCAGCGGCGGGTGCCGGTGCCGCTGGTGCCGGACGTCCCGGACGTCCCGGTGGCCGAACCGCCGGTGCGGGAGGTCGAGCCGGTCGTGTCCGAGGTGCCGGACTTCATCTCATGACCGGGCGCGTAACCGGAGGCGCCCGGGCTTCCGGCCTTGCTGCCGCGATCCTGCATCTCGTGACCCGGCGTCCGGGACGAGGCCCCCTGCTCTGCCGCGAAGGCGGTGCCCCCGAGGGCCAGGGTGGCCAGGACGATGATGGGCAAGCGCTGCATGGCGTGTCTCCTCCTGTAGGGGCCTCGTAATGCCGGACCCGCCCGGACCGTTCCGAAACAGTCGGCCGGGCCTCACGCCCGCCGGAGGGCCAGCCCGGCGATCAAACCGGCCGAGAGGAGTGCCAGCGCGACGGGCGTCGCCGAGGTGGCGGGCCAGGCGGACGCCGCGGCCGTGAACAGCGCCCCGAAGGTCATCTGGGTGAAGCCGTAGAGGCTGGAGGCGGAGCCGGCCGCGTGCGGATCGACGTTCATCAGCCCGGCGACCGCGTTCGGGCTGAGGAGTCCGACGCCGACCGCGTAGGCGAACAGCGGTACGATGAGGCTGACGACACCGAGCATCCCGGTGCGGTCGACCACCAGCAGCGACAGGGCCGCCGCGATGCAGAGGAGGTTGCCGCGCCGCGCCGCCTTGCGGATCGGGACGCGGGCCGCGAGGCGGCTCGCCAGGACCGCGCCGCCGACCATGCCGAATACCACGATCAGGCAATCGAACCCGACCTCCTGCGACGAGCGCCCGAGCCGGTCCACGAGCAGGAACGGCGCCACCGCCAGGAAGGCGTAGAGGCTCGTGCCACCGCAGGCGCCGGCAACCAGGTAGGCGCGGAACACCGGGATCCGCACGAGCCGCAGATAGCCGGCGAGCACGGCGACGAAGCCCGGCAGCGCCACCTTATGGCGGTTGGTCTCGGGCAGGGTGAACACCACCAGGGTGCCCAGCACGGCCACGAGGCCGGCGAGCACCACGAATACCGCGCGCCAGCCGAAGGCCTCGTTCACCACGCCCCCGATCGCCGGCGCCAGTGCCGGCGTGAGCGTCATCGCGGTCGTCAGGATCGCGAGCTTGCGGGCCGCATCGTCGCGGGTCGAGACGTCCCGCACCATGGCGCGGCCGATCACCAGGGAGCCGCAGGCGCCGAGCGATTGCAGGACGCGGGCGACGAGCAGGGTTCCGATATTCGGTGCCGGGATCGCGAGCAGCAGCCCGACGAGATAGAGGCCGAGCCCGCCGATCAGGATCGGCCGCCTTCCGTACCGGTCCGAGAGCGGGCCGTAGAGCAGCTGACCACCCGCGAGACCGATCAGGTACACGGTGATGGTGAGTTGCGCGCCGGCCGCGTTGGTGCCGAGATCCGCGGCGGCCGCCGCGAGGGCCGGCACGAAGATGTGCAGGGCCACCGTTCCGGTCATGGTCACGGCGACCAGCAGCGGCAGGGGAGCGCGTCGCTCCCCCGCATCGGGACGTCGCACGAGCAAGGCAGTTCCTTCGCGGTTGCCGACCCGGACGGATGCCGGGCCGCGGCCGCTTTAAGGCAAAGGCCGGGCCCGGAGCCATGCCATCCGAACGCGCCTGACGCGCAGGGTGTCCGACCGCCGCCGGGTCCGGGCCGCGTGGCGGCCCGGTCGGCCCTACTGCTGCTTCGGCAGAGGCTGCGGCGTGGGCAGGGGCGCGTTCTGGTCCTTGGTCGGACCGCCGACCTCAAGGTCCTTCGCCCGGTCGACCGCCTCGGGATTGGCCTGGGCCGGCGGCTCCTTGGCGGCCGGGGACGCGGGCGCTGTGGGCTCGGCGGGGATCAGGCTCGACGGCGTTCCCTGCTGGTCGCCGTCATGGGCGCTGGCCGGGGGCGACGGCGCGTTCCGGTCACTCGATTCACTCGGCGCGCGCGGGCTGCCGGGGGACTTCTCCTCCACCGGCTTGGCCGTGCTGGTGTCGGCCGGCTTGGCCGGGCTCTCCTTGCCCTCGGACGGCTTCGATGCGGCCGGCTTTGCGGCGGACGGCTTGTCGGCAGCAGGCTTGTCCTCGGGCTTCGCCGCCGCCGGCTCGGCCGCAGGCGGCGCGTCGCTCTTCTCGACGGCGGGCAGCGGCTTGGGATCATCCGCGTTCGAACGCAGATAGGCGATCACGTTCGCGCGCTCCTGCGGCGAGGCGATGCCGGCGAAGGCCATCTTGGTGCCTTTCGCGTACCCCTTCGGATTGGTCAGGAAGGCGTCGAGATCCGCGTAGGTCCAGGTGCCGCCCTTCTCCTTCAGGGCCGCCGAGTACTCGAAGCCAGGATGGGCGCCCTTCGGCCGCTCCACGACGCCGTAGAGATCCGGGCCGACCTTGTTCGGGCCGCCCTTCTCGAAATTGTGGCAGGCGTGGCAGGCCTTGGTGCCAGCCTCGCCCTTCTCGGCGTTGGCGCTTGCGAGCCGGACCGCAATCGGCTCCACCTTGGCCTCCGGCGCCGCGGCAGCGGCCTGCGGCTCCGGCTCGGGCAGATCGTAGCCGGCTTTGCCAGCCGGCTTCGGATGGTAGATCAATTCGGCGACGAAACCCGATCCGGCCGCGAACAGCAGGGCGCCAAGGACGGCCCCCAGGACTTTGTTCACCTCGAACGAGTTCATGCTCTTCTCGCGACTCGGCCCGGACCGATCGCACGCCTGGTTCGGGCGAGCAGGCACGGACACCGGACATTGGAAGATTTCGCGGTTGCCTTAGCCGTTCCGGACCGCTCCTGACAATGCCGCCGGGGCCATCCGCGGCGCTCCGGCGCAGGATTGTTCCACCGAATTGTCCAGCTTGTCACCCGGCGGCCTCGTTGCGGCATCTTTTCTCTACGTGCGCCGTCCGCCGGTCCCGGGGGACGACAACCGGGGACGGGCCTGTTAAGCAGCCGGCCGATTCCCGGCGCGGGCAGCACGTGCCCGCGCCCAGGTCCGATTTCGCATGTCCGATCCCCTGGTCCTGATCCCGGCCCGCCTCGCGGCGACCCGCCTGCCGAACAAGCCGCTGGCCGACATCGCCGGCGAGGCCATGATCGTCCATGTCTGGCGCCGGGCCGTCGAGGCCGGGATCGGCCCCGTTGTGGTCGCCACCGACACGGCCGAGATCGCCCGGACCGTGGAGGCGGCGGGCGGGCTCGCGGTGATGACCCGGGCCGACCACCCGTCGGGCTCCGACCGGCTCGCGGAGGCGCTGGAGATCGTCGATCCGGAGGGGCGCCACGACGTGGTGGTGAACGTGCAGGGCGACCTGCCGACCATCGATCCGGCGATCATCGGCGCGGCCGTCCTGCCGCTCGCCGACCGGACGGTCGACATCGTCACCCTCTGCGCCCCAATCGTTGATCCGCACGAAGCCGACAACCCGAACGTGGTCAAGCTGGTCGGCCACCAGGTCGGCCCCGGCCGCCTGCGCGCGCTCTACTTCACCCGCGCCCGCGCCCCCTGGGGCGACGGGCCGCTCTGGCACCATATCGGCCTCTACGCCTACCGGCGCACCGCCCTGACCCGCTTCGTGGCCCTGCCCCCGGGTGAGCTGGAGGTTCGCGAGAAGCTGGAGCAGCTGCGGGCGCTCGAGGCCGGCATGCGCATCGACGCCGCCATCGTCGACGATCTGCCCCTCGGCGTCGACACCCCCGCCGACCTGGAGCGCGCCCGCGCCCTGCTCCAGGCCCGGCGCCTCAACTGAACGCGCGTTCGAAACCTCGCCGCCATGACAGACCGCATTATCGCCTACCAGGGTGAGCCCGGGGCCAACTCGCACATCATCTGCGCGGAAGCCTTTCCGGACTGGACGTCCCTACCCTGCGCCACCTTCGAGGACGCGTTCGCGGCCGTCACGGAAGGCCGCGCGCAGCGGGCGATGATCCCGATCGAGAACTCGATTGCCGGCCGCGTCGCCGACATCCACCACCTGATCCCGACCTCGCCGCTGCACATCGTGGCCGAGCACTTCCTGCCGATCCACTTCCAGCTCATGGTCCTTCCGGGCACGCCGATCGAGTCGATCCGGACGGTCCACAGCCACGTCCACGCGCTGGGCCAGTGCCGCCGAATCGTCCGTCGCCTGGGCGTCAAGGCCGTGGTGGCCGGCGACACTGCCGGAGCCGCGCGCGAGATCGCCGAGATCGGCGACCCGAGCCGGGCGGCCCTGGCGCCGGCGCTCGCCGCCGAGGTCTACGGGCTCGACATCGTGGAGCGCGACGTCGAGGACGAGGCGCATAACACCACCCGCTTCGTGGTGTTCTCCCCCGAGGCCGAGCCGGTCGCGCCCGGGACCGAGCCCTGCGTGACGAGCTTCGTGTTCCGCGTCCGCAACATCCCGGCCGCCCTGTACAAGGCGCTCGGCGGCTTCGCGACGAACGGCGTCAACATGTCGAAGCTCGAGAGCTACATGTTGGACGGCGAATTCACCGCCACGCAATTCTACGCGGAGGTGGACGGCCATCCGGAAGATTCGGGCCTCGCCCGCGCCCTCGACGAACTCGGCTTCTTCTCGCGCGAGCTGCGGCTGGTCGGCACCTACCCGGCCCACCCGTTCCGCGAGGCGGCGCGGCCGGCGGCGGAGTAGCGCCCGGCCTATTCCCGGCGAAGCACCCGGTCCACCGCCAGATCCGACCAGAACCCGGGCCGGAAATCCCGCTTGAGCGCTTCGGGATCGTAAATCGTCTCGACCCAGGTCAGGAAGTCGATCCCCCTGGCCTCGCCCTCCAGGCGGTAGCGGGCGAAGAACGCGTCCAGGATTCCGGTCTTGGCGAAGCGGAGATGGCCGTAGCGGGCCGAAAGCTGTCGGGCGGCCTCGGCGACCGGCCGGCCCTCGTGCAGGATCAGGTACAGGGCCGAGGCGAGACCGGCCCGGTCGGCGCCCGATTTGCAGTGCATCACCGCCGGGTACTGGACGCTCGCGAAGAACGCCTTGGCACCCAGGATGGTCTCCCGGTCCGGCGCCTCCCGGGAGCGCAGCACGAATTCCCGCAGGATCAGGCCGTGGCGCTCGCAGGCCTCGCGCTGCAGCGGCCAAGACCCGTGCTCGCGGCCGCCGCGCAGGGAGATGATCGTGCGCACGCCCTCGGCCCGGAAGCGGGCGAGCTGGTGGGGCCCGGGCTGCGCCGATCGCCAGAGCGCACCCGTGCCGACCCGATGGCGGTTGAGGTAGGCGAGGCGGAACACGCCGTGATCCATTAGCAGCATGTTGGCCCAGGCCCTCAGCCGGTCGCCGGGGCCGGCGATCGGCCGCTCGAAGCGGGCGATGCGGGCCATGCGTCGCGCGTAGCGCGTCTCGGGCTTGAGGAAGCGGTTGAACAAGGCCGTACTGCCGGAGGAAACGAGCGCGGGCTCTACCAGCCGCCCGATGGGCGGGCAATTCGCGCGTCCTGCCGCCGTCGCGGGCGAGCGCCGGAAACCGGCGCCGTTCTTGCCTTCACTCCGCCAGGATCGGCATCGAACCTGCGGCGACCGCGCGGGTTATCCGCCGGTCGGACGAGGGGAGGCCGGAATCCCATGACCACGCGCACCACGAGCATTCGCCGGGCCCGCGAGGCCGATCTCGGCAGCTTGTCCAAGGTGTTCGATGTGTCGTGGCGTGAGGCCTATCGCGGGATCATTCCGGGACTGCCCCTGGAGCGCCTGATTGCAAGCCGCGACCGGACGTGGTGGCGCGGCGCCCTGCGCCGTGGCCGGCCGATCGCCGTCGTCGAGACCGGTGATCGGGTGGTCGGCTACGCCGCCTACGGCCGCACCCGCAGCCGGGCCCTCGGCACGGAAGCCGAGATCGACGAGCTTTACCTCCTGCCGGAATACCAGGGCGTCGGCCTCGGACGCCGCCTGTTCCGCGCGGTGCGCAACGACCTCGCGGATCATGGCCTGACCCAGCTCGGCGTCTGGAGCCTGGAGGACAATACCCGGGCCGGAGCGTTCTACGAGGGGCTCGGCGGCAAGGCCGGCCCGCGCGTGCTGGACCGCGTGGCGGGCGTCCCCCTGCCCAAGGTCGGCTACCTGTTCGGCTGACGTTTTCCGGCGCCCGTTGCCCAGCGGCAACCCTTCCAGATTTGCATTGGCATTGCGCGTCTCTAAGAGGTCTGGGAAGCGAAACAGTCCGCATCCCGGAAGCGAAACGCCATGAAAATTGACGCCATCCCGCTCGGCAAGAAGCCGCCGCACGACATCAACGTGATCGTCGAGGTGCCGCTCGGCGGCGAGCCGATCAAGTACGAGATGGACAAGGATTCCGGCGCGCTGGTCGTCGACCGGTTCCTCTACACGCCGATGTTCTACCCGGGCAATTACGGCTTCATCCCCCACACCCTGTCGGGCGACGGCGATCCCTGCGACGTGCTGGTGGCCAATACCCGCGCGGTCTTGCCGGGCGCGATCATCAGCGCCCGCCCGGTGGGCGTGATGGTGATGCAGGACGAGGGCGGCGAGGACGAGAAGATCATCGCGGTGCCCTCGCGCCACCTGACCAAGCGCTACGACCGGGTCGAGAACTACACCGACCTGCCCGAGATCACGATCCACCAGATCCAGCACTTCTTCGAGCACTACAAGGACTTGGAGCCCGGCAAGTGGGTCAAGTTCGTCCGCTGGGGCGACAAGGAGGAGGCCCACCGGTTGATCGAGGAGGCGATCGAGCGGGGCAAGGCCAAGAAGTAGCGGTTCCGGCGGCCGCACCCGCGGAGGGGTGCGGCCGCTCGCGTTCAGCCGTCGATGCGGCGCAGCCCGGCCCGGTAGCGCCGGGCATTCTCCACGTAGCGCAGGGCGGCCTGCCGCAGGCCCTCGATGGCCGCCTCGTCGAGGGTGCGGACCGCCTTGGCCGGCGCGCCGACGATCAGGCTGTGATCCGGGAAGGTCTTGCCCTCGGTCACCAGCGCGTTGGCGCCGATTAGGCAGCCGCGGCCGATGACGGCGCCGTTCAGGACCGTGGCCCCCATGCCAATCAGGCTGCCGTCCCCGATCGTGCAGCCGTGAACGATGGCCCCGTGACCGATGGTGACATCGGTCCCGATGCTGAGCGGAAAGCCGGGATCGACGTGCATGATCACGCCTTCCTGGACGTTGGTGCGGTCGCCGATGCGGATCGGCTCGTTGTCGCCGCGCAGGGCCGCCCCGAACCAGATCCCGACATCGAGGCCGAGATGGACCCGGCCGATCACCTGCGCGTCGGGGGCGATCCAGACCCGGTCGGGATCGGCGAGGTCCGGCACGTGATTGTCGAGGGCGTAGAGGGGCATGGCGGCCTTTCAGCGAGGCGTCGTCCGCAGAACGGTGCTACCCCGGCAGCCGGCACGGGCCGTGACCGGAGACGACCGTCGTCTGTCGCGGGAATGGCACGGTCCGAACGGGCTGCCAATGCTAGTCAGGGCGCTCGGGTAGGCGAGACGCGGATTGGGCTCACGGATGGCGCGGATCTCAGGATGGATCGGGCTCGCGGGGCTCCTCGCGATCCAGGGCGCGTCGGCGGCGGATCTGCGTCAGGCCGCACCGCGGAACGGGTTTCTGGCAACCTGCGAGGATCTCGGGACATTCTGCTTCGCCGATGCCTGTGGACTCGACCAGATCGAGGCGGCCCAGAGATGTCGGGCTCGCTGCCCGAGCGCCGCGGTCATGAGTGTTGTTCCGGCAGCCTGCCCGGCACGCGACACGAATTCGACGATCGTTCTTCGGCGTCGCGGCTGAGATCACCGCGCCCTTTGCAACACACCGGAATCGTTTTCAGTTCTGCCCAGGAAAGATTCCCGCCGGCCTCGGCAACAAAACCCGGCATACAGGATTGAGTCTTCGCGAAGCACCGAATGATAGCTACGAGGACGCGGAGAGATGCCGGCGAATGCGCGTCAGGCTCGCAGGCAGACCCTGCTCGCAAGTGACCTTCAACCACCCCGGTCCGGGCTGCAGGCCGACCCTGTCCTCTACGGTGTCGCCGCAGGGCTCGCGTCGCTGTTTCCGCCCGTGGCGGCAAACGTCCAGGCCCCAAGCAGGATCAGAGAGCCCGTGACCATCGAGGGCGTGCGCGACCGGATCGACACGAAATAATCAGATTCCGCCGCGCCGGGCCCCGCGGCTCAGCTCGCGAGGCGGACGATCAGGAGCAATGTCGCCAGGGTCGGAATGGCGGCGGCCAGCCACAGGGCTCCGAGATGGAAACTCTCTGGCCCTGTGAAGCGCAGCGTCCGCGTCGTTCCGGAGCGCGGACGATCTCCGCGCCCGATCCCGAGTCCCACCGGCATCCGCAGCCTCCTCCGATACCGGAGGAATAAGGCCCGCGGCCTCTCAAGGCCTTCTGAATCGGCCGTCGTCTTCGCGTGGCGTGGTGAACCGGCCGTTAAAGGGCGCGGTCGAACTTCAGCTCGCCATTCGGGCTCTTGAGCACCAGCTGCGAGCCCACAAGATCCCACACCGCCGAGGTGCGCAGGGCGACGAAGTACGCCTGCTCGGAAGCGGCAAGGCCCTTGTCGCAGCTCTTCTTGGTTAGCGCCAGCGGACCCACCGCGATGTGCTGCTCCTTGAGGGGGAAGGCCGTGGCCGCGAAGGTGTTGCAGCCGCCATAGCCGCGGGCCCGGTACTGCTTGTCGATGATGAAGCTCGGGCGGTCGCCACCGGTGAAGGGCTTTCCGTTGAGGCTCACCGCGGTCCAAGTCGAGTCGAGCGGGAAGATCTTCTCGCTGGCCTTGGCCCCCGGCACGTACTGAGGCTTCTTCTCGTCTTCGCCGCCCGGACGGCGGTTGCCCTTGCCGAAGCCGGTCGGGGATCCGCCGCCCATCTGGGCCTGCGCCTGCGTCGCCGCAGACAGGTCTATGGCCAGCACGGCGCAGGCCAAGGTCGCGATCAGCACCCCTCTCATCGTCCAGTCCCCATCTCGCGCGCTCCGCGCTCAGGTCATCCCCGATCCGGAGAGCGCGGCGTCTGCCGCGCGGGCCAGCCCCCTGAAGGGCCGCTCCGAATCTATGCGGCTCGCGGGATGCGCCAGGATTTCAGCGCAATTATGGTCGTGCTTCCCCGTGTGCGCTCGGAAACGATCGGGGACGGCCGCCGTTGTTGATTATCGCGGATGATCATCGCGGAGCGGGAGAGAGACTTTGGCCGGATCGGACGAAGGTGCGCAGAGCGGCACCCGAGCGCGGGTGATGAGCCCGGCGCAATCGCGGGCGGCCCGGGGCCTGCTCGGCTGGTCGGAAGCGGATCTCGCCGCCAAGGTCGGCCTCGACGCGCGGCTCGTGCACGACTTCGAGGGCGGTTATGGCGATCCGCCCAGCGGGCAGATCGAGGCCCTGCGGAGCGCGCTCTCTGCGGCCGGCGCGGTCTTCACCGACACGCCGACGCAAGGCGTCCACCTCGCAGACCGACCCAACCCTGATGAAGGCACACGCCTCGACGCGCTCACGACCGAGAACGATCGGTAGCGGCGTCCCGACCCCGAATGCGCCGCTCATGGCGCGTTCAGGCGCCCGGGACGATAGCGGGAAATCCGCCGCTCAACGACCCTGGAGCGATCTGTGACCGATCTGATCCGTCGCCCGTCCCGGACCTGCGCGTGCCACGCATCGGTCGCAGATGCGAAGGTGATCCGCTGATGCGCGCCGACGCGTTCCTGGTCGCGGCCGACGCCTTGCCCCTCGCGAGCCTCGACGCTCTGGTCGGGACAGGCGGCCTCGTGGTCGTCGCCCCGCATCCCGACGACGAGAGCCTGGGCTGCGGGGGCCTGATCGCCGCCGCGCGGGCCGCCGGACGGCGCGTGCACCTCGTGGTGATCAGCGACGGATGCGGCTCGCACACCCATTCAGACCTGTATCCGCCCGAGAAGCTGCGGACCCTGCGCGAGGTCGAGACCGTGCGGGCGGCGACACTCCTCGGGCTCAGCGCGGACGCCGTGACGTTCCTGCGCCTGCCCGACGCCCATGTCCCGAGCGACGGACCGGACGCCGAAGCCGCGGCGCGCGCCGTGGAGCTGGCAGCGACGGCCTGCGGCGCCAGCGCGGTCTTCGTGACGTGGCGTCACGACCCGCATTGCGACCACAAGGCCGCCGCCGCGATCGTCGCCCTGGCGCGCCCGCGGATGCAGGGCGTTCGGGTCTACGAGTATCCGGTCTGGGGCTGGACCCTGCCGCCCGAGACCGAGGTCGGCCCGGAGCCGACAGGCCTGCGCCTCGACGTCTCCGCCTTCCGCGCCACCAAGGCCCACGCCGTGGCCGCCCACGAATCGCAGACCACCGACCTGATCTCGGACGACCCCGGCGGCTTCCGGCTGGAGCCGGCGATGATCGAGCGGCTGTGCGGCCCCTTCGAACGCTTCGTCGCGGTCCCGGCATGACCCGGCATACGCAGACGCTTCCGGACGCGTATTTCGTCGGCATCTACGCCGACAACCCAGATCCCTGGGGCTTCACGTCGTCGGCCTACGAGCGCGACAAGTACGGGGCGACGCTGGCGAGCCTGCCGCGGGTGCGCTACCGTTCGGCCTTCGAGCCGGCCTGCTCGATCGGGGTCTTCACCCGCGCCCTGTCCGAGCGCTGCGACAGGCTGGTCGCGATGGATCTGGTCGCCGCCGCCGTGGAGGCTGCGCGCGGCCGCTGCGCGGACCGGCCCCACGTGGAGATCCGGGAGGGCGCCATGCCGGGCGACTGGCCCGACGGTCGGTTCGACCTGATCGTCCTGTCCGAGTTCCTGTACTTCCTGGCACCGGCGGAATTCTCCGACTTGGTGCGCCGCGCCGGCGAGACGATCGAGCCGGGGGGCGACCTCGTCCTGGTGCACTGGCTCGGCGAGACGGACTACCCGCTCTCGGGCGACGCCGCGGCCGAGGGTTTCATCCGGTCCGCCGCGCCTTTCGCCAAGGTCCTCCACCAGTCCCGGACGGCGGAATACCGGATCGATGTCCTGCGGGCCGGGATCGGCGCGTGAGCACGGCCGTCATCACCCTCAACAAGGGTCGGCGCCCGCACCTGACCCGCCTGCTCGAGGGTCTCGCACGCGGGACTGCGCCGGATGCCTGCATCGTCGTGGAGATCGGCGATGACGAGGCCCCCTTCCCGCCCCTGCCGTTTGCGGTCACGCGCGTCCCGTTCCCGCGGGCCGGCCTGCCGCTCGCGGCGGCGCGCAATGCCGGTCGCCGGGCGGCCGGGGCCGACACGCTGATCTTCCTCGACGTGGACTGCATCCCCTCGGCGGGGCTCGTCGCCGGCCTGTCGCGGGCGGTGGCCGAGCACGACGGCTTGGTGTGCTGCGAGATCGGCTACCTGCCGGCCGGGGCCGTCGCAGATGACTGGGACGCGGCCGGTCTGGAGCGGCTCGGGCAGCCGCACCCGGTGCGGGCCTTCCCGCCCGCCGGCGCGGTTGCGCCGGCGCCGCAGCCCGGCCTGTTCTGGTCTCTGGCCTTCGCGGTCCGCGCCACGACGTATGATCGGCTCGGCGGCTTCGACGAGGCGTTTTCCGGCTACGGGGCGGAGGATACCGACCTCGCCTTCCGTGCCGACAGGGCCGGCGTGCCGATCCTGTTCCTCGGCGGACCGCGGGCCTATCACCAGCACCACCCGGCCTATGACCCGCCGCTGCAGCATTTCCGCGATATCGTGGCCAACGCCGCGCGGTTTCACGGCCGCCACGGGCTCTGGCCGATGGACGGCTGGCTCGACGGGTTCGCGCGCCTGGGTCTGATCGCGGCGGACCGGTCGGAGGGCATCAAGATCCACCGCGATCCGACGCCGGACGAGATGGCGGCCGCGCGGCTCCCGGACGATCGGCCGTTCTGAGGCACGAACGCCTGCGGCCGTTTCGACCGGGCTGCACCTCGAAAAGACAATCCCATCGGTCCGGGACTGCGCAGCAGGGCCCGGAATCCGGAACCGTGTCCGCTGCCCGGCACGGCTCCGTCGGCGGGACCCGGTTCCGGGCTCGCCTGCGGCGCCCCGGAACGACGGCGGCCGATACGGCAGCCGGCGGTACTCAAACACGTGCGGCGTCTTCATCCGATGCCGAGCCCCGTGCCGCTCGACCGGGCGCCGACGGATCCCGGGATCGTCCCAGGACCCGCCGACGTTGAGGCCCCGCTTACGCCTTCATCGCATTCGCCTTCTCGATCAGCGCCTCGGCCATGCGGATCGAGGCGATGTCGATGAGGCGGCCGTCCAGCGAGACGGCGCCGCGGCCGGCCTTGGCGGCCTCTTCCATGGCCTCCAGGATGCGGCGGGCCTTGGTGACCTCGGCCTCCGACGGGGTGAATACCTCGTTGGCGAGATCGATCTGGCTCGGATGGATCGCCCACTTGCCCTCGAAGCCCAGGGCTGCGCAGCGCCGGGCCGCCGAGCGGTAGCCGTCCGGATCCGAGAAGTCGCCGAACGGTCCGTCGATCGGGCGCAGGCCGTAGGCCCGGCAGGCCACCAGCATGCGGTTCTGGGCGAACAGCCACGGATCCTGCCAGTGGGTCTGGCGGTTGCCGGCCTCGTCCTTGTCGGTGAGCACCGAGAAGTCGGGGTTCACGCCGCCGATCACCGTGGAGCGGGCGCGGGTCGAGGCGGCGTAATCGGCCACACCGAACGACATCGCCTCCAGGCGCTTCGACGACTGGGCGATCGCCTCGACATTGGCCATGCCGAGGGCCGTCTCGATCAGCACCTCGAAGCCGATCTGCTTGTCGCGCTTCTTGGCCTGCTCGATCTGGGTGACCAGCACGTCGATGGCGTAGACGTCGGCCGGCACGCCGACCTTCGGGATCAGCACCATGTCGAGACGCGGGCAGGCTTCGACGATGTCGACCACGTCGCGGTACATGTAGTGGGTGTCGAGACCATTGATGCGGATCATCATGGTCTTGTTGCCCCAATCCAGGTCGTTCAGCGCCTGGATGATGTTGGTGCGGGCCTTCTCCTTGTCGTCAGGCGCGACCGCGTCTTCGAGATCGAGGAAGATCACGTCGGCCGCCGAGGAGGCCGACTTCTCCATGAAGGTCGGGTTGGAGCCGGGGACGGCGAGTTCGGAGCGGTGCAGGCGCGGCTTGGCCTGCTGGATCAGGGTGAAGCTCATGGGTGTTCCTCTCTCGGTGACGGTTCTGATGCCGGTGCGGGGGTGAGACCCCGCCTGGCGGTGAAGATGGCGCTCGTCGGGCTCGGCGACAGAGCATGGCTCATTGTCGGGGGCGCATCCCCCTTCCCCGCAGAGGGGGAAGGAGAAACGCGCGCGTGATCCTCATCCCGTCGCCCCGAAGCCGACCGCGATGCAGTTGATCGACAGGAGCAGGGCGGACTTCACCGCCTCGCGCCGGTCCTCGTCGGTCTCGGCGCGGTAGCGGGCGAGCAGCTCGACCTGCTCGCGGCCGACCTGATTGATGGTCGGCAGCCGCCCCTTCAGGCGGTCGCGGAACAGCGGGAAGCGCTCGGCGAGGTCCGATCCGCCGCTGACCCGCAGGACCATCTCGCGGGTCAGCGCGTACTCGGCCTCGATCATCGCGAAGATCCGGTCGCGGATGCCCGCTTCGGGGACGAGGCCCGCATAGGCGCGGGCGATGTCGAGATCGACCATCATCAACGTCTTCTCGACCTCGTCGAGGACGAGGCGCAGCACGCGGGACTCCTGGAACAGGCGCTTGAGGGTCGCCTCGCCGTCCCGGCCGCGCACGTCGATGAAGCTCGCGAGCCCCGAGCCGACCCCGTACCAGCCGGTGATCACATGCCGGTTCTGCGACCAGGCGAACACCCAGGGGATCGCCCGCAGATCCGAGAGCGAGCGGGCCCCGAACCGGCGCGCCGGGCGCGAACCGATGTTGAGGAGCGAAATCTCGTCCAGCGGGCTCGCGGCCTGGAAATAATCGACGAGGCCGTCGGTCTGGAGAAGCTGCACGTAGGCCGCCCGCGAGGCGCCGGCCAGCGCCTCCAGGGCGTCGTCGTGACCCGGTCCGGCCCGCTCGCCCTCGCCGGCCAGCGCGTGCTCGAACACCGAGGCCGCCAGCAGCTCCATCTGATAGGCGGCGGTACCGCGGTTGGCATACTTGAACGAGACCACCTCGCCCTGCTCGGTGGTGCGGAACCGGCCGCGGATCGAGCCCGGCGGCTGGGCCATGATGCCCCGGTGGGTCGGCACGCCGCCGCGGCTCACCGAGCCGCCGCGCCCGTGGAAGAACGCGATGCCGACGCCGAGCTCGCAGCCGAGCCGCGTCAGCTTGCTCTGCGCCTTGTACAGCTCCCAGTTGGCGGCGACGAAGCCGCCGTCCTTGTTGGAATCGGAGTAGCCGATCATCACCTCCTGCACGCCGCCCTGCCAGCGGGTGGAGCGGCGGACCACCGGCACGGCGAGCAGGGCCCGCATGATCGCCGGGCCGGCGCGCAGGTCGTCGATGGTCTCGAACAGGGGCACGATCGGCAGCGGGCAGATCTCGGTGCCGGCCGCGTCGAGGAACACCCCCGCCTCCTTGGCGAGCAGGTAGGCGCCGAGCACGTCCTCCACCGAGCGGGTCATCGACAGCACGAAGGCGCCGAACGCCTCGCGGTCGAGGGCCTCGCGCATCTCGGCGACGAGGGCGAAGGTGGCCAGCGTCTCGCGGGCAGCGTCGGGCAGGTCCTCGAAGGACCGCTCGGGATCGCGCGGCCGGGCGAGTTCCGTGTCGAGCCACTGGCGCCACGCGGCCGAGCCCAGGGCCGGCGGTTCGCCCTCGCCGTTGCGCTGGTGCCAGAGGGCGTGGAGCGTGTCGGTGGTCCGGGTAGTGTTCTCGCGCAGGTCGAGCCGGACCGTCGAGAACCGGAAGATCTCCACCATCCGCCGCACCGGGCGGACGAGATCCCGCGCCAAGGCCCCGCACTTGGCCTCGGTCAGGCCGCGTTCCAGGACGCGCAGGTCCTCGATCAGCCCGTCGGCGCTGGCATAATCGGGGCCGGACGGGTGCTCGCCCTCGTTGCGGGCGATGGTCGCCTCGATCTTGCGCGAGACGCAGGAGAGGTACTGGCGGTAGGGCTCGCCGGGATTGCGGCGGGTGATCGCCCGGGCCTGGCCGCTCTCGGCGAGCTGCCGGTCGAGCTCGGCGCGGAAGCCCTCGGGCAGCGGCAGCGACCGCTCGGTCAGCGACAGGGTCCGCCCCAGCTCGCGCACGCCGTCGCGGTAGCGGGTGAGCGAGGCGAGCGCGTTGCGGTGCAGGGTCTGCCGGGTGACGGCCGCCGTGACGTAGGGGTTGCCGTCCCGGTCGCCGCCGATCCACGAGCCGAACTGGAAGAATGGCGGCACCTTGAAATCCGTGCCCGGATAGGTCTCGGCGAGCGTCTCCTCGAGGGTCTCCAGGGTCTCGGGCAGCATCTCGAACAGGGTCTCGTCGAAGAAGTGCAGCCCCCAGGCCACCTCGCGCTCGACCGTCGCCTTCTCCAGGTGCAGCTCGCCCGTCATCCAGACCAGCTCGATCTGGTCGCGCAGCTCGTTCATGAGCCCGTTGCGCTCGCGATCGGTCCAGCGCGGCATCTCCAGCTCGCGCAGCACGAGATAGATCCGGCGGAACTTCTCCAGCACCGTGACCCGCTTGCCCTCGGTCGGGTGCGCGGTCAGCGTCGGGCGGATCCGCAGCTCGCTGAGCAGCGCCTGGATCTTGTCCGCGGGGACGCCCTGGGCGCGCGCGTCGGAGAAGACCTTGGCGAAGGAGCCGCCGAGCGCGGCGCGGCCTTCCGTGCGCTCCACATGACGGCGGCGGCGCATCGCGGCGTTCTGCTCGGCGATGGAGATCAGCTGGAACCAGATGCCCTGAACCTGCAGCGCCCGCGCCAGCATCTGCGGGGAGAAGCGCGAGATGTCGGCCGTGCCGTGCAGAACGGCTTCGAGGTCGGGGTCGTGCCGGCGGGCGACGTCGAGCAGCGCCTGGAACAGAATGTCCAGCGCCTGCTCCGACGAGGTGCCGGTGATCACCGGCGGCGCGAAGGCCGTGGCATCGACGAGACCGGGGGTTGCGTGAAGGGTACGGGTCATGGGGCCACCTCGTGGCGCAGGTTTTCGATCAAGCGCGACGCGTCCCCTCCCCCCTCTGCGCGGGAGGGGGCCCCCGCGTCAGCGGGGGTCGGCGAAAGGGAGCGCCCTTTCCGGAGAGGTCGCGACGGGAGCTGAAGCCCGCACCGTCGCGCTGCCCCTCTCCCGCCCCGCATCCGCGGGGCACCCTCCCCCGCGGAGGGGGGAAGGGTTGAGGCGCGGTTACGCCGCCCGGGCGAGCACGTCGGCAACCGTCTGGCCGAAGGAGCCCGGATCCGGCGCCACGGTCAGGCCGTAGGAGCGCATGATCTCGGCCTTCTCGGCGGCGCTGTCGCCGGCTGCCGAGATGATCGCGCCGGCATGACCCATCCGCCGGCCCTTCGGCGCCGTGAGCCCCGCCACGAACCCGATCACCGGCTTCGACATGTTCTCGCGGATCCAGGCCGAGGCCTCGGCCTCCTGCGGGCCGCCGATCTCGCCGATCATCAGCACCGCATCCGTATCCGGATCGGTCTCGAACAGGGCGAGGTGGTCGAGGAACGACGAGCCGTTGATCGGGTCGCCGCCGATGCCCACCGAGGTCGAGATCCCGAGCCCGAGCTCCTTGAGCTGAGAGGCGGCCTCGTAGCCGAGCGTGCCCGAGCGGGAGATGACCCCGACATTGCCCGGGAGGTAGATGTGGCCGGGCATGATGCCGAGCATGGCCTTGCCGGGCGAGATGATGCCGGCGCAGTTCGGGCCGACCACCATGGTCCGCTTTTCCTTGGGATAGCGGTACAGGTAGCGCTTCACCCGCATCATGTCCTGGGCCGGGATGCCGTCGGTGATCGAGCAGACCAGCCGCAGGCCGGCATCGGCCGCCTCCATGATGGCGTCGGCCGCGAAGGGCGGCGCCACGAAGGTGATCGACGTGGTGGCGCCGGTGGCCGCCACCGCTTCCTTGACGGTGTTGAACACCGGCAGGCCGAGATGGGTGCGCCCGCCCTTGCCGGGCGTGACGCCGCCGACGACGTTGGTGCCGTAATCCAGCATCTCCTTGGCGTGGAAGGTGCCCTTGTCGCCCGTAATGCCCTGGACGATGATCGGGGTGGTCTCGTCGATGAGGATGCTCATGGCGCGGTCTCCCCTCAGTGCTTCGTCTGGTCTTGGTGACCCTTGGCGGCGGCGCAGGCGTCGACCGCCTTCTTCGCCGCTTCCGCCAGGGTGTCGGCGGTGATGAGGTCGAGGCCGCTCTCGGCCAGGATCTTCTTGCCGGCCTCCACGTTCGTGCCGGCGAGCCGGACCACCAGCGGCACGTCGATCTTCACCTCGCGGGCGGCCTGGACGACGCCCTCGGCGACCCAGTCGCAGCGGTTGATGCCGGCGAAGATGTTGACCAGGATCGCCTTCACGTTGCGGTCCGAGAGGACCAGCCGAAAGGCCGTGGCGACGCGCTCCGGGGAAGCGCCACCACCGACATCCAGGAAGTTCGCCGGCTCGCCGCCCGCGTGCTTGATCATGTCCATCGTGGCCATGGCGAGGCCCGCGCCGTTGACGATGCAGCCGATCTCGCCCTCCAGGCCTATGTAGCTGAGGTTGTGCTCGGCGGCCTGGGCCTCGCGGGGATCGCCCTGCGAGGGGTCGTGCATGTCGGCGATGCCCGGGCGGCGGAACAGGGCGTTGTCGTCGAACGACATCTTGGCATCGAGCGCGAGCACCCGGTCGTCCTTGGTGACGACCAGCGGGTTGATCTCCAGCATGGTGCCGTCGCAGTCGCGGAACGCCCGGTAGGCGTTCATGATGGTCTTCACCGCGGCCGAGACCTGCTTGATGTTGAGCCCGAGCTGGAAGGCGATCTCCCGCGCCTGGAACTGCTGCAGGCCGACCGCCGGCTCGACGACCACCTGGATGAGCGAATCGGGCTCCTTGGCGGCGATCTCCTCGATGTCCATGCCGCCGCGCTGGCTGGCGATGACCCGAACGCGCTCGGCCTTCCGGTCCAGCACGTAGCCGAGATAGAGCTCGCGCTCGAACGGGTCGGCGGTCTCGACGTAGACCCGCTGCACCGGCTTGCCCTCGGGGCCGGTCTGGTGCGTGACGAGGCGCTTGCCGAGGAGATCCTTGGCGGCATCGCGAACCTCGTTGTAGGTCCGGCACAGCTTGATGCCACCGGCCTTGCCGCGGGCACCCGCGTGGATCTGCGCCTTGACGGCCCAGAACGAGCCGCCGAGCTCGGTGGCCGCATAGACCGCTTGGTCCGGGCTGAATGCGATGGCGCCTTTCGGGACGGCCACACCGAAGCTCGCGAGCAGCTCCTTGGCCTGATACTCGTGAACGTCCATTCGGCGCCTCCTCTGCGGTTCGTTGCCGCCGTTGATGCGCTTCACTTTAGTTGAGTCGAAAGATTACGCCCGTCAAATTTTTTGATCCGTGGCTTCAGGGGGCCTTTTTCGCAGTCGCAACACGAATTCTGCGAGATTTTGCGATGCAACATACAGAAAAACAATGAGGCCGGGGGCAAGATGCACCCGACCTCGACTGTAGATCCGCAACCGAAGTGCCTTGCGCCGTCATCCCGGGGCCGCGCAGCGGAGCCCGGGATCCGGAACCGCCGACGCGCCAAGGTCTTGCGCCAGCAGCGGTTATGGGTTCCGGGCTCGCCTTCGGCGCCCCGGAATGACGGGCGGGTCGTCGCGGCCGAAACGGGTCCGGTCGCGAGAGTCGTGCGCCCGGCTCAGTTCACCTTGGCTTTCACGACCGCGTAGATCTTCTCGGTGAGCGCGCCGGCGTCCGAGAGCAGTTCCTCCAGCTCCTTGAGGCGCTCGTCGGCGAAGTCCCGGTCCTCGAGCCCCTTGGCGTTGACGTAGACGTTGAGCGCCGCGCTGCGCAGGCCGGCATAGGCCGAGAGCACCGCCACACCGGCATCCGACACGACGTTGAGGTTGCCCTTGTCGGCGGTGATCGCCGCGAGGTCGATCACCGCGCGGCAGGCCCGGCAACAGGCAAGCGGCACGTCGCAGGCGATCTTGAGCGCCGCCTGGATCTTCTCGGCGCGGGCCGCCTTCTCGTCGTCGGTGGCCTTCGGCAGGCCGTAGGCGCCCATCACCGCGTCGAAGGCCTGGACGTCCTCGCCGATCATGCCGGTGAGGACGACCCGCAGACCCTCCGACTTGGCGAGCACGTCCTTCAGCTCCGCCTCGACCTCGACGTACTTCTTCTTGCCGATGGTGAGGTTGCAGACCATCGACACCAGGGCCGCGCCCATGGCGCCGGAGATCGCCGCCGCGCCGCCGCCCCCGGGGGTCGGGGCGGCGCTCGCCAGCTCGGTCAGGAACTTTTCGATGCTGTCGGTCTCGGGGCGATGCGTCTCGGTCACCGGCGCCTCCTCAGGCCATCGTCTTGGCGAGGGCGTAGATCTCCTCGGCGTCGAGCACCTTGTCGGTGCTCTCGAAGAGCTGGCCGACGCAGGCGCGGTGCAGCTTGAGCTTCAGGCCGCCGATGCCCAGCGCCCCGAAGGCCTTCTTGCCGTTGCGGTCTTTGGCCTTGTCCATCACGTCGATGCCACCGATGCCCGTCGGAGGCTGGGCGTTGTAGTCGGCGACGAACTCGATGGACGATTCCTGCGCCCAGGCGGCCTCCGGCAGCAGCTCGACGCCGATGGCGCCGGCCGTGAACACGAGGTTCGTGCCCTTCACCAGGGCGATGCGCGAGGCCTCGTCGGGGGTCGCGGCCGCCTTCACGTTGACCTTGAAGCGCGTGTTGATCTGGTCGGCGGCGGCCTGTGTCTTGTCGAGGGCCCGGCCCGCGATGGTGACCTCGGCGCCCTCGCCGGCGAGCAACGCGGCCGAGCGCATGCCGACCGGGCCGGTGCCCGCCAGCACGACAGCCTTCTTGCCCTGGAGCGAACCCGCGGCCTTGGCCACCAGGGCGACGCCCGCGGCGGCCGTGGTGTTGGAGCCGTTGGAATCGAGCATCACCGAGACCCGGAACGGGCCGAAGAAGCGCTTCTTGACGGCGGTGAACAGCGCCTCGCCGGCCGCCATGCTGCCGCCGCCGACGAAGATCGCGGTCGACTTCTTCTCGGAGCCGCCGCGGGTATAGATCGTGCCATCCACCAGCGCGCCGACATTGTCGGGGTTCACGCCGCCGTAGCCGGTGATGTGGTCGGCGCCGCCGTCGTAGCCGACGACCGTGTCGAACACGTTCGGCACGGCATCGGTGTCGAACAGGAACAGCAGCTTCTTCGTCATGTCTTAACCTCGGCCCGCATCGGGCATGATCGATTCAGGTACACCCACCCGGTCATTCCGGGGCCGCGGAGCGGAGCCTGGAATCCAGACACTCGGGCGGTTCTCGTTCTGCACCGTCGGCGGCGATGGATTCCGGGCTCGCCGGCGGCGCCCCGGAAAGACGACGGCGGTCTGCGGCTCAGCTCTCGACCACGTTCTGCGGCTTGCCCGCCACGAAGGCCTCGACGTTGTCGACGAGCTGGTCGGCCAGGATCTGCATCGCCTCCTTGCTGGCCCAGGCGACGTGCGGCGTCACGATCAGGTTCGGCAGGTCGGCCTCGCACAGGATGTTGCCGTCCTTGGGCGGCTCCTGCGCAACGACGTCGAAGCCGGCGCCCGCGATGGTGCCGTCCTTCAGCGCTTCGAGCAGGGCCGCCTCGTCCACCAGCCCGCCCCGGGCGGTGTTGATGAGGATGGCGCTTGTCTTCATCTTCTTCAGCTCGGCGGCGCCGATCATGCCCTTCGTGTCCGGGGTGAGCGGCACGTGCAGCGTGATCACGTCGGACTGCGTGAGGATCGTCTCGAAATCGACCAGCCCGTCCTGCGGGAACACGTCGAAGGCCAGAACCTTCATGCCGAGCGCCTCGGCGCGCTTGGCGATCGACTTGCCCAGCGCCCCGTAGCCGACGATGCCGAGCGTCGAGCCCGCGATGTCGTAGATCGGGTAGTCAAAGTAGCAGAACTGCTTGGACTTCGCCCAATCGCCGCGCCGCACCGAATTGGCGTAGGGCACGATCGCCCGGCGCAAGGCGAACATCAGCCCGACCACGTGCTCCGGCACGGTGTTGAACGCGTAGTTGCGGATGTTGACGACCGTGACACCCTGGGCTTTGGCCTGGGCCTTGTCGACCACGTCGGTGCCGGTGGCGGCGACCGCGATCAGCTTCAGGTCGGGGAGCTGCTTCAGCGTCTCGGCCCGCATCGGGACCTTGTTGATCAGCGCGATCTCCGCCCCCTGGAGGCGGGAGACGATCTCTTCCGGCGTCCAGGTCGACTCGTGCTCGACGTATTCGTGCGGGAAGTTGAACGGCCGGACCCGGGCATCGAGGGATTCACGGTCCAGGAATACGATCTTCTTGGTCATGGATCCTTCTCGGCCGGTTTCCTCTGGAGTGTTCTTCTTACTTGCGCGCCGGGGCGGGCCCGGCAACCCGGTCCCGCCCCGAACGCGTGCGCCGATCACGCCTTATGCAGCGGATTCTCGCGCAGGTAGCTGGAGGCCGCGGCGACGCCCGAGCCCGGCGTGACCTTGATGCCGCAATCGATCATGGCCATCTCGGCGCCCGCGATGGCGCCCAGCAGCGACAGCTCGTTCAGGTCGCCCAGGTGACCGATCCGGAACACCTTACCGGCGACTTTGGACAGGCCGGCGCCCAGCGAGAGGTTGTAGCGCTCGTAGGCGTGGGTGATCACCTTGGCGGCGTCGGCGCCTTCCGGCACCACGATCGCCGTGACCGTGTCGGAGTTCCACTTGGGCTCCTTGGCGCAGGGCTTGAGGCCCCAGGCCGCGACCGCCTGGCGGGTCGCCTCGCCGAGGACGTGGTGGCGGTGGTAGACGTTCTCCAGCCCCTCCTCCTTCACGATCTGCAGGGCCTCGCGCAGGCCGTAGAGCAGCGGCAGGACGGGCGTGTAGGGGAAGTAGCCGGTCGCGTTGGCGGCCAGCTGGTCCTTCCAAGCGAAGTAGGCGTGGCCGAGCCGGTCGTTGCGGCCGGTGCCGCCCTCGGCGATCTTGAGCGCCTTCGGGCTGATGCAGATCAGGCCGAGGCCGGCCGGCAGCATGAAGCCCTTCTGCGAGCCCGCGATGGCGCAATCGACCTTCCAGTCGTCCATGTAGAACGGCAGCGAGCCGATCGACGAGATGCCGTCCACGAACAGCAGCGCCGGGTGGCCGGCGGCGTCGATCGCCTTGCGCACCGCGCCGATGTCGCTGGTGACGCCGGTGGCGGTCTCGTTGTGGACGACCATGACGGCCTTGATCTTATGGTCCTTGTCGGCGCGCAGGGCCTCCTCGATCTTCTGCGGATCGGCGCCGGTGCCCCACTCCTCCTCTTGGACGACCACGTCGAGGCCGAGGCGCTGGGCCATGTCGACCCAGAGGTGGCTGAACTGGCCGTAGCGCGAGGTCAGCACCGTGTCGCCGCGGCACAGCGTGTTGGACAGGGCCGATTCCCAGATGCCGGTGCCCGAGGACGGGAACAGGATCACCGTCCCGGCGGTCGAGCCGAACACCATCTTGGAATCCTGCAGGAGCGGCTTCACCAGCTCGGGGAAACTCGGCGAGCGGTGATCCTCGGACGGCACGTGCATGGCGCGCAGCACCCGGTCCGGGATGTTGGTGGGGCCGGGGATGAAGAGGTGGTTGCGACCGGGACGCCGGGTTGCGGCCATGATGTTTCCTCCGAAAAGTTCATTGCACGCGAGCGTGAGCCCGCGCCGGGTTGTCCAAGCGTCGTCAGGGAGTCGGTCCGGCGCCGTCGAAAGCGGCTCGCGCCACATCCTCTCGAACGCCATCCTCTGCCGTGATCGGGGGGCGTCAGCGGAGCGGCAGGCGGCCTCACGCCGCTCGCGTCGCGGCACGCCCCCGCGCGCCGGTCGCCTCCGAAATGCCGTCCCGTCCAACGGCCTCAGGGCCGTCCTCGCCGCCTTCCTGTCAAGGTCCGGTCGCGCTCGTGCCGAGCCGCCGGTTCCTGGCATTATGAGACGGCGGGGCCGGAAAGGAAAACCGGAAAAACTTCCGGAACTTGGCAAAAAAATTTTTTGTGCGGCGCAACGAAGACGATCTCCGGTTGAGAGGCTTCGCCGCGCTGCACCAGCTCCGGCTGCGCCTGCCGGAGCCCGCGTCATCAAACTGAGATGCGATCGCGCTCTGGATCCCGGCACCGTACAGCCGCCGGGAGAGGGTGCCGTGGCCGAGGTTGAGGAGATGCCGGTCCGGGTTCGGACACTGTTCCTGTCCGACCTGCATCTCGGCACACGCGGCTGCCAGGCCGGGTTGCTGCTGTCGTTCCTGAAGGATTACGACGCCGATACGATCTACCTCGTCGGCGACATCGTGGATGGCTGGCAGCTGCGCTCCGGATGGTATTGGCCGCAGGAGCACAACGACGTCGTGCAGAAGCTGCTGCGCAAGGTCCGCAAGGGCACCCGCATCGTCTACCTGCCGGGCAACCACGACGAGTTCCTGCGCGACTATGTCGGCACGAATTTCGGCGGGATCGAGCTGGCCGAGACCGCGATCCACGCGGCGGCCGACGGCCGGCGTTACCTCGTGATCCACGGCGACCAGTTCGACATGGTGGTGCGCCACTCGCGCTGGCTCGCCCATCTCGGCGACGGCGCCTACACGCTGGCTTTGTCCCTCAACACCGTGATCAACAAGGCGCGGCGGCGCCTCGGCCTGTCCTACTGGTCGCTCTCCGCCTGGGCGAAGCTGCGCGTGAAGAACGCCGTCAGCTTCATCGGCCGCTTCGAGACGATCCTGGCCGAGGAGGCGCGCCGGCAGGGCGCCGACGGCGTGATCTGCGGCCACATCCACCACGCGGCCGACCGGCCGATCGGCGATCTGCGCTATCTCAACACCGGCGATTGGGTCGAATCCTGCACAGGGCTGGTCGAGCACTACGACGGCCGCATCGAGGTGCTGCACTATCCGAGCGTCCTGCGGGCCCGCGTCGCCGAGAGCGTGCCGGAAGCGCTGCCGGGCCGGCGCGCGGTGGCGTGAGGTCACCGCCCGTGAAGCTCCTCATCGCCAGCGATGCCTGGCACCCGCAGGTGAACGGCGTGGTGCGCTCCCTGGAGCAGATGGTGTGGCGCGCCCCGGAGCACGGCTTCGAGACCGCCCTCCTGACGGTGGCGGATTTCCGCTCGCTGCCCCTGCCGGGCTATCCAGAGATTCGTCTCGCCTATGCCGGGCGGGAGCGGGTCGCGGCGCGCTGGAACGCGGAGCGGCCGACCCATGTCCATATCGCGACCGAAGGGCCGGTGGGCTTGGCGGCGCGGCGCTACTGCCTCGCTCACGCCCTGCCCTTCACCACAAGCTACCACACGCGCTTCCCCGAATACCTCGCCGCCCGGGCCCCGGTACCGGAGGCTTGGTCCTACGCCTATCTGCGCCGCTTCCACGGGGCCGCGCGGGGTACGATGGTCAGCACCGCCTCGCTGCAGGGCGAGCTGGCGGCGAGGGGATTCGGCCGGCTGATGCGCTGGACCCGCGGCGTCGACACCACGCGGTTCCGCCCCGCCGAGCCCGGCGCACCGATGCCGGCGGACCTCGCCGGACTGCCCCGGCCGCTGTTCCTCTATGTCGGGCGGCTCGCTGTGGAGAAGAACGTCTCGGCCTTCCTGAGCCTCGATCTGCCGGGCACCCGGATCGTCGTCGGCGACGGCCCGGACCGGGCGCGGCTCCAGGCGCTGGCACCCGGAGCGATTTTTCTCGGCACCCGGACCGGCGCGGCTCTGTCGGCGGTCTACGCGGCCTGCGACGTCTTCGTGTTCCCGAGCCTCACCGATACGTTCGGCATCGTGCTTCTCGAGGCCCTGGCCAGCGGGCTGCCGGTGGCGGCCTTCCCGGTCCCGGGCCCGATCGACGTCGTCGGCAGCACCCGCGTCGGGGTGCTCGACCGGGACCTGCGGGCCGCCGCGCTCGCCGCCCTCGACCTGTCGCGCGCCGAATGCCGGGCCGAGGCCCTGCGCTGCGGCTGGGACGTGAGCGCGCGCCAGTTCTTCGGCAACATCGTCGAGGCACATGGCGACGCGCGGGGCACCCGGGACGCCGCCTGACCGGTGACGGCGCCCGCGCGGGATGGCAGGAGGGTGCCATGCCCCTTGCCCGGATGCCCCCTGCCCGGAAGCCGCCTGCCGCGACGATGCCGTTCGATCCGGCCCGCGCGGTCGATTACCCCGCCGTCATCGGATGCGACGAAGTCGGGCGCGGCGCGCTGTGCGGGCCCGTGGTGGTGGCGGCGGTCTGGTTCGACCCCGCGGCGCTGCCGCCGGCCCTGCTCGCCGCCCTCGACGACAGCAAGCGCGTCCCCGAACCGGTCCGCGCGCGGCTGGCGCCGCTGATCCGCGCCCAGGGGCGCGTCGCGGTGGCGGCGGGCTCCCGGGCGCTGATCGACCGGATCAACATCCGGGCCGCCACCCTCGACGCGATGGCGCGCGCGGTGGCCCGCCTCGGGCTCGACGCGCCGGTCCTGGTCGACGGACGCGATGCCCTGCCCGGCCTGCCAGGCCGCGCGGTGGTCGGCGGCGACAGGCTGGTGCCGCAGATCGCCGCCGCCTCGATCGTCGCCAAGGTGTTTCGCGACGACCTGATGCGGCGCTTGGCCGAGCGCCATCCCGGCTACGGCTGGGAGCGCAACGTCGGCTACGGCACCGCCGTCCACCGCGCCGGCCTGACGAAGCTCGGCCGGAGCCCGCATCACCGGCTCAGCTTCACACGGGGATTTGACCAGGCCTGAGAGGTCGGGTCACGCGGCCCGGATTCCCGCCAGGAAGTGATCGACCTCGGCCGCGAGCTGCTCGGATTGGCGCGACAGCGCGGTCGCAGCGGTGAGCACGTGATCGGCCGCGCGGCCCGTCTGGTCGGCCGCGTTAGCAACGCCGGAGATGTTGCCGGTCACCTCCTGCGTCCCCGCATTGGCCTGGGTGATGTTGCGGACGATCTCCTGCGTGGCGGCCCCCTGCTGCTCCACCGCCGCCGCAATCGCCGCCGCCACGGCGCTGATCTCCCCGATCCGGCCGGTGATCGTGCCGATCGCATCCACCGCTTGGCCGGTCACGCTGCGGATCTCGCCGATCTGCCGGCCGATCTCCTCGGTGGCTTGGCCGGTCTGCGCGGCGAGCGCCTTCACTTCGGTGGCGACCACCGCGAAACCCCGTCCCGCCTCGCCCGCCCGCGCCGCCTCGATCGTCGCATTGAGCGCCAGGAGATTGGTCTGCGCGGCGATCCCGGCGATCAGCTCGATCACGGCACCGACCCGGGCGGCCGCCGCGTTGAGCGCGGCCACGAGCGTGGCGGTCTGATCGGCCTCATCGACCGCGGTCCGGGCGAGCTCGGATGAGCCCTGAACCTGACGCCCGATCTCCTGGACGGAGGTCCCGAGTTCCTCGACGGCGGCGGCCACCGTTCTGACGCTGGCGGACGCCTCCTCGGCGGCGGCGGCCACGGCATTGGACTGGCTGGCGGTGTGCTGCGCCGTCGTGGTCATCTGCCAGGCCGTGGTCTGCAGCTCGGCAGCGGAACTGGAGACCTGAGCGACGATGCCGGACACGGCCTGCTCGAAACCCTGCGCCAGCGCGTCGGTGGCCGACCGGCGCTGCGCCTCCGCGGCGAGACGGGCCGCGGCGGCCTCGGCTTCCAGCGCCCGGGTGCGGATCAGGTTGTCCTTGAACACCCGGACGGCCGCTGCCATCGCGCCGATCTCGTCCCGTCGCTCCTGTATCGGGATCGCCGCGGTGGCATCTCCGGCCGCGAGCGCGCCCATGGCCTGGATCATGGCCCGGATCGGCCGCAGGATGCGGCGGTCGACGAGCACCATACCGCCGACCGTCAGCAGCAGGCAGCTGGCCAGAAGCGCGAGGGCAACCAGAAACGAACGCTGCGCCTCGCCGGCCAGCACCTCGGCGCGCGCGATCATCGCATCGAGGGCCGCGTCGGCCAGGGCCACGAGCGTGGCCCCATCGGCGATGTCGCGCGCGCGCAGGTCCCGCGCCCCGATGCCGGGCGGCCGGCTCTGGCTCAGCGCGTTCGTCAGGGCGATGCGCCGCGCCGCCGATTCACCCTCGAAATTGCTGTCGCGGGCCTTCCTGAAGGCCGCGCGAATCGTCTCCGGCAAGTCGTCAACGATCGTATCGACGACCTCGGCCCAAGCGGCGAAGAGGCGTGCCCGCTCCTCGGCGGCCGCGATCATCTCGGCCTGCGACCACCCCGCCCCGGCTGCAACCGCGGTCTCGATCCGGACCCATGAGATCCCGAACGCGATCCGTGTCGCCCACGCGGCGCGCTTGATCTCGAGGTATCGCTCGATGGCCGCATCCTCCCTGGGGATGGCGGCATCCACGGCCTTGTTGGTCGCCGCGTAGGCCTGGAGCAGCGCCGCAATGACCGTATCGACGGTCTGTCTGAGCGCGGCCGGGCGCTCCCGTTTCGGCACGGCCGCGGCGGCCTCGACCTGCGGCCGCTGGGCGGTCAGCGCCGCCTGAGCCCGGCGAAGTGGCTCCAGGGTCGCCTGGACCGAAGGCACGTCGAGGTCGCGCGCGATCGCCCAGAACGCCGCCTCGCTGTCGATCCGAGCCCTTTCGTCCACCTCCAGGGCCGCCTTGCCGGATGCGGAGACGGGGTCCTCGTCGGCCAGGATCTTCAGGCCCGTCCCACGCGCCGTACGCGTCGCGATCACGGAATGGAGCAGGGCGCGGCTCGCCTGCGACAGGGCGACGACGCCTTGACCCCGCAGCGTCTCCTCATGCGCTCCAAACAGGGTCGTGGCGCGCGCTGCCAGCAGCAGGACGCTCATGGCGCATAGAATGGCGCCGAAAATAGTGCCGATAGACAAATTTGTAATTTTATGAACAACCAAAGTCCTCATTGCTCAAAATTCCCGTCCTTACATGCAGTTCCGAAGCAATGCGTAAGTCAAACCTGGAATCAATGCCTAACGGATTTGCATCCTCAGCGCTCCGAATGTCAACCTTGTGTTGCCAGAAAAATCGCAGACGCGATTCGTGAGACGCGACGACGTGCGGCGCAATTCAATTGATATCCTCAATCGGACATCCGGCACTGCATTACTCTTGCACAGAGCCTGCTGTCACAGATCTCGTGGTCGTTGGTTTGAGCCGCGCAACCGGCCGGACGCCTGGTTCTCCCGCGTGTCGCTTCGCCCCGTGCCGGCCGTCAGAACAGTGCCAGTTGCGCCCCCGGCTTGCGGAAGGCGTCGCGGTCCAGCGCCATCCGGCCGAAGGCGAAGCCGAGCCGCGTCCCCGCCAGCCGCACCCGCTGGCCGATCATCGCCGCGTAGGCGCCCTCGCCGCGGAAGCGATGGCCGAAGCGCGGATCGTTCTCGCGGCCGCCTCGGGCCTGCGTCAACAGCCCGAAGGTCCGGTCCTTCCGCTCGGGGTAATGCGCGGCGAACCAGTCGGCCACGAGGTCGGCGACCTCACCCGGCAGCCGGAGCAGCGCGTGGCCGATGCGGCTCGCGCCGTTCTCCCGGGCCCGGGCGAGGATCGTCTCGATCTCGGGATCCGTGAGCCCCGGGATGATCGGCGAGACATTGACCATCACGGGCACACCCGCCGCGCTCAAGGCGCGCATTGCGGCCAGCCGCTTCTCCGGCCGCGGGGCGCGGGGATCGAGGCGTCGAGCGAGGCCCGGGTCGAGGGTCGGCAGCGACAGGGCGACCAGGATCAGGTTCTGCGCGGCCATCTCGGCCAGGATGTCGAGGTCTCGCAGGATGAGGTCGGATTTGGTGGTGATGCTGACCGGGTGCCGGGTCTCCCGCAGCACCTCCAAAACCGCGCGGGTGATGCGGTGCTCGCGCTCCAGCGGCTGGTAGGGATCCGTGGCCGTCCCGAGGGCAATCGTCTCGGGGCGATAGCCCGGTGCCGCAAGCTCCCGGGCGAGGAGGCGGGCGGCCTCGGGCTTGGTGAAGATCCGCGATTCGAAGTCGAGCCCCGGCGACAGGCCGAGCCAGGCGTGGGTCGGCCGCGCGTAGCAGTAGATGCAGCCGTGCTCGCAGCCCCGATAGGGATTGATCGACCGGTCGAACGGAACGTCGGGCGACGTGTTGCGGGCGATGATGCGGGCCGTACGCTCCGGCGTGACCTGCGTGCGCAAGGGAGCCGGCTCGTCCGCCCCCCAGTCGGAATCGTAGAACAGCTCGCGCCGCGCCGCCTCGAAACGGCTCGTGGGATTGGCGGTGGCACCGCGCCCGCGCCGGGCGCTCTCGGGCGGCGTGCTGTGCCCGAGCCGGATTGCAGCGCCCTTGCCCGACCCACTCCCTGTCCGTGTCATGCCGAGTCGCTCCCGTGTTTCACGTGGAACATAACGCGAACAGACTGGAAGGCGGCGCCTTATTTTCAGGCAAATCCCCGCGCGGCGCGTCGCACGGTCGCGCTGGCGCCTTCCGGAGGCCGATCAATAGTTTACGGCGGCGCAGAATCGTCTAAGGGCGCGCTCATGCTCTCTGCGGTGACCTTCCTGGCCGACCCGGCCGCTCCCGATGCGATCGATCGCCTGGCCGACACGCTCAGCGTGCTGGTCTCGGGTGTCGCAGGAGGCCTGATCGGCGACGCCGTGATCGTTACCGGAGGCAGCAGCGAGGCCGTGGCGGCCGTCGCGGAGGCGACGGGCGCGACGCTGGTCCTGCACCGGGACGGCAATCCCTACGCGGCGGGCGCAGCCGCGGCGCGTCGGGACTGGATCCTGTGCCTCGAGGCCGGGGACGTCCCGGCCGAGGGCTGGATCCGGACCCTCGACCGCTTCGTCGGCACCGCCCGGCCCGAGACCGGGCTCGGCCGGCTCCAGCGCCCCGCAGCCGGATGGGCCGCCCGCCTCGCCGGCCGGATCGAGATCGTGGCCGGCGCCCGGCAGGCCCGGGCCGGGGATGTCGTCCGGCGGGAATCCCTGCGCGCCGGGGCGGTGTTCGCGCCGCGCCTCAAGGTCCGCCCGCTGATCGCGCGGATCGACCGGGCCTGAAGAAGAATCTTGCGCAGCGCCACGTTGTTGTCGGTCACGCCTCCTCTACAACACCCTGAACGGTGTGAAGGATTTGCCGTCTCCGCACCGCACGAGAACGCTGACCCGCTTCCGCCCTGAAAGGATGGTGCCATGGATTCGTCGGGCCTGATGGGACGCAAATCGGTCGACGACATCCTCGAGAGTGGCGAAGGCGAACAGCAGCTCTCGAAAACGCTGGGCGCCCTCTCGATCACCGCGATGGGCATCGGCGCGATCATCGGCGCCGGCATCTTCGTGCTCACCGGCACGGCCGCCGCGCAATATGCCGGGCCGGGGATCATGCTCTCCTTCGTCCTCGGCGGGATCGCCTGCGCCTTCGTGGGCCTGTGCTACTCCGAGATGGCGGCGCTGATCCCGGTGGCGGGGTCGAGCTACACATACACCTACGCGACGCTGGGCGAGTTCTTCGCGTGGCTGATCGGCTGGGATCTGATCCTCGAATACGCCATGGGGGCCGCCACCGTGGCGGTCGGCTGGTCGGGCTACGTGACGAGCATCCTCAAGGATGTCGGGATCGCGATCCCGGCGCAGTTCGCCCACGCCCCCGGCACGCCGATCGGAGGCGGCGGCACCGCCCTGTTCAACCTGCCGGCGGTGCTGATCGTGGCGCTGATCACGATCCTGCTGATGCGCGGCACCAAGGAATCGGCGCGCTTCAACAACGTCATGGTGGCGGTGAAGCTGACCGTCGTGGTGGCGTTCATCGCGCTGGGCTGGGGCCATGTCGACACGGCGCATTGGAGCCCGCTGATCCCCGACAACGACGGCAGCTTCGGGCATTACGGCTACAGTGGCATCCTGCGCGGCGCGGGCGTCGTGTTCTTCGCCTTCATCGGCTTCGACGCGGTCTCGACCGCGGCCCAGGAGGCGCGGCGGCCGCAGAAGGACATGCCGATCGGCATCCTGGGCTCGCTCGCCGTCTGCACCATCCTGTACGTGCTGGTGGCGGCCGTGCTGACCGGGCTCGTGCCCTACAAGGATCTGAACGTCCCCGACCCGATCGCCAAGGGGGTCGACGTGATCGGCATCGGCTGGTTCGCCATTTTGATCAAGCTCGGGGCGCTGACCGGCCTGACGACCGTGATCCTCGTGCTGCTCTACGGCCAGAGCCGGATCTTCTTCACCATGGCCCAGGACGGCCTGCTGCCGAAGATGTTCTCCCACGTCCACCCGACCTACCAGACGCCCTATCGCAGCCAGGCGCTGATCGGGGCCGCGGTCGCGCTCGTCGCCGCCCTGGTGCCGATCAACATCCTGGGCGAGATGGTCAGCATCGGGACGCTCGCCGCGTTCATCCTGGTCTGCGGCTCGGTGATCTACCTGCGGCGGACCGACCGCCACATGAAGCGTCCGTTCCGGGTGCCCGCGGTGCCGGTGGTGCCGATCCTCGGCATCCTGTTCTGCCTGCTGCTGATGGTCGGCCTGCCGCTCGACACGTGGCTGCGGCTGGTCATCTGGATGGCGATCGGGCTCGTCATCTACTTCTTCTACGGCCGGAAGCACTCGGTGCTGCGCCGCAAGGAGGGGAACGCGGCGTAGCGCAACGGGCTGGTTCCGCAGCACAGCCCCGTCTTTCCGGAGCCGCGGAGGGGAGCCGGGAATCCATGGCCGCGCCCTGCCAGTATCTGTACGCCCTCCGGTTCCGGATTCCGGGCTCGCCTCCGGCGCCCCGGAAAGACGGTTCGTGTCACACCGTCAGACTCGCCCCGCGCCGCAGGTGCTCGTCGAGCCGGGGCATGATCTCCACGAAGTTGCAGGGCCGATGGCGGTAGTCGAGCTGCTGGGCCAGGATCCCGTCCCAGGCATCCCGACAGGCGCCCGGCGAACCCGGCAGGACGAAGACGTAGGTCGCCCGCGCCACCCCGGCGGTCGCCCGGGATTGCAGGGTCGAGGTGCCGATCTTGTCGTACGAGATCCGGTGGAACACCGCCGAGAAGCCGTCCATCCGCTTCTCGAACAGCGGCTCCAGCGCCTCCGGGGTCACGTCGCGGCCGGTGAAGCCGGTGCCTCCGGTGCTGATCACCACGTCGATCCCCGGATCGCGCAGCCAGCCCTCCACCTGCTGGCGGATCGCCGGGATCTCGTCGGGCACGATCGCGCGGCCGGCCAGCCGGTGCCCGGCCTCCGTGAGGCGCTGGGTCAGCGTTTCGCCGGAGCGGTCGTCCTCCGGTCGGCGCGTATCCGAGACGGTGAGCACCGCGATGTTGAGCGGGATGAAGCGGCGGGGGTCGGGCTGGTCGGCCATGGCGGGGTCTCTCCGGGACAGGCCCCGATATGGGCCGCCCCGGCCCGGTTGTCGCCCCCGGCCCACCGCGTCCGTCCCGGCCCTTGCCGTGGGGCGAAAACTCGGCTGTGCTCTCCCGGCCCTGTCGGAGATCCTGTCCCCATGCACATGTACGGCAACTGGCGCTCGGCCGCCGCCTTCCGGGTGCGGATCGCGCTCAAGCTGAAGGGCATCGCCTACGAGGAGACCTTCATCGATCTCGACGCGGGCGATCAGCACAAGCCGGAATTCCGGAGGATCAACCCGCAGGGGGCGGTCCCGGCCCTGTTCGACGGCGAGGGTCCGCCCCTCACCCAGTCCCTGGCCATCCTCGACTACCTGGAGGAGACGAAGGGCGGCGTGCGGCTCCTGCCCGAGGAGCCGCGGGCGCGGGCGCGGGCGCGCTCCCTGGCGCAGGTCGTCGCCTGCGACACCCACCCGCTCTACGTGCCGCGGGTGCGCACCTTCCTGATGGAGCATTACGGCCTGCCCCGGGAGCGGATGCTCGACTTCCTGCGCAATGCCTTCGAGACCGGCCTCAGGACCCTGGAGACGCGGCTCGGCACCGAGCCCGGGACCGGCCGGTTCTGCCAGGGCGACGCGGTGAGCCACGCCGATCTCTGCCTCGTCAGCCTCTGGGTCGGGACCGGCATCTTCGGCATCGACACGGCGCCCTACCCGATTGTGGCACGGATCGCCGAGGCCTGCCTCGCCCTGCCGGAGGTCGCCGCGGCACATCCCCTGCGTCAGCCCGGCGCGCCCGGCGCGTGATCCGCCGCGCGCGCACTGGTCACGCGGGCCGGCGGCAGGCAGATGTGGCAATCCGTTAGGCAGGACGTGTAAGCAGGCCGGCGATTTAATCCCGGTTCGGGGGAAGAAAGAGTGTCGATGGCATCCGTCGAGAACGAATCCGGCCTGCATCGCGTCGTCGTGGTCGGCGGCGGCGCGGCCGGATTGCAGCTTGTGACGAAGCTCGGCGACAAGCTCGGTCGCGGCAAGCGCGCGCATGTCACGCTCGTCGACCGCGCCCGCACGCATATCTGGAAGCCGCTGCTCCACGAGGTCGCGGCGGGTAGCCTCGATGTCGGCCACCATGCAGTCGATTACCTGCATCACGCGCACATGCACGGGTTCCGCTACCGGATCGGACAGATGACCGGCCTCGACCGGGAGGCGCGCACGATCCAGCTCGCGGCGAGCCACGATTCCGAGGGGCGCGAGGTCACGCCGGAGCGCGCAGTGCCTTACGACACCCTCGTGATGGCGGTGGGGTCCACGACCAACGATTTCGGCACGCGCGGGGTCGCCGAGCACGCCATCGCCCTCGACACCCAGGATCAGGCGGTGCGCTTCCACCAGCGCCTCGTGAACGCCTCCCTGCGGGCGCACACGCAGGTCGGCCCGGTCCGTCCCGGCCAGCTTCACGTGACGGTGATCGGCGCCGGCGCCACCGGGACCGAGCTCGCAGCCGAGCTGCACCGGACCCTCCGCCACGTGGTCTCCACGGGCCTCGACAGGATCGACCCGGGCAAGGACATCCGCATCACCCTCGTCGAGGCCGCCGACCGGATCCTGCCGGCAGTGCCGCAGCGCCTCTCGGCGGAGGTGATGCAGCTCCTCAACAAGATCGGCGTGGATGTCCGCGTGAAGGCGCGGGTGACCGAGGTGCGGGCCGACGGCGTCCAGCTCGCCGACGGCACCTTCATCCCGTCGGAGCTGGTGGTCTGGGCGGCCGGCGTGAAGGCCCCGCCCTTCCTGCAGGGAATCGGCGGGCTGGAGACCACGCGGACCAACCAGCTCGTCGTCACCCCGACGCTGCAGACGACCCGCGACCCCGACATCTTCGCGATGGGCGATTGCGCCTACCTGGTGGAGGCCGGCTCGGACACGCCAGTGCCGCCGCGCGCCCAGGCGGCGCACCAGCAGGCAAGCCACCTCATCGGCCAGATCCAGGCCAAGATCGACGGCAAGCCGCTGAAACCCTTCAAGTACAAGGATTTCGGCTCGCTGGTGTCGCTCGGCGAGTATTCGACCGTGGGCAGCCTGATGGGCTTCGTGCGCGGCAAGAACATGCTGATCGCCGGTCTGTTCGCCCGGATGATGTACCGCTCGCTCTACAAGATGCACGAGCGGGCGCTCCACGGCACCGCCAAGACGGTGCTCGACACCCTCGCGCGCGCGCTTACCCGCCGTACCGAGCCGCGCGTGAAGCTGCACTAGCTTGAGCTACGAGCCCGGGAGATCCGAGCCGTTTTCAAAGGGAGGATGAACTCGATGATCCTGGTAAGCGTCATGTACCCGACCGGCCCGAGCTTCGACATGGGCTATTATCTCGGCCACCACATGCCGCTGGTGCGCGAGCGCTGGTCGTCGCTCGGCCTCCACGAGGCGAAGGTGGTCAAGGGCGCCGGCACGCCTGACGGCGGCGCCGCCCCGTTCCAGGTCATGGCCCTTCTGACCTTCGAGTCGACCGAGGCGTTCAAGAAGGCCGTGGCCGCCCATGGCGAGGAGATCTTCGCCGACATCCCGAACTTCACCCCGGCGCAGGCCCAGGTGCAGATCAACGACTTCGCGGAGAGCCCGTGATCGACATCGTCAAGGCGGTGCAGGCGGCCGATCCGAGCCTCGGCACCTACGTCATCGTTCTGCGAAACGACTCGCGGGCTCTCGACGGGCCGGAGCGCTTCACGCCGGACGCGCAGGCCTGGCTCGCCGCCAACGCCCCCGGTGGCCGCCTTGCCCGGGTGACGATCCAGCTCGCCCCCTACCCGGGGGCGGCGCCGGCCGAGCGCGCCGTGAGCGTTGCGGCCTTCGCGGAGGCCCGGGAACTCGCTGCCTTCGCCACGACCTGGACCGGGGATCCGCTGCCGGACGAGTCCGAGGATCCGATCTGAACCGGGTTCGCCCGGTCTCGGGTTCGCGCCGTCGTCACGAGCGCAGCGACGTGATCCAGGGCAACGCGACCTCGGAGCGCTTGGCGTCACCCTGGATCGCTTCGCACCGCTCGCAAACACGGCGGCGCTGAACGCGACAATCAGGGCTGGTCTCAGCCCAGGTCCGCCGGGATCCCGAGCGCCGGCCCGAGGCGCGCCCGGCACCGGCCGAGCGCCGCGAAGGCGGCGTTCGAGTCGCGGGCGAGCCGCATCAGGTCTCCCAGCCGCGCCCGGCCGCGGGCGAAGGCGAAGAACACCGCGGCGATGTCGGGCTCGCCATCCGCCGTGAGCGCCTGCGCGGCGAAGGCCGGCAGCGCCTGCCCGGCCGGATCGCAGATCACCCGCAGCGCCGCGAAGGGCAGGCCGTGCCGCCCGGCGAAAGCCGCAGCCACGTGCGATTCCATGTCGACGGCCGCCGCGCCGGTCGCGGCACGAAGCTCCGTCTTGCCGTCGACCGACAGGACGGCCGTATCGACGCCGGCGAGATCCGCCGGGATCACTCGAGGGCCGACATCCGACAGGGCGTTGAGGAGCAGGGCCGACAGGTCGAGATCGGCGGCGCGCCGCCCCTCCTCACCGACGACGCCGGTGCCGACCACCACGTCGCCCGGCTTGAGCGACGGGTCGAGGCCGCCGGCGATCCCGAAGCTCACCACGGCCCGGCAGCCGGGCGGCACGCGGGCATCGAGGAGTTGGCGCAGCCGGTGCGGATTGCCGCCGGCGCCCACCGCTTCGACCCCCTCCCCGGCCGCCATGCGGCGCTCGCGGGCGAGGCCGGTGACGGCCAGGACGGGTGCGGTGGGGTCGATCATGGTCCGCTGGTGGACCAGTCCGGCAAGGTCCGCAAGCAGGCGCGAACGCCGGGGGGCCGCAGGCGGTTGATCCGGCACGGGGCGGGATTCACCCGGTCCCGGGGGATCGCTGTCTGAAGGGGCCACGTGTCGGTTACCGGGGCTCGCGGGTCGGTCACCCGGACGGCCGAACGCGCCGCATTCCGGTTCGGGCGGAGCCGGCCCCTCGGGCCGGCTCCAACGCATCACATGCCGAACTGGACGCGCCGGCTGTTGGTGCGCTTCAGGTTGCGGAAGCGCGCCATCGCCCAGAGCGGGAAGAACTTCGGGTAACCATGATACCGCAGGTAGAACACCCGCGGGAAGCCCGTGGCCGTGTAGCGCTCCTCCTTCCAGAACCCGTCCGTGCCCTGCGTGCGGGTGAGGAAGTTGATGCCCCGGGTCACGGCCGGATCGTCGACGGCGCCGGCCGCCATCAGGGCGAGCAGCGCCCAGGCGGTCTGGGACGCGGTGGACGAGCCCGCCTCGAAGGCCGGGTCGATCTTGTAGGAATTGGCATCCTCGCCCCAGCCGCCATCCGGATTCTGGATGCGGATCAGCCACGAGACCGCCCGCTGGATCCGCGGATCGGCCGGGTCGACACCCGCGGCGTTGAGGGCGCAGAGCACCGACCACGTGCCGTAGATGAAGTTCATGCCCCAGCGGCCGTACCAGGAGCCGTCCTCCTCCTGGTCGTTGAGGAGGTAGTTCACGCCGCGGTCGAGGGCGCGGGAGGTCTCGCGGGTCTCGCCGAGCTGCGCCAGCATCCCGACCACGCGGGCGGTCACGTCCGCGGTCGGCGGATCGAGCAGCGCGCCGTGATCCGAGAACGGGATGTGGTTGAGGTACATGTGGTTGTTGTCGGCGTCGAACGCCGCCCAACCGCCATCCTCCGACTGCAGCCCCTCGACCCATTCGCGGGCGCGGGCGATGGAGGCCTTGTAGTCCGGCATGCCGACGACGAGGCCGTGCTGGTGCATGGCCCGGTCCATGGCCATCACCACCACGGCGGTGTCGTCGAGGTCGGGGTAATGGGCGTTGGCGTACTGGAACGCCCAGCCGCCCGGTCGGACCTTCGGCTTGCGCGCAGCCCAGTCGCCGACGATGTCGAGCACCTGCCGGGGCTTCAGCCAGTCGAGGCCGGCGCGGGCCTGGGCCTCCGCCTCGGGGCCGCCGGCCTCCAGCAGCGCGTGGCTCGCGAGCGCCGTGTCCCAGACCGGCGAGACGCAGGGCTGGACATAGGCCTCGTCGGCCTTCTCCACGACGAGCTTCTCGATGGCGTCGCAGGCGACGCGGACCTGCGGGTGATCGGGGCGATAGCCCATCACCTCGTACATCAGCACCGAGTTGACCATGGCGGGAAAGATCGCCCCCAGGCCGTCCTCGCCGTTCAGGCGCTCGCTGACCCAGGCGCGGGCCTTCTCCATGGCGCGCTGCCGGCCCTTGCGCGGCAGGTGGTTCTCGACGCGCTGCAGCACCCGGTCGATGAAGCCGAAGATCGGCGTCCACGGCCACGTGGCGTGCGGGGAGCCGGGCCAGGAGCGGACGCTCTCGGGCGGCGTCACGAACAGCTCCTGCACGCTGATTCCGCGCGGGTTCCGGGCCCGCGGCTTGGTCGCCTGGAGCACGAACAGCGGCACCACGGTGGTGCGCGCCCAGTAGCTGATCTTGTCGAGGTGGAAGGGGAACCACTTCGGCAGGAACATCACCTCGACCGGCATGACCGGCACGGCGCGCCACGGCACCTCGCCGTAGAGCGCCAGCATGAAGCGGGTGAAGACGTTGGCGTTGGCGGCGCCGCCGCGGGACAGGATGCCCTCGCGCGCCCGGCGCATGTGCGGCGCCTCGATGTCGTCGCCGATCATCTTGAGCGCGAAATACGCCTTGACCGTGCAGCTCATGTCGAATGGCCCCTCGTGGACGAGGGCCCAGCCGCCATGCCGGCCTTGCGTGCGGCGCAGGTAGTTGCCGATCTTGGCCTCGAGGCCGTCGGCGACCTGCGTGCCACGGAAATGGTGGAACAGCACGTACTCGGACGGGATCGTCGCATCCGCCTCGAGCTCGAAGCAGATATGCCCGTCGTCATGCGCCAGGGCGGCCAGCGCGCGCGTTGCATGCGCCACGCCGCGCTCGACATCGTCGAGCGAGATCCCCTGCGTCTTCGAGCGCTGCAGCGCCTCGACCTTGCTTACGGCCTCTCTCATAATCCTCGCCTCGAGCGGCCGCCTCGCGGCGGACGCGCATGCCTCAAGCTGCGCCGCGCATGCCGCTTCCGGCACGCACGACAAAACCCGCGCGCAGGGCACGCGCGGCCGTCTTGCCCGAGCGAATCGCTCCCTCGATCGTCGACGGCAGGCCTGTGGCTGTCCAATCGCCTGCCAGGACGAGATTGTCGTAGGCGGTTTCGGCCCCCGAGCGCCGCGCGGCTTCCGCCGGCGTCGCCGCGAAGGTCGCACGCTTCTCTTTTACGATCTGCCAGCTGGGCAGTTCCGGTGCAAGTTTGCACAAGTGTGCGATCTCGGCCCAGATCTGGCGCGCAAGGTCTTCCCGGGGCACGTCGAGCAGCCGGTCTGCACCGCTGATCGTTACCGAATAGCGGTCCGGATAAGCGAAAAGCCACTCCGTGAGGGCGTTGACGACGCCGAGAACGAGCGGGCTGCCGGGCTTCGGCGCGAGCGCGAAATGCGCGTTCACGATGGAGCGGAATTCCACCGGGGCGAGGAGACCGGGCAACACCTCGCGGGCGACCCAGGGCGGCAGCGCGAGCACGATCCCGTCTTCCGGTCCGATCGCCTCGGCGCCGTCGGAGAACTGGAGCTGCGCGACGCGGCCGTCGGCGATGTCGAGGCCGCGCAGGCGCCGGCCCAGGCGCATCTGGCAGCCGCGGGCCGAGAGGTAGCGCACGGCCGGATCGACGAACGCGTACGACAGGCCCTCCACCGCCACCAGGGGACGGCACGCCTTGCCGCCCGCGCCGAGGGTCTCGCGCAGGATCCGGGCGGCCAGCCCGACATCGCTGTCCCGCGGCTCGGTGTTGAGCGCGGCGAGCAGCACCGGGTGCCACAGCCGGCGGTAGAGGTCGCCCTCGCAGGCCATGTGGGCGCCGATCGTGCCGCCCGCGCCCTCCGGCTTGCCGGAGGCGGCGCGCAGGATCCCGAGCGGGGCGAGGTAGTCGCGCGCCCGGGTTCCGGGAACGCGGCGCGACGGGCTCATCACCCACCAGGGCAGCCGTCCGGCATTGGGGCGCAGGCGCCAGCGCTCGCCGGTCTTCAGGTCGGCGAAGTCGAACTCCGCCGCGTCCGGGCCGACGAGGGCGTCGGCGGGCGCGCCGATTGTCTTGAGGAAGCCCAGCGCGTCGGCATTGCCGGAGAGCAGCAGGTGGTTGCCGTTGTCGATCGTCAGGCCGAGTGCCGGATCGTAGTACGAGCGGCAGCGCCCGCCGGCCTGCTTGGCGGCCTCGTGCAGCACGACCTGGGCGCCGGACTCGGCCAGCGCGACAGCGGCGGACAGGCCGGCCAAGCCGGCGCCGACGACGTGGACGGTTCCCATCAGATCAGGCCATGCCGGAGGACGACGCCGAGGAGCGCCAGCTTGCCGGGTTTGACCCGGGCGCGGGGCATCGCCCAGCCGCGTTCGAGGACCGCCTTGAGGTAGAGGTGATAGGCTGCCGCCATCAGCCGCGCGGCCTTGGTCGCCTTGCGCGGGCTGCGCCGGATGATCTCCCAGGTCGCCTGGTAATGCTCCTCGGCCTCGCGGGCGAGGGAGAGGCAGACCTCGCCGATGCGCGGGTGGCGGATCGCCTCGACCGGGGTCGGGTCGGCGAGCCCGATCGCCTGGAGCTTCTCGCGGGGCAGGTAGAGGCGGCCGCGCTCGGCATCCTCGTCGATATCCCGGAGGATGTTGGTGAGCTGGAGCGCCCGGCCCTGGTGCCAGGCGAGCCGGATGCCGTCCGCCTCCGGCATGCCGAAGATCCGCACCGACAGCCGGCCGACCGCGCTGGCGACCCGGTCGCAATAGAGGTCGAGGGTGTCGGCGTCGGGGGCGACGATGTCCTCCACGGCGTCCATGGCCATGCCGTCGATGACCGCCTGGAAATCCTCGCGCTTCAGGCCGAAGCGGCGCACCGGCTCGACGAGGTCGCGGACCCGTGGCGCCGGCCGGCCGGCATAGAGCGCGTCGATGTCGGCCCGCCAGCGGTCGAGCTCGACCTGCCGGACGGCGCGGGTGCCGCCATCATCGGCGACGTCGTCGACGGCACGGCAGAAGGCGTAGACGGCGTACATCGCCTCCCGCCGCTCCTTCGGCAGCAGGCGCATGGCCGTGTAGAAGGAGGAGCCGGCGGCCGGGAGCGCCGGGGCGGCGCCCTGCTCGGCGGGCGCGGGAGTCGCGGTGGCGCTCACGAACGGCTTCCTTGAGCGGCGGCCCGGACAATCCGACCCCGGAAGGGCCGGCGGGCCAGGGTGGCGGCGACGCCGCCGAGCGCCGTGAGGGCGAAGGCGGCCTTGCCGTGATGGACTGTCTCGGAGAGCGGGTCGCGCTCGGTCAGGCCCTTGGCCAGCACCACGGCGAGCCGGTGGATCGCGGCGATCTCCAGGGACAGGCGCAAATCGTCGATCAGGTCCGGCAGGACCGCGCCCTCGTCGAGGAGGTCCAGGCATTTCTGCGCCAGCTCCCGGATCACGGCCCGCAGCTGCGGCGGCGCCTCGGCCTCGCCGAGCATCGCGATCGTGGCGCCGTGGCGGTCGAGGGCGTCCTGCGGGATGTAGACCCGGTCGAGACCGGCGAAATCCTTGCCGCAATCCTGCAGGTGATTGATGATCTGGAGCGCCGCGCAGATCGCGTCGGACGGCCCCCAGACCCGGGCCGGGTCCTCGCCGTGGATGTCGAGGACGAAGCGGCCGACCGGCATGGCCGAGTAACGGCAATAGTGGATCAGCGCATCCCAGTCGGCATAGCGGCTCTTGCGCGCATCCATCCGGAACGCGTCGAGCAGCTCCAGGGCATGGCGCGGGGGCAGTTTCCGAGCGGCGAGCTCGCGCTTCAGCGGCTCCGCCTCGGGATCGGACGGGCCGGCGCCGGTGAGCGAATCGGCGAGGCGATCCAGCATCTCGATCTTGCGCTCGGGCGACAGCGCGGCATGGTCGGCGACGTCGTCGCCGGCGCGGACGAAGTTGTAGAACGCCAGGATCGCGCCCCGGTGGCGGGGATGGATCAGGTGCGAGGCGACGGGAAAGTTCTCGTCGCGGTGGCCCTTGCCGGAACGCGTCGCGGTCGCGGAATCGAGGCTGCTCATGCGAGGTATCCCGCTTCGCGGAACCACGTGATCGCGTCGGACAGCCCCTCGCGGTAGGGCCGTGCCGTGTAGCCGAGTTCGGCGCGCGCCTTCCTGTCCGAGAAAAACATCCGGTAGCGCGACATGCGGATCCCGTCGATCGTCGCGAAGGGCTGCTTGCCGGTGACCCGGGCGGCGAGCTGCGCGAAGAACGCCACCGGGTAGACCGCCGCCCGGGGCAGGTTCACGGTCGGCGGCTTGCGGCCGACCATGCCGGCGATGTCGGCGAGCATCTGCGACAGGAACACGTCCTCGCCACCGAGGATGTAGCGCTCGCCGATCCGCCCGTTGCGGAGCGCCAGCAGGTGGCCGTGGGCCACGTCGTCGACATGAGCGAGGTTGAGCCCGGTATCGACGAAAGCCGGCATCTTGCCGAGCGCGGCCTCCTGGATGATCCGACCGGTGGGCGTCGGCTTGACGTCGCGGGGGCCGATCGGCGTCGACGGGTTGACGATCACCGCCTTGAGACCGTCCCGGGCGACCATCTCCTCGACCACGCGCTCGGCCACGACCTTGCTGCGCTTGTAGGCGCCGATGGCGGTCTCGGGCGTCAGCGGCATGGTCTCGTCGGAGGGCGTGACGCCGTCGGCCGGCGGCTTGATGGTCGCGACGCTCGACGTGTAGACGACCCGCTCCACCCCGGCGTCGAGGGCCGCCCGCATCATCAGGCGCGTGCCGTCGCGGTTGGTGCGAACGATCTCTTCCATGTCCGGCGCCCAGAGCCGGTAATCGGCCGCGGCGTGGATCAGGTAGCGCTGGCCGCGCATCGCCGCCGCCACGGCGGCCGGGTCGCGCATGTCGCCCTCGGCGATCTCGACATCGGTCCAGGTGAGGTTCCGGCGCGGGCTCGAGGCGCGCACGAGGATGCGCACCGGGAAGCCGGCCCGGCGGAACACGTCGACCAGGGCGGATCCGAGAAAGCCGCTCGCGCCGGTGATCAGCACGGGTCCGACCTCGGAAGAGCCGGGGGTTGTGGCCTCTGCCATCACGGATCTGGAGGATTACCGAAAACCAGTGCGGCCGGGGATCCCCAGCCGCGCCGCGCTTGTGTCATCGAACCGCCGGGGCGGCAAGCGATGCGGCGGCATGCCCGCACCGCGTGGCTGATGCCGGGTTTCAGGCCAGCCGCAGGCGCGAACGGCTGTCCTTGCGCTCCGGCAGGGTGTCGAGGGCGGTCCGGACGATGGTCTGCGCGTCGAGGCCGGCCTCGGCGTACATCTTCTCCGGGCTGTCGTGGTCCTGGTAGCTGTCCGGCAGCGTCATCGTCCGCACCCGGACCCGGCCCGCATCCAGCGCGCCCCGCTCCGAGAGGAGATGCAGCACCATCGCGCCGAACCCGCCCCGCGAGCCCTCCTCGATCGTGATCAGGACCTCGTGGTCCCGCGCCAGCTCCAGGATCAGCGCCGCGTCCAGCGGCTTGGCGAAGCGCGCATCCGCCACCGTCACGGCAACGCCCTGCTCGGACAGCGTGTCCGCCGCCTTCAGCGCCTCCGCCAGACGCGTGCCGAGCGACAGGATCGCCACCCGCGCCTCCGCGTCCCGGCGCACCACCCGGCCCTTGCCGACGGCCAGGACCTCGCCCCGCTCCGGAAGCTCGATGCCGACCCCCTCGCCGCGCGGGTAGCGCAGCGCGATCGGCCCCGAATCATGCGCGTGCGCGGTGGCCACCATGTGGACCAGCTCGGCCTCGTCGGACGCCGCCATCACGGTCATGTTCGGCAGGCAGCACAGGTAGGCGAGGTCGAACGCGCCCGCATGCGTCGCCCCGTCGGCGCCGACCAGGCCCGCCCGGTCCATGCAGAACCGCACGGGCAGGTTCTGCAGCGCCACGTCGTGCACGACCTGATCGTAGGCCCGCTGCAGGAAGGTCGAGTAGATCGCCACGAACGGCCGGTAGCCCTCCGTCGCCAGGCCGCCCGCGAACGTCACCGCGTGCTGCTCGGCGATGCCGACGTCGAAGGTCTTGTCCGGATGCGCCTTGCCGAACAGGTCGATGCCGGTCCCGCCCGGCATCGCCGCGGTGATCGCCACGACCTTGTCGTCGGCATCGGCCGCCTTGATCAGGCTCTCGCCGAACACCCGCGTGTAGGCCGGCGCGTTCGGCTTGGCCTTGGCCTGGACCCCCGAGACCACGTCGAACTTGACCACGCCGTGGTAGCGGTCGGCGCTGGCCTCGGCCGGGGCGTAGCCCTTGCCCTTGCGGGTGACCACGTGCAGCAGGATCGGGCCGTGCTCGGCGTCGCGGACGTTCTTGAGCACCGGCAGCAGGTGGTCGAGGTTGTGCCCGTCGACCGGGCCGACATAGTGGAAGCCCATCTCCTCGAACATGGTGCCGCCGCCCACCACCAGGGAGCGGGCATATTCCTCGGCCGCGGCCGCGCGCTGGTAGAGCGCCTTGGGCAGGAGCTTGCCGAGCTGCTTGGCGGTCTCGCGCAGGGACTGGTAGGCGCCGCCCGAGGCGAGCCGGGCGAGGTAGGCCGACATGGCGCCGACGGGGGGCGCGATCGACATGTCGTTGTCGTTGAGGATGACGATCAGGCGCGAGTGCAGGGCGCCGGCGTTGTTGAGCGCCTCGTAGGCCATGCCGGCCGACATCGAGCCGTCGCCGATCACCGCGATGGCGTTGCGGCGCTTCAGGGCGCCGCCCTTCTGCTTGGCGGTGGCGTTGTCGAGGTCGCGGGCGACCGCCATGCCGAGCGCGGCCGAGATCGACGTCGAGGAATGCGCCGCGCCGAAGGGGTCGTAGACGCTCTCGGACCGCTTGGTGAAGCCCGACAGGCCGCCGCCCTGGCGCAGCGTACGGATGCGGTCGCGGCGCTCGGTGAGGATCTTGTGCGGGTAGCACTGGTGGCCGACGTCCCAGACGATGCGGTCGTCGGGCGTGTCGAACACGTGGTGCAGCGCGACGGTGAGCTCGACCACGCCGAGCCCCGAGCCGAGATGCCCGCCGGTGATCGACACCGCGTCGATCATCTCGGCGCGCACCGCGTCCGCCACAGCCGGCAGATCCGATTCCGGAAGCCCGCGCAACGCCGCAGGATTCGGGACACGATCCAGCAACGCCGATTGCTCAGGTGATATCGCCAATGGTCGCATCCGCTCGTTCGAGTGTGGCGACGGCCCCGTCGCGAGCCCGAGGCAACCGCGACGCCAGCACGCGGGGGTACGCGTTCATGCTAGAACCCACCCGTCCGTCGCTGTCATGATAGTGCCAGTTACGGATGATTGGCGGCGCGATCAATGTCGGGCCGGCGTTTTTTCCAGTCACGTGCCCTTACCGCCACAAGAGGTCCGCCTTTGAGCCCGGCTCGTCTGTGCACAATCCTGCTCACGCTCGCGATTACCGGAAGCAGCCAAGCTTACGCCGAGCCGCGGCCCCCGGACGGCAATCTCGACTTCCTGTGCAACTTCCTGGGCGATTGTCCGACGCGGGCGGCCCCAGGAGGCCCGGACCGCGATGCGCGACCCTTCGTCGGCAACCTGGGCCGCCCCTGCGCGTGGCGGTATCGCCCGACCCCGGAGGGATCGCGCCGGGTGCGGGTATGCTGGTGAGGCGGCGCAGGGTATTCTGTGCCGCGATCGTGGCTGTGGCGGCCCTCGGCGCCGCGCCGGCCCCCGCCGACGAGGCCTGCCCGGGGCTTTTCGCCGATGGCCGGGCGCCCGTGCTCACCAATCCGAAGCTCGCCGCGCAGACGGTGCCCCTGTGCTTCGAGGCGTTCGCGGTGCTCCATTCCGGGATGGCGCGCACGCCGCTCTATTCGGCCGAGCATCTCACCCGCGCGAGCGTGGCGGAAGCGCGGACGGTGGTGCGGGACGATTCCTTCCACGAGGAGGCACGGCTTCCGGAGAACCAGCGGGCGTCGCTGGAGGATTACGTCCGCAGCGGCTTCGACCGGGGCCATCTGGCGCCGGCGGGCGACATGCCGACCCTGCGGGCCCAGGCCGAATCGTTCAGCCTCGCCAATATCGTGCCCCAGAACCGGATGCTGAACCGCGGCCTCTGGGCCGACATCGAGGAGAGCGTCCGTCGCGTGGCGAGCCGGCGCGGGTCGATCTTCGTGGTGACCGGCGTGATCTTCTCCGGCGACGCGGTGCAGCAGATCAGGGGCGGCGTGCTGGTTCCGACCCGGCTGTTCAAGGCGCTCTACGATCCGGCGAGCGGGCAGGCCGGGGCCTACCTCGCGCCCAACGACGCGTCGAAGGATTGGGGCGCGGTCTCGATCGACGAACTGAACCGGGACTCGGGGATCGACGTGTTCCCGAGCCTTCCGGCCGCGGTCCGGACTACCGCGATGATCCTGCCCGATCCCCACGCCAGCGCCCGCTCGGACGAGCACCGCCCGCGACGGGAGGAGACGTGGCCGGACTGGCTCCGGCGCGAGGGCTATCGCGTGCTGCGCAGGCTCGTGCACGATCTCCTGCGCGCGATCTTCTGACGGGAGCATCCATGGCACAGGACAGGCACGGCAGCCGGCCCGAAACCGGCGACAGCGGCCAGGACAGGTTCGAGCCCTTCGCCGACGACGCCACCGTGCGCAGCGTCGGCGCCCTGTCGTTCGAGAACGGCAAAGATCGAATCGCCGTGCACGGATCGATCGACCTCACGCGGGACAAGGCGGGCCTCGCGCAGGCCAAGCACCTGAGGGAGACCCTGGCGGCGATCGTGAAGGCGCTGGAAACCGGCGACCTGCCGGAGGCGGTCGCGGACAGCCCCGACGCGGCGCCGACATCGGTCCGCAATCCGTTCGCCTGACCATCCCAATCGAGGAGCCTTCCAGCGGCAACCTTGCCGCTGCCCGGCGGGGCTGATACTCGGGCAGCGTCATTCTATATCTTGGAGAACGCGCGTACAGGACGGGTGCAGACGCCCCGCACCTGGCCCGTGCCGCTGGCACGCATTGCGCATTCCCGCACACCACGCCGAGGACGGTCCGCGATGGCTCGCGAATTCATCTACCACATGCGGGGCCTGACCAAGGCCTATACCGGCGGCAAGAAGGTCCTGGATAGCGTCAACCTGTCCTTCTACCCCGATGCCAAGATCGGTGTGCTCGGCATCAACGGCTCGGGCAAGTCGACGCTGCTCAAGATCATGGCCGGCCTCGACAAGGACTTCACCGGCGACGGCTGGGTCGCCCAGGGCGCGCGCGTCGGCTACCTGCCGCAGGAGCCCCAGCTCGATCCGAACAAGTCCGTCCGCGAGAACGTGATGGAGGGCGTCGCCGAGAAGCAGGCCATGCTCGACCGCTACAACGAGCTCGCCATGAACTACTCGGAGGAGACCGCCGACGAGATGACCGAGCTCCAGGACCGGATCGAGTCCCTGGGTCTCTGGGAACTCGATTCCAAGGTCGATCAGGCCATGGAGGCCCTGGGCTGCCCCAGCGACGAGCAGCCGGTCGCCACCCTGTCGGGCGGCGAGCGCCGCCGAATCGCGCTGTGCCGCCTGCTCCTGTGGGAGCCGGAGCTGCTGCTCCTCGACGAGCCGACCAACCACCTCGACGCCGAGACGGTGAACTGGCTGGAAGGCCACCTGCGCCAGTACCCCGGCGCGATCCTGATCGTGACCCACGACCGGTACTTCCTCGACAACGTCACGAGCTGGATCCTGGAGCTCGATCGCGGCAAGGGCATCCCGTACGAGGGCAACTACTCGGCGTGGCTGGTGCAGAAGCAGAAGCGCCTCGAGCAGGAGGGCCGCGAGGACATGGTCCGCCAGCGCTCCATCGCCCGTGAGCAGGAGTGGATCGCCGCCTCGCCGAAGGCCCGCCAGTCCAAGTCGAAGGCGCGCATCACCCGCTACGAGGAGCTGGTCGCCAAGCAGAACAACAAGGTCGATGCCTCCGCGCAGATCGTCATCCCGATCGACGAGCGGCTCGGCAACAACGTCATCGAGTTCGAGCACCTCAGCAAGGCGTTCGGCGACCGGCTGCTGATCGAGGACCTGTCGTTCAAGCTGCCGCCGGGCGGCATCGTCGGCGTGATCGGCCCGAACGGCGCCGGCAAGACCACCCTGTTCAAGATGATCACCGGCCAGGAGAAGCCCGACAGCGGCAAGATCGATGTCGGCGAGACCGTGAAGCTCGGCTACGTCGACCAGTCGCGCGACGCCCTCGATCCGAACGCCACGGTCTGGCAGGAAGTCTCGGGCGGCAACGACATCATCTATTTCAACAAGCGCGAGATCAATTCGCGCGCCTATTGCGCGGCCTTTGCGTTCAAGGGCCCCGACCAGCAGAAGAAGGTCGGCACCCTCTCCGGCGGCGAGCGCAACCGGGTGCACCTCGCCCGGACCCTGAAGGGCGGCGCCAACGTGCTGCTCCTCGACGAGCCGACCAACGACCTCGACATGGAGACCCTGCGCGCCCTCGAGGACGCGCTGGAGGATTACGCCGGCTGCGCGGTGATCATCAGCCACGATCGCTGGTTCCTGAACCGCATCGCCACCCACATCCTCGCCTTCGAGGGCGACAGCCACGTCGAGTGGTTCGAGGGCAACTTCTCCGACTACGAGGCCGACAAGGTCCGCCGCCTCGGGGCGGATTCGATCATGCCCAAGAAGATCAAGTACAAGCGCTTCTCGCGCTGAGCGCCGCCGGAACCCGCTCCCGCCCGCAGGGCCGCGCGGGAGCGGGTCGCACGGCCTCCTTCATCCGGGCGTGATCAGTCGAGGCGTGATCGCGCTTCGGCCAGCATCACCGCGAGGCTTTGTGTGAGCGGAAGAGCGGGCCGCCATCCGGTGAGCCGCGCGAACGCCGTGGGGTCGCAGCCCTCGCTGCGCACGCCCTGCGGCCGGACCCGATCGGGCGTTGCCCGGACCGTGAAGGTCGCCTCCGTCATCGTGCGGAGCGCGTCGAGGATCTCGGCGACCGACGTGATCACCCCCGATCCGACGTTGAAGATGGCGCCTTCGGGCAGGTCGTCGATCCGCTCGATGACCCGCAGGCACGCCGCAGCGAAGTCGGCGATGTCGAAGAAGTCCCGCGCGGCCGAGAGGTCGCCGACGTCCAGGCTCGCCTCCGCCAGCCCCCGCTCGATGCGGGCGATCTGCGCGGCGAAGGACGCCACCACGAAGGTCTCGCTCTGACCGGGGCCGATATAGTTCGACGGCCGCAGCACGAGATGCTTCACGCCGGCACGGGCGAGCACGTCGCGCAGGATGTACTCGCACGCGTTCTTGGTCCGCCCGGAGATGGTGTCGGGCCTTGGCGTCACGCCCTCGTCCGGGCGCGGATGGATCCGGAACGCCTCCCCGTAGACCACGGTCGAGCTCAGGAACACGAGGGCCGCATTGGTCCGGGCCACCGCCTCGGCGAGGTTCAAGGTCCCGAGCAGATCCGCCCGCCAGGCATAGGACGGCGTCTCGCTCGACTGCGCCACCGAGGCCAGGGCCGCGAGATGGAAGACGATGTCCGGATCGAAGGCTGCAACCGCCTGCGTGAGCCGGCTGGCCTCGAACGGGTCGACCTCCAAAAAGGTCACGCCGTCGAGCGGCGGCTGTGCGGCCCGGTCGATCCCGAGGATCGGGCTGCCGGCCGGCAGCCCCAGCCGCAGCGCTTCGAGCAGGCGGCGGCCGAGATAATCTCCGGCTCCGGTGACGAGGACGCGCATGGATCCGGCCCCTGGACGGCGTGGACGACCCAAGCCCGGATCGGTCCGCCGCCTCTATAGCGGGTGCGGACGTGATGCGAGAGCGGATGCGGCGAGCGGTCGATCGCCGCCGCCCAGCTTCGCGCCGCCCTGCCACACACGCAGATCGGGCTGTTACACTGCGGAGCCGCGCTCGCGGTCGGCCGGGCTGTTGTCCCTAACGGAACAAAGACGCGTGATCGGCGCAGTCTCGTGCAGCGGTTGCGCGTGTACGCGCTATGTTGCAGTGCGGCCGGCGAGAACTGACGCCGGCCGGCGAATTCGGCGCGAAGATGGGCCGCGTGGCAATCACCGACGATCTTGAGCGGCCAGCCGCCGCCGAACGGCCCAGAACCGGACCGCGACCCGCCAAGCCGGCCCGCGACGCGCGGGTCGACGTGGTGCGCGGTCTCGCGCTGCTGACGATCTTCCTCGACCACATTCCGCGCAACGCGCCGGCCCTGTTCACGCTGCACAATTTCGGCTTCTCGGATGCCGCCGAGATCTTCGTGCTCCTGGCCGGCTACTCCTCGATGATCGCCTATGGCGGGTTGTTCCGCCGCGCCGGCATCCGGACGACGGTCGCGCGCATCCTGCGGCGCTGCCTCCGCATCTACCTGTTCCAGGCGGGGCTCCTGCTCGCGACGCTCGTGATCGTCCGGATCTGGATGGACCTCACCGGCCTGACGCCGCGATTCGGCGTCGCGCCGCTGCTTCAGATGGGGCTCCTGCCGGGCCTGCTGCGCGGTCTCATGCTGAACGCGCTGCCGAATTACCTCGACATCCTGCCGCTCTACATCCTGCTGCTGGCTCTGTTCCCGCTGATCTATCTCGGGATGCGGCACGCGGTCTGGGGTGTCCTGGCGCTGTCGGGCGCCCTGTGGCTCGCCGCCAACCTCGATCACCAGCTGAACCTGCCGAACGCCGCAGCCGATGACGGATGGTATTTCAACCCGTTCGCATGGCAGTTCCTTTTCGTGATCGGGGCTGCCCTGGCCCTTGCTGTCCGCGCCCGCGACGGCCTGCTGCCCTGGCGGGGCTGGGCCGCTTCCGCAGCCTGTGCCTATCTGGTCTTTGCCCTGTTCCAGGGAGGGTCGTGGATCGATTGGGGCCTGCCGGACCTGAGGCCGCTGGCGATCGACGCGCCGGACAAGAGCCATGTCGGCCCCTTGCGCCTGCTCAACATCCTGGCGCTCAGCTACCTGCTGTTCAGCGCCCCTGCCGCGCTGCGCGCCAGCCGGTGGCGCCACTTCCGGCTGATCGATGCCTGCGGCCGGCATTCGCTGGAGGTCTTCGCGGCCGGCTGCCTGGCGGCGCTCATCGGCCGCATCCTGTACCGCACCTTCGACGCCACATGGCCGCTGCAGGTCGCCGTCAATCTCGGCGGGCTGGCACTCATGCTGGGCTTGGCGAGCTTCCTGGATGCCCGGCTCCGCAGATCGGCGGATTCGAAGCCGCCCCGTCGGTAAGGGCCGGCAGGACCCAGGCCCGGAGGAGCAACGATGCCGCCAATGCGCCGCAAGGGCGACCTCCCGGAAAAGGTCTGCGCGCAATGCGGCCGGCCCTTCGCGTGGCGCAAGAAATGGGAGCGCGTCTGGGACGAAGTCCGCTACTGCTCCGACCGATGCCGGGCCGAGGCCAGGACGGCGCGCAAGCGCGACGCGGCGGAAGGGTGACGGCTCAACCGCCCCGCAGGGCGCTGAGCCCCGAGGGCGTGTCGATGTCGAGGGCGGTGCCCGGGTCGCCGGGGATCTCCAGCACGTCGGTCCGCCCCTTCAGGAGCGGCCCGGCGCCATGGTCGCCGACGAGGCGGGTGATCGCGGGACCGAGCCGGCGCAGGTTGAGAAGCACTGGATTGCCGCGCCGTCCGCCCTGGACCGGGACCACGGCGGCCGGCTCGTCCCGGGCGCCCGTGAAGGCCGCCGCGAGGCGGTCGATATGGGCAGCGGTGACGCGGGGCATGTCGCCCAGCACCACCACGGCGGCGGTACAGGTCCCCGGCAAAGCCGCGAGACCGGCCCGCAGCGAGCTGGCGAGACCGGCGCGGTAATCCGGATTCTCGATGCCGATCAGGTCGAGCCCGTCGAGGGCGGCCCGCACGGCCTCCGCGTGCGCGCCCAGCACGACCACCACCGGACGCGGCCGGGCCCCCAGGGCGGCCTCGGCCGCATGGCGCACCAGCGGCTTGCCGTCGAGGGGCGCGAGCAGCTTCGGCTCCGGGCCGAAGCGGCTGCCGAGACCCGCGGCGAGCAGGACCGTGCCGATCTCAGCGCCGATCTCACTCATGCACGGCCGGATCCACTTCCGCCTCCTCTCCGGCGGTCTCGCCGCCGGCGCGGGGTTGCGGGCGCGAGACGATCTCCATGAGAAGCCCGCCGACCCCGAGCGCGACGATGTCGGCGCGGCTGACGGGCAAGTCGGCCAGCAGGCGGTGCAGGATCCAGTCGAAGCCGTTCTCCTTGGGCGAGCGCGCGCAGCCCGGCGCGCCGATCATCGGCACGTCGCCCCGGCGGCCGATCAGGAGCAGGTTGCCCGGATCGACCGGCATCCCGAGATGCTCGACCCGGCCGCCCGCCGCCGCGATCCCGGTCGGGATGACGTCGCGCCGGTCGGCGATGGCCGAGGCGCCGAACACCACCACGAGGTCGGCCCCGGCGCGATCGATCGCTTCCGCAAGTGATGCGGCGACGGCCTCGGCCGCGTGCGGCACCCGGGTCTCGGTGACGATCTCGGCTCCTGCCGGGACGAGGCGCTCGGCCAGCACCCGGAGGGTCTTGTCGATCGTCGTCTCCTTGAGGCTGGGCAGGCGGGTCGAGACCACGCCCACGCGCCGCCGGCGATAGGGCGCGACCGCCAACGCGCCGCCCGCGGCCGCCGCGCCGACGCGATCCAGCACCGCGCCCGGCACCGCGTAGGGGATGATCTTCACGGTCGCGATCATCTCGCCGGCGACGACCGGCTTGAAGCGCGGCAGTGTCGCCACCGTGACGGCCTCGTCCACCGCGTTCACGGCGTCGATCTGCGCGGGATCCAGGATCAGCACCCCGGCGGTCTCGGCGAAGAGGTTGCAGCGGCCGGTGAAGGGCGGCTCGACGCGCAGATTCGCACCCGCGAGATGCGTGGCCAGACGGGCGGCGGCCGCGTCCTCCCCGACATCGCCGGGCTCCAGGGTAGCCGCGACGATCTCCGACAGGCCGGCCCGCGCCAGGGACGCCGCCGTATCGGAGGCGATCACCGCCCCCTTGCGCAGGGTGATGCCCTCGCGCCGGACGGAATGGGCGCTGATCAGCCCGGCCGCCTCCGCGACCGGGACCGGACCGAACCTCACGCAGCCTCCGGTCGGGGTGCGCGGCGCAGGGCCGCCACGATCTCGGCCAGCACGGCGAGCGCGATCTCGGCGGGGCTGACCGCTCCGAGCGGGAGACCGATCGGCGCCCGGATCCGGCCGATCTGCTCGGGCGAGAACCCGGCTTCGGTGAGCCGCGCGACGCGGGCCGCATGGGTCTTCCGCGAGCCGAGCGCGCCCACGTAGAAGCACTCGGCCATCAGCGCCGCCTTCAGGGCCGGATCGTCGATCTTGGGGTCGTGGGTGAGGGCCGCGAGCGCGCTGTAGCGGTCGAGCGGTGGCACGCTCTGCCCGAACGCGGCATCCGGCCACTCGGCCACGAGCGCGATCCCCGGGAAGCGCTCGGGCGTCGCGAAGGCCGTGCGTGGGTCGATCACCGTGAGCGCGAGGTCCAGGCCCGCTGCCATCGGCGCCATCGCCTGCGAGATGTGGACGGCGCCGACCACCACGAGCCGCACCGGCGGAACCTGCACAGTGAGGAACAAAGTCCGTCCGTCGGCTTCGACGAGGCCGCTCTTTCCGGAGGCGAGATGCTTGGCCAGCACCGCGCCGAGCGGATCGGCGGCGACCTGTTCCTCGCGCACGAGGCGCTGCGCGCCATCGGCGATGTCGGTGACGAGGATCGCGGCCCGGCGTGCCGCCCGCTCGGCGTTGAGCTCGGACAGGAGATCGCTGCGCATCAGTCGATCCGCTCGACAAAGACCCGGATCCGGCCGCCGCAGGACAGGCCGGCCCGCCACGCGGTCTCGTCGGCGACGCCGAATTCCAGGACGCGCGGCGCCCCGGCCTCGATCACCTCGATCGCCTCGGTGATGACCGCGCCCTCGACGCAGCCGCCCGAGACGGAACCCAGGAAATTGCCTTCGCCATCGACCACGAGGTGGCTGCCTACGGGCCGCGGGGCCGAGCCCCAGGTTTCGATGACGGTGGCCAGCGCCACGGCGCGGCCGTCGCGCCGCCAGGAATCGGCGGCGGTGAGGATGTCGGTATCGGTGCTGAGCATGGCCTCGAAGACCTTCGGCCGGCGGGCGCCCCCCGCACCCCTCAGGTATGGCCCGGGCGCCGCCGCGCAAGAAGCCCGCCTGCGAAAGCGCGTGTCAGGAAATGATGGCGGACGGCGGCGCGCGGCCATACTCTGACGCCACAACCTTTCGCGCAGGTGGTATCCCGAGACGTGTTCGGCCTATCCAACCCAAGCCACCGGATCGGGACGACGGCGTATGGCTTCGCCATGGCGCGACCGCAGCCCGTGGGCCGCGGCAAGACAAGCCGTGCCGGAGGCTGCGAGATCCCCCTCCCCCGCAGAGGGGGCAGGGGGATGCGCGGATCTCGTCGCTTCGTCTAAACAAGAGATCCGTGATCATTATAGCCTCACCGCCGGACCCCCACCGCCCAGTTCCATGAACGCCCCCGATCCCGCCCTCGCGCGCGCAGTGCGGAAGGATCCCCCGCGCTCAGGCCCGCACCGGCTCTGGAAGCGCCTCAGCCGGGCGATCGGCGACGTGTTGCCGAAGGGTCTCTACGCCCGCTCGCTGATCATCATCATCGCGCCCGTCGTCCTGCTCCAGTCGGTGATCGCCTACACCTTCATGGAGCGGCACTGGCAGCTGGTCACCAAGCGCCTGTCCGCGGCCGTGACCGCGGACGTCGCCGCGCTGATCGACATCTACGAGAGCTATCCGCAGGACAAGGATGCCGACACCCTCTCGCGGATCGCGGGCGAGCGGCTGAACCTCGACCTCGACATCCTCAAGGGCGCCAAGCTGCCGCCGCCGGGCCCGCGGCCGTTCTTCTCGATCCTGGACGAGGCGCTGTCCGACGAGATCAAGCGTCAGATCCGGCGCCCGTTCTGGATCGACACGGTCGGCCGCTCGAACTTGATCGAGATCCGGGTGGCGATCCCCGACGGGGTGATGCGCATCACGGCCCGGCGCAGCCAGGCCTACGCGTCGAATTCGCATATCTTCCTCGTGTGGATGATCGGCTCCTCGCTGGTCCTGCTCGGCGTCGCGATCCTGTTCCTGCGCAACCAGATCAAGCCGATCCTACGGCTGGCCGCCGTGGCGGAGGGCTTCGGCAAGGGCCGGGAGATCGAGTTCCGGCCGCGCGGCGCCCGCGAGGTGCGTCAGGCCGGCCACGCCTTCATCGAGATGAAACGGCGCATCGAGCGGGCGATGGAACAGCGCACCACGATGCTGAACGGCGTCAGCCACGACCTGCGCACCATCCTGACGCGGTTCCGCCTCTCCCTGGCGCTGTTCGAGCAGTCCAGCGAGATCGAGGATCTCAGCCGCGACGTCGACGAGATGAGCCGGATGCTGGAGGGCTATCTCGCCTTCGCGCGGGGCGATTCGGCCGAACCCGCGACGCCCACCGACATGCGCGCCCTGCTGGAGGATCTGCGGTCCGACGTGGAGCGCCTCGGCGCGCACGTGTCCGCCGTCGATCTCATCGGGGCGCCCGAGATCACCGTGCGGGCGGGCGCCTTCCGGCGTTGCCTGTTCAACCTCGCGGCCAACGCGGCCCGCTATGCCGAGACGGTGGCGATCTCCGGACGCCTGGAGGCGCGCGCCTTCTTCGTCTCGATCGACGATGACGGACCGGGCATCCCGCCCGAGAGCCGCGAGGCGGTGTTCAAGCCGTTCGTGCGGCTCGACGATGCCCGCCAGGATGCCGGCGGGTCCGGACTCGGGCTGGCCATCGCCCGCGACATCGCCCGCGCCCATGGCGGCGACATCACCCTGCAGGACAGCCCGCTCGGCGGCCTGCGGGCCACCGTCCGGGTCCCGGCCTGAGCCGGTTCAGGCGTCGGCGGGCCGGCGCAGGCGCAGGAACTCGTCCTGGACGTTCCGGAGGAGATGGTCGAGGCTCGCCTGGTCGAGGGCGGCGTGACGCAGACGCACGCGGAGGGCCGCCTCGCCGTTCCAGTCGTAGCCCGAACCGTGCGGCAGGTGGCGCAGCAGCAGCGGACTGACGATGCTCGCGCGTCGGTAGGCCGGATGACGCAGGAGCTTGCCGATGTGGAGCGCGAGAAGGTCCACCGGGGCCGTCTCGGGTCCCTTCCCGTTCCAAGTAACCGAAGACCTGCCCATACGGTTTTTTCCTCTCGGATAGGCAGTATCAGGCCGAATGATTGCGTATCGGTTTGCGTCCGGCCGGTCCGGAGAAAAACTGCGGCCTGTGGGGTCCCAAGCTGCGCGGCGGGGTGATATGCAGGCGCGCTGCCTATGAGCCGCGGATCACCGCGCGCCGGATCTGAGTGTCGAACATGAACCCGCTCGTCCCCCTCTTCATCCTGCTCTCCCTGCCGCTCGCCGCGATCGGCCTCGTGCTCTACACGGATGAGGGCATCAATCCGGACCTGTTCTACGCGTCGGTGAAGACCTTCGTGATCCTCGGCGCGATCGCGGGGGCGATGTCGTTCGGCGCGATGAAGCTGTCCGAGCGCGCCAAGCACTGATCTTACCCGGCCCGGAGGGCGCGATGCTGCACGTGGTCCCGGCCTTCTCGCGCATCGGCGAGGAGAATGCCTTCGCGGTGCTCGCCCGCGCACAGGCCCTGGCGTCCCAGGGCCGCGACGTGATCAATCTCGGCATCGGCCAGCCGGACATGCCGACGCCCGCCCACGTGGTCGAGGCCGGCATCAAGGCCCTGCGCGACGGCCACCACGGCTACACGCCGGCGGTGGGCATTCCGGGCTTGCGCGAGGCGGTGGCCCGCGACATCCACCGGCGCCACGACGTCGAAGTCTCGCCGGATTCCGTGATGATCGTGCCGGGCGGCAAGGTCACCATGTTCATGGCGATCCTGATGTTCGGCGCGCCGGGGACCGAGATCCTGTATCCGGACCCCGGATTCCCGATCTACCGCTCGATGATCGAGTTCACCGGCGCGACCCCGGTCCCGGTGCCGATCCGAGAGGAGAACGGCTTCGCCTTCTCGGCGGCCGAGACCCTGGCGCTGATTACGCCGAAGACCCGCCTGCTGATCGTCAACTCACCCGCCAACCCCACCGGCGGCGTGACTCCGAAGGCCGAGATCGATGCCCTGGTGAAGGGTCTGGCCGATCACCCCGACGTGGCGGTGCTGTCGGACGAGATCTACGGCACGATGACGTATGACGGCGCGCAGCATCACTCGCTGCTGAAGTACGAAGAGATCCGCGACCGGCTGATCTATCTCGACGGGGCGTCGAAGACCTACGCGATGACCGGCTGGCGGCTCGGCTGGTCCGTCTGGCCGAAGCCGCTCTACGACGCCGCGCGCAAGCTTGCGGTCAACGCGCATTCCTGCGTGAACGCGGCGACGCAGTGGGCTGGGATCGCCGCGCTCGACGGACCGCAGGATTGCGTGGCCGCGATGGTCGCCGAGTTCGACCGGCGCCGGGCGATCGTGGTGGACGGCCTGAACGGCCTGCCGGACGTGTCGTGCATCGCCCCGAAGGGTGCGTTCTACGCCTTCCCGAACATCTCCCGGACCGGCTGGAAGGCGAAGGCCCTGGCCTCGACCCTGCTGGAGGAGGCGGGCGTCGCCGTGATCGGCGGCCCGGATTTCGGCGTCCACGGCGAAGGCCATATCCGCCTGTCCTACGCCAACTCGGCGGAGAACATCCGCCGCGCGCTGGAGCGGATGGGCACGTTCCTCAGCGCGCGCAAGCCGGGCTGAGAGGACACCCCCCCGTCACCGACCATCGGCTGAGGCGCGTGGAGATCGTCCCGGCTGTTGGTATCGACGCGGCCGTCCTTGCGTGCGCAGAGACGCAATCCAGTCAGCGCGCCGACCGCCGATCTCGGTCTACCCCGGGTGACTTCGCTTCGCTCGTGGTGACGACGAGGGATGCGTCGATCGAAGCTTTCAGACGGACGCCGGTGCGGTCAGCGCGGCCGGTTTGCGCCCCTCACGACTTGCCCGGCGCGCGCTTGTCGATCCAGCCGGAGAGCCAGTCGGCGATGTCCAGGCTGTTCTTGTCCTGCATCAGCATGTGCGAATTGCCGTGGATGCCGATCTCCGGCAGCAGGATCAGCTCGGCCCGGCCGCCGGCCGCGTTCGCCGCAGCCACGAAGCCGCGACACTGCTTGAGTCGGGGCGCCCAGCGCGGCGAAGCATCGACGTAGTCGCCGAACAGGACGAGGATCGGCAGATCCTTGTAGGGGGCCAAGTCGTCCTTGGCCGGGTCCGGGCACGCCGCGGGCTCGATGGCCACGAGGGCGCGGATCCCGGAGCGGTCGAGGGCGGCGGTCTGGAACGGGTAGATCCCCGACTGCGAGTGCGAGATTAGCACTGCGCCCTTGAGGCGCTTGGCGAGTTCCGAGAGGGCCGGAACGGTCGGGTTCGGCACCGGCAGCGCCGCCGACCAATCGGGGACCATCTGCTTCCAGAACTCGCCCTGCGCCTCCAGGGGGAATTGCATGTCCGGGAACACCTTCGGGTATTCCGGACCGAACCGGAAGATCGCCCAAGCCGGTTCGCGCCCGGCCGAGAAGACGGTGGGCAGGGCATTCGGATCGGCCCGGCCGGTCTTCACCGCGTTGATCTGCACCGGGCTCGCTGCCGAGCGCCCGCGCCACGCCTGATCGATCACGTAGGTCGGGAAACCGTGCCGGACGAAGAACTCGTCCCAGCCCATGCGCCCGTCCGGCGTCGTCTCCCAGGTCTTGCCGGTGAGGCAGCAGCCATGGATCAGGACCAGCGGCGGCCGACCCGCGCCCACCGGGATCTGATAGCGGACATAGATCTGGTCGACGCTGATCGTGCCCGAGGGCGCGTAGGCCGGCAGCGTCGAGAGCGTGTCCGCTTGGACGTCGCGGCCGCCGACGAAGAAGCTGCCCTGCTCGGCGATCGTGAGCGGCCCCGGCGTGGGATCAGCCGCCCGGGCGGGTCCGCCCGCGATCAGCATGGCAGCGACCAGCGCGCCGGCGATCCGCCGAGCGCGCACCAGCGCGGGCACTGACAGTCCTGACATGAAATGTCCCGTCTCCCCGCGCGCAGTCCGCCCGCACCCCATCACGACCGCATGCCTAGCACAAAGCTCGGCCGTCATGGGAGGGCTGCCGGCTCAACGGCTTGCCGTCAGGCTGCGATGTCGCGCTCGACCTGTGCGGTGGCGTCCGCCGGAAGGTCCAGGGCCTCGGCGAGCATCTTCAGGAATTGTCGCTCCTGGATCGTGTCGGGATCGATCGCGAGCCGCGCCGCCGCATAGATCCGCGCCGCTGCGTCCGGTCCCGCGACGCGGTCAGCGATCTCGTCGAGGTCGGCCGGGCTCTCGAGCTCGCGATCAAGCCAGGCCCGTCCATCGGCATCGAGGCCGGCTTCGGCCACGGCCGCGTCGAGGCGCTTGCGCTCCGCGGCGTCGACCAGGCCATCGGCGGTGGTCGCCGCCACCATGGCCCGCAGCATAAGCCGGGCCTCGTCCTCGTCGACATTCGTGAAATCGGGCCCACCCGTCTCCGGCGGAGCCGATCCCCGCAGGGCCCGGAAGGCGAGGCTGCCGATGAGCGCGAGCCCGCCGAGCGCCGCGCCCGTCGCGAGCCCGCCGCGCCTGGCGCGCCTGGCGCGCACCAGCGCGTCGACGATTCGCCTGCTGTCAGCCATGCCGTCCTCCCGGTCGTGATATCCGAATCCGATCGGAAACCACCCGGGAGGCCCTCGGGTTCAGCCGCGCTCAGGCGTCGGCTTCATCCTCGTCCTCGTCCTCGTCGATATCCACCAGGAAGACGATGTCGGCCTCGTCCTCGTCGTCCGACTCGGCGTCGGCGTGGCGGGCGTCGTCGGTGAATTCTCCCTCCCCGTCATCCTCCGCCAGGGCGTCCTCGAAGATCTCGATCTCGTCCTCGGTGGCAGCCCGGACCTTGAGCGCGGATGTGCCGTTCCAGAGCGGCTTGCCCTCGCTCGTCATGGTCCGGATGTCTTCCTTGAAGCCCTCACAGGTGAACAGGTCCTTGGCGGACGCCTCGTCGCTGTTGATCACCGCAACGGCGGTGCCGTCGATCTCGAGCGTGAACATGGCCGGCATCCCTCTCGTAACCGTCCTCAGGCGCGCCCGATCGACGGGATCGCGCGGGTGCGACGCCGGGCCCCGGTCGAAACCCATGGGTTTCGACCGGCGGTCATGAGCGCCGCGCGCGGGATGCTGTAGGGGTGAAGCGGCCGGGCGCCAAGTCCGCCACCGCGGTGGCGGCACGATTTGGCGCCGCACCTCCGGCCTGGACGGCCAGCATCGGATCATGGAAGGATTCCCGCGCATGCGGATCAGGCTCGGCTGCGAGATGCGCTACGCCTTTCCCTATCCGGTGCCCATGGTGGTGATGCTCAACGTGCATCCCTCCCGGGCCGGCGCCCTCGAAGAACCCGACGCGCTCCGCACCGAGCCGCCCGTGCCCGTGGAGACCTATCGGGACGGCTTCGGCAATCTGTGCGGCCGCCTGACCGCGCCGGCCGGCAGCTTCACCATCGGCACCGACGCGGTGATCCGCGATGACGGTCAGCCGGATTCGGCGCATCCGGACGCCGCGCAGCACGCCGTGGAGGCGCTACCGCCGGAGACCATCGTGTTCCTGCTGCCGAGCCGCTACTGCGAATCGGATCTCCTGGCCGACACGGCGTGGCAGCTGTTCGGGGGAACTGCGCCCGGCTGGGAGCGGGTGCAGGCGGTCTGCGACTTCGTCCATGGCCACATCGCGTTCGGCTACGAGTTCGCGCATCGGGACCGGACGGCCGTCGACGCCTATGCGGGCGGCCGCGGCGTCTGCCGGGATTACACGCACTTGGCGGTGGCGTTCTGCCGCGCCCTCAATATCCCGACGCGCTACTGCACCGGCTATGTCAGCTTCATCGGCGAGCCCGAGCCGCACCCGGCCGGCGACTTCGCTGCCTGGATGGAGGTCTATCTCGGCGGCCGATGGCACGTGTTCGACCCGCGCAACAACAGCCCGCGGATCGGGCGGGTGATGGTGGCCTACGGACGCGACGCCGCGGACGTGCCGCTGACACACACGTTCGGGCCCAATCCGCTCATCGGCTTCCGGGTCTGGGCCGACCGGGTCGACCAGCGCGAAAGGTCCGAGGTCGCAGCCCTCCCGCCGGAGGAGCCGCTTCCGCCACAGAGTATGGCGACCCGGATGGGCTGAGACCTCGCCGGGGCCTCAGACACCGGCGCCCCGAGCGATGGCACGCTTGACCACGCCCTGAACCTCGGGATTCGACAGGAACAGGTCGTGGTTGAGCAGGCCACCGCCGTAATCGGAGGCGTCCGCGACGCGGACACCGAGCGCCTCCAGCTTGGCGCGATCGACGGCACCGGCCCGGACGCCGCCCGCGATCGCGGCCGAGAGTTCGAGTGCGCGATCGTTGGTGGCGGAGATCACGGTGATCTTCGAGACATCGGGCCCCATCCGGGCGACGCCGTTGGAGAACAGGTCGAAATCGATATCGGGCGCGGCGAGCACGACCGCGCCGATGCGCGCCATCGCCGCCTCGCCCGCCTCGGCGCGCAGCATGCGCAGGGTCTCCAGGGTCAGGAGCGTGCCCATCGAATGCGCGACGATGTTGATCCGGCCGCCGCTCGGCGAGGCGGCCAGGGCCTTGAGCAGGTCCTCGAAGGCGTCGCGCGACCACAGGGCGCTTTCGCGGTCGTAGTTGTAATCAAGGGTTGCCGCCGCCGACGGCCACGTGAACAGGCCCGAGACGCCGCGGAAGCGGATCCCGTCGGAGAGCCGGGCGGCGCTGACAGCAGCCGATTCGAACGATTCGCGGTAGCCGTGGACGTAGATCAGCACGTCGCGGCCCAGGGCCGCCTGCGCGAAGGCGTCGGCGGCGCCCGCGCCCGTCTCGGTCTTCGGCACCGCCCCGATGGTCCAGTCGCCGGTGATCACGGCCGAGACCTTCCCCAGCAAGGAGCGGTCGGGCGGCGACAGGCGCACTTCGGCGAAGCTCAGGCCACGGCCGCGATCGCTGCTGAAATACGGCGGCCGCGGCGGGTTGCCCACGGGCTTGCGGGTGGTGGCCACCAGCAGCACCGGCATGACATCGAGCGCCGACTGCTTCTCGGGCAGCCCGGCTCCGGTTCCGAGGTCGTCGGTGACGCAGGCGCCGAGCGAAGGGGCGAGACCTGCGGCACCCGCGAGGGCGCCGAACCGGAGGAGAACGCGGCGTGAGACGATATGGCTCGGCATGATCCGGGGGCGCTCGGGCGGGGCGTCCTCCCTCGCCCAGGATCATGACCGTGGCGGGGCACGATCGCCGCAGGCCGTTGTGAACGGCCGGTAAGGCCGCACTTGTGGCGTGCGGACCACAGCGGTTCCGTCCCCCGTCCCGACGGCCCAACCCCCTCGACGGCGGCTGCCGGCGCCGCCATGAAGAGACCATGACGCCGTCCATCGACATCGAGAGCCTGCGCGAGCGCCTGCTGCGCGGCGACCGCGCCGCCCTGGCCCGGGCCATCACGCTGGCCGAGTCGAAGCGGACCGATCACCGGGCGCTCGCGTCCGACCTCATCGACTCCGTGCTGCCGCAGACCGGGCGGGCGATCCGCGTCGGAATCACCGGCGTGCCCGGCGTCGGCAAGTCGACCACCATCGACGCCCTCGGCTCGAATCTCACGGAGGCCGGCCACAAGGTGGCGGTGCTGGCGGTCGACCCGTCCTCCTCACGCACCGGCGGCTCGATCCTGGGCGACAAGACCCGGATGGCGCGGCTCGCCCACGACCCGCGCGCGTTCATCCGCCCCTCCCCGTCATCCGGCACCCTGGGCGGCGTCGCGGCGAAGACCCGTGAGACCATGCTGCTCTGCGAGGCCGCGGGATTCGACGTCATCCTGGTCGAGACGGTGGGCGTCGGCCAGTCAGAGACGGCGGTTGCCGACCTGACCGACTTCTTCCTCGTGCTGATGCTGCCCGGGGCCGGCGACGAGTTGCAGGGCATCAAGAAGGGCATCCTGGAACTCGCCGACATGATCGCGGTCAACAAGGCCGACAGTGGCGAGGCCGAGCATCGGGCCAACGCCGCCGCCTCGGAATACCGGGCGGCCCTGCACATCCTGACGCCGGCCTCCGCGACCTGGTCGCCGCCAGTGGTGACGATCTCGGGTTTCCACAACCTGCGGCTCGATGCCCTGTGGGCGAAGATCGTCGATCACCGGGAGAAGCTCACCGCCACCGGCGAGATCCAGGCGAAGCGCCGGACACAGGACGTGAAGTGGATGTGGGCGCTGGTGGACGAGCGCCTGCACCAGCGTCTTGTCGGCTCGCCCGAGATCCGGCGCCGGACCGCCGAGGCGGAGGCGGGCGTCGCCCGGGGCGAGACCTCCCCTGCCGCGGGCGCCGCGGCCATCGCCACTCTGATCGGCCTCTGACGGGTTTCGCGGCGCATCTCCTCCGTGGCGCCGGGCCGGGACGCACAAATTCACCGTTGCGGGGGGCACAAACGCCATCTCGCGCGTTCGGTGGACGACGGCGTAACGAACGGTGCCCCTGTCGCGGCGCCGCGCTCACGTCAAGGAGAGTGCCATGGTGGATACGGATCGGATCGTCGGCGGCGCCAAGGAGGCTGTCGGCAAGGTTCAGGGGGCGGCCGGCGATTTCGTGGGCTCGAACCGTGACTCGGTCGAGGGGCGTTTCCGCGAGGCTCAGGGTCAAGCCCAGAACGTCTTCGGGCAGGTGAAGGACAAAGCGCGCGACCTCGCCGACCGCGCGAGCGACTACGCGAGCGACGCCTATGATCGCGCCGGCGACGTGGCGGACGACGCCTATGGCCGAAGCGGCTCCTACCTGCGTGACGGTCGCGCCGCCGTGGGCGCCCGGGTGGAGGAGAATCCCCTGGTCGCGCTGCTGATCGCGGGCGCCGTCGGCTACGGCCTGGCTCTGCTGATCCACAGCCGCCGCTGAGCCGAGATGGCCCCGCCCGTCACCGGGCGGGGCTGCTCCAGGACGTCCCGCGACAGGGCAGCGATCGGCCGGATTGGGACTCGGCTACTGCGCCGTCCAGCCGCCATCCATGCTGATATTGGCGCCGGTGATCTGGCTCGCCGCGTCGGAGCACAGGAACACCGCGAGCGCGGCGACCTGATCGACCGTCACGAATTCCTTGGTCGGCTGTGCCTTCAGCAGCACGTCCTCGATCACCTGCTCCTTGGTCAGGCCGCGCGCCTTCATGGTGTCGGGGATCTGCGCCTCCACGAGCGGCGTCCAGACATATCCCGGCGAGATGCAGTTCACGGTGATCCTGTGCGGCGCGAGTTCCAGCGCCGCCGCCTTGCTGAGGCCTGCGATCCCATGCTTGGCCGCCACATAGGCCGACTTGAACGGTGAGGCGACCAGCGAATGCGCCGAGGCCGTGTTGACGATCCTGCCCCAGCCCCGCGCCTTCATCCCGGGAATTGCCGCGTGCATCGCGTGGAACGCCGAGGACAGGTTGATCGCGATGATCTGCTCCCACTTCTCCGCCGGAAACTCCTCGATCGGCGAGACGAACTGGATGCCGGCATTGTTGACCAGCACGTCGACGGATCCGAACGCCTCTTCCGCCTCCCGGACCATGGCGGTGATCGCCGCCGGCTTGCTCATGTCGGCCGCCGAGTAACGGACCTTGACCCCGTAGGCGCTCTCGATCCCGGCCCGCGCCTCCTCGATGGCGTTGGCGTCTCCGAAGCCGTTCATCACAATGTTGGCGCCATCCGCGGCAAGCGCGCGGGCGATGGCGAGGCCGATCCCGCTGGTGGAGCCGGTGACGAGGGCGGTCTTGGTCTTGAGGGTCATGGAGCCTCCTGGGACGCACGGCCGATCAGGTCCGCGGGTAGGGTGGCCGGGGCTGTGCCGGGTCGAAGACCTACCTAGCGCGTGAGGACGGCACCGGCACAGGGCCGCCCGATGGCGGTGCATGCGGGATGTCACCCGTCTCCTCCCCCGCGCCCGTCTCGGCCGGGAAGCTGATCTCCACCCGCAGACCCGGTGCGTTGTCGGAGAGGCGCAGCGTCCCCTGGTGCAGGCGGACAACGGCGTTGACGAGGCTGAGGCCGAGCCCGAAGCCGGGCCGCGTGCGGGCGTCTTCCAGGCGTACGAAGCGATCGAGCACGCGGCCGCGCTCGGCCTCCGGGATGCCCGGCCCCGGGTCCGCGACAGCCAAGCGGACGGACTCCCCCGCCCGCCATGCTTCGAGGGTGACGCGCGCCTCCGTGCCTTCCGCGGCGGCTCCGTATTTCAGGGCGTTGTCGATGAGATTGGCCAGAGCCTGCCCGATCAGCTCCCGGTTGCCGGCGATCGTCAGGCCGTCCTCCGCGCGCACGTCGAGGACGAGGCCCTGATCTTCTGCGAGCGCCTCGTACAAGTCGCCGACGCCCCGAACCGCCTGTCCGAGATCCAGCGGCACCAGAACGTCCCGCGCGCTCCCGGCCTCCAGTCGGGCGATCATCAGGAGGGCGTTGAACACCCGGATGAGGCCGTCGCCCTCCTCGATGACGGCCTCGAGCGCCGCGCGCAGCTCCTCCGGGGACGAGGCGCGGCGCAGGGCCTCGTCGGCCCGGTTGCGCAGGCGGGTCAGTGGCGTCTTCAGGTCGTGGGCGATGTTGTCGGACACCTCGCGCATGCCGCGCATCAGCTCGCCGATGCGCTCCAGCATCAGGTTGAGGCTCGAGGCGAGGCGGTCGAGTTCGTCGCCGTTGCCGGCCACGTGGAGCCGGCCGTCGAGGTCGCCCGCCATGATCGCCCGGGTGGTCTGGGTCATGGCATCGACCCGGCGCAGGACCCGGCTGGCCGCGAGCCACCCGCCGATCACCCCCAGGATCACCACGGCGGCGAGCGCGGTGACGAAGGCCCGCCCGATCACTGCGCGCAGCCGGTCGCGCTCCTCGGTGTCGCGCCCGACCAGGAGCCGGAATCCGCCCGGGAGGGTGAAGACCCGAACGATGGCCCGGTGCGCCTCGGCATCCGAGTCGTTGCGGCCGTAACGCGTCTCGCTCTGGCCGGGCGTCGCCAGCACGGCGGCGGGCACGTAGCCGACATTGCCGACGACGTGGTCGCCGCCAGCCGTCGTCACGAGGTAGAGGGAGGCGCCCGGCTCGCGCGAGCGCCGCTCAACCACGGTGATCAGCCGGCGCAGGCCGCCGGAATTATATTGTTCCGACAGGCCGTTGATCTCGGCATCGATGGTCGAGACGATCTGGTCGTCGAGCACCGCCCGGGCGTTCCACGCGACGTAGCCGAGCGCCAGGAAGGCGCACAGCGCGAAGATCGCGAGGTAGGCGAGCGACAGCTTGAACGCGGTCGTGCGGAACAGCTTCTGGAAACGCGCGCCGCGCGTCTCGGGCGCGAGGGGCTCGCCCGCCGGAGACCCGGTCACCCGGGGCCGCTCTCGTCGACGCGCAGCACGTAGCCGGCCCCCCGCACCGTGTGGATGATCGGCGACGGGAAGCCCTTGTCGAGCTTGCCGCGCAGGCGCGACACGTGGACGTCGATCACGTTGGTTTGCGGGTCGAAGTGGTAGTCCCAGACGTGCTCGAGCAGCATGGTGCGGGTCACCAC
>NZ_JAFIBW010000001.1:6190000-6358934 GCF_017833295.1 Methylobacterium sp. PvR107
CCCGGGGTGACCGGGCGCAGCGCTCCCTGGGTTCCGGCGTGCTGGTCGACGGCGACGGCCTCGTCATCACCAACAACCACGTCATCGACAACATGAACGAGGTGCGGATCGCCCTGGCGGACCGGCGCGAGTTCGAGGCCACGATCCTGATGCGCGACACCCGCACCGACCTGGCAGTGCTCAAGCTCAAGGAGCCGCCGAAGGGCCTCGTGCCCATGCCGTTCGGCGACGCCGATGCCCTGGAGGTCGGCGACTTCGTGATGGCGATCGGCAACCCGTTCGGCGTCGGACAGACGGTGACGCAGGGCATTGTCTCGGCGCTGGCGCGCACGCAGGTCGGCTCGGCCGACTACCAGTACTTCATCCAGACCGATGCGGCGATCAACCCGGGCAATTCCGGCGGCGCGCTGGTCGACCTGCGCGGCCAGCTCGTCGGCATCAACACCGCGATCTACTCGCAATCCGGTGGCAGTCACGGCATCGGCTTCGCGATTCCCGTAGGCATGGTCAAGGCGGTGGTCGACGCGGCCCGCGACGGGGCGAGCGTGGTGCGCCGGCCCTGGCTGGGCGCGCGGATCCAGAGCGTCACCCCCGACATCGCCGACAGCATGGGCCTCGACCATCCGACCGGCGTGCTGGTGGCGAGCCTGCAGGCCAAGAGCCCGGCCGAAGATGCGGGCCTGAAGCGCGGCGACCTGATCCTGACGGTCGATGGCCAGGAGGTCGCCGACCCGGAAGCCTTCGGCTACCGCTTCGCGCTCAAGGGCGTCCAGGGCCAGACTCGGTTCGGGATCCTGCGCGGCACGAATCGCCAGACCGTCACCGTCAAGCTGGCCTCCGCGCCGGAGACGCGCCCGCGGGACGCGCTCAAGGTGAAGACCCGCTCGCCGTTCGTGGGCGCGACGCTGGTCAACACCTCGCCGGCGGTCGCCGAGGAGATGCAGGTCGATTTCCAGACGGACGGCGTGGTGGTGCAGGCGGTGGACGAGAACTCCGTCGCGGCCCGGGTCGGGCTGCAGAAGGGCGACGTGATCGTGGCGGTCAACGGCGTGCCGATCGCGACCACCAAGGATCTCGACCGGGTCACCCGCAACAGCCTCAATTCCTGGGAGGTGGCGATCAACCGCAACGGCGAGGTCCTGACCTCGGTCTTTGGGGGCTGATCCCATGCGATCGCGGGCGGCCGGCTTGCGCCGGGGCTCAGCCCCGGTGTTGATGCGCGGATGTCCGACCTGTTCGCCTCCGCGGAATCGCCCTCCGTGCCGGATCCCGGCCGCGCCGCCGGTGCCGAGGCCGCCCGCCCCCTCGCGGACCGCCTCCGCCCGCAGAGCCTCGCCGAGGTCGTCGGCCAGGAGCACCTGACCGGGGAGGGCGGGGCGCTCACCCGCCTCCTGCGCGGACGGACGCTCGGCTCGCTGATCTTCTGGGGTCCGCCCGGCACCGGCAAGACCACGGTGGCGCGGCTGCTGGCCCAAGGCACCGACCTGCATTTCGAGCAGATCTCGGCGATCTTCTCGGGCGTGCCGGACCTGCGCAAGGTGTTCGAGGCCGCGCGCAAGCGCCGGACGGCCGGGCAGGCGACCCTGCTGTTCGTCGACGAGATCCACCGGTTCAACCGGGCGCAGCTCGACGCCTTCCTGCCGGTGATGGAGGACGGCACCGTCACGCTGGTGGGCGCCACCACCGAGAACCCCTCCTTCGAGCTCAACGCCGCGCTCCTGTCGCGGGCCCGGGTGCTGCTGTTCCGGGCGCTGGATCCCGGTGCCATCGCGCGGCTCCTGGTCCGGGCCGAGGCGCTGACGGGCCAGGCCCTGCCGCTCACCGAGGAGGCGCGCGGCGTGCTGGTCCGCATGGCCGACGGCGACGGCCGCGCCGCCCTGACCCTGGCGGAAGAGGTCTGGCGCTCGGCGCAAGCAGGCGAGACCCTGGACGCGGAAGCGTTGCAGGAGATCGTGCAGCGGCGGGCGCCGATCTACGACAAGGCGCAGGAGGGTCACTACAACCTGATCTCGGCGCTGCACAAGACCGTGCGCGGCTCGGATCCGGATGCGGCGCTCTACTATCTCTGCCGGATGCTCGATGCCGGTGAGGACCGGCTGTTCATCGCCCGCCGGCTGGTGCGCATGGCGGTGGAGGATATCGGGCTCGCCGATCCGCAGGCTTTGGTGGTGGCCAACGCCGCCAAGGACGCGTTCGACTTCCTCGGCAGCCCGGAGGGCGAGCTGGCGCTTGCCCAGGCGGCGATCTACCTCGCCTGCGCGCCGAAATCGAACGCCGTCTACACCGCCTACAAGGCCGCGACGCGCCTCGCCAAGGAGGCGGGCTCCCTGCCGCCGCCGCGGACCATTCTCAACGCGCCGACCAAGCTGATGAAGCGGATCGGCTACGGCGAGGGCTACCGCTTCGACCACGACGAGCCGGATGCCTTCTCGGGCCAGGATTACTGGCCCGCCGCGCTGGGGCGCCAGCACCTCTACCAGCCGACCGAGCGCGGCTACGAGACCCGCATCGCCGAGCGACTCGACCGGTGGGAAACCCTGCGGAAGGCGCGACGCGGGGAGGGGTAGGCAGCCGGCCCGCCTCCCGCGCGTCATCGCGCGCGCAGCGAAGCGATCCAGGGCAGCGAGACCCTCGGCAGCGTGGCGCGGCTGGATCAGCTTGGCTCCGCTCGCGAACACGATGTCACAGGTCGAGCGGCGCGTTATCGATCACCTCCTTCATCACGAAGAAGGTCCGCGTCTGTCGGACCCCCGGCAGGCCGATCAGCGTGGCGCTGTGGAGCCGGTTGAAATCGGCCATGTCGGAGACACGGATCTTCAGCATGTAGTCGAAATCGCCGGCCACGAGATGGCAGTCGAGGAGCACGGGAATCGACCGCATGGCCGCCTCGAATTCCGAAAAGCTCTCGGGCGTCGAGCGGTCGAGCACGACGCCGACGAAGACCAGGGTGCCGCGACCGACCCGGGCCGGATCGATCAGAGCCCGCACCGCCCGCACGAACCCCTCGGTGAACAGGCGCTGGATCCGGCGATGGCAGGTCGCCGCGCTGGTGCCGACCCGCTCGGCGATCTCGGCATTCGCCATGCGCCCGTCCGCCTGGAGGAGGCGGAGGATCTTCTGGTCGATCCGGTCGAGCCCTGCGGACATGGACGATTCTTTCAGAATCAGTGCGTGATTCGAAATTCTCTTCAGCCAAGCGCATCAACGACGCAAGTCACTGTCTGTCTGAGGTAAAAGATCGAGAGCACCTTTCATCGCGGATCGGGTAGTTTTCCCTGTGCCTCGAAGACGGAGCCGGGCCTCGCGCCGGGCCGTCCCCGAGGCCTCGCTTCGACGCGTCCGGGCCGGACGGAGACCGCGCCTGCCCCGAGCCGCGCCCCGAGACCCGGAGAGACCCGATGCTGGACAAATTCGAGCGCTATCCCCTGACCTTCGGCCCGACGCCGATCGAGCCGCTCAAGCGCCTGACTGCGCATCTCGGCGGGGAGGTGGAGCTCTACGCCAAGCGCGAGGATTGCAATTCCGGCCTCGCCTACGGCGGCAACAAGCTGCGCAAGCTCGAATACATCGTGCCGGATGCCATCGCGAGCGGGGCCGACACGCTGGTGTCGATCGGCGGCGTGCAGTCGAACCACACCCGCATGGTCGCGGCGGTCGCCGCCAAGATCGGCATGAAGTGCCGGCTGATCCAGGAAGCCTGGGTGCCCCACGAGGACGCGGTCTACGACCGGGTCGGCAACATCCTGCTGTCGCGGATCATGGGCGCGCAGACGCAGCTCGTGGATGACGGGTTCGATATCGGCATCCGCGATTCGTGGAAGCGCGCGCTCGCCGAGGTCGAGGCCGAGGGCGGCAAGCCTTACGCGATCCCGGCCGGCGCCTCGGTGCACAAGTATGGCGGGCTCGGCTATGTCGGCTTCGCCGAGGAGGTGCGCCGACAGGAGGCCGAGATGGGCCTGCGCTTCGACTACGTGGTGGTCTGCACGGTGACGGGCTCGACCCATGCCGGCATGCTGGTGGGTTTCTCGGCCGATGGGCGCGCCCGCAACGTTATCGGCATCGACGCCTCCTGCACCCCGGCCCAGACCAAGGCCCAGGTCCTCGACATCGCCCAGAACACCGCCGCCCTGGTCGGCGCCGGCGACATCGTGGCTGACGACGTGGTTCTCAACGAGGATTACGCCTACCCGGTCTACGGCGTGCCCTCGCAGGAGACCGTGGAGGCGATCCGCCTCTCGGCCCGGCTCGAGGGAATGATCACCGACCCGGTCTACGAGGGGAAGTCGATGCAGGGCATGATCGACCTCGTGAAGAAGGGCTTCTTCCCGAAGGGCTCGAAGGTGCTCTACGCCCATCTCGGCGGCGCGCCGGCTCTGAACGGCTACAGCTACACGTTCCGCAACGGCTGAGGTGGATCGGTCCTGAAAGAACGGGATCTCTCCCTCCCCCTTGCGGGGAGGGGTTGGGGGTGGGGGTGGCGCAGAAGGCACCGCTGCGCTCGATCCTGAACCACCCCCGCCTCCGGCTCCTCCCCGCAAGGGGGAGGAGAGATTGCCGCGGCACGGGATGTGAGAACATCGTAGCCGGAGCGGGGAGGGAACCCATGACGCTCGGCCGAGCCTGACCGACGCTTACGGATGCGGCTCCAGTCGGAAGCCGCGACTCCGGCGTGTGATCCCCTATATGCCGGCGCGGGATCCGCACCGGAGAGGGTAGGGATGATCGCACCGGCACGCGCGCTGCTCCTGACGGCCCTGCTCGCCCTCGGCGGCCCACCGGCCTGGGCCGCCTCGGGACCGGCCGTGGAGGCCGAGAACGGGATGGTGGTCTCGTCCCAGCGCCTCGCCTCGCAGGTGGGGGCCGATATCCTGAAGGCCGGCGGCAACGCCGTCGATGCCGCGGTGGCGGTGGCCTACGCCGAAGCGGTGGTGAACCCGTGCTGCGGCAACCTCGGCGGCGGCGGTTTCCTGGTGCTCCACAGCGCCGACGGGCGCAGCCGCTTCGTCAATTTCCGCGAGACCGCCCCGGCGGCCGCCACCCGGGACATGTATCTCGACGCCGCCGGCAACGTCGTGAAGGGCGCGAGCCTGCGCGGCTGGAAGGCGGCCGGCGTGCCCGGGACGGTGCTCGGCCTCAACACCGCGCTCGCCGCGTACGGGACCCTGTCGCTGGCGCGGGTGATGGCGCCGGCGATCGCGCTCGCCCGGGACGGGTTCGTGCTGACCCGGGGCGACACCGACATCCTCGAATCCGGCACGACGCTGTTCGCGGGCCAAGCGAACGTCGCCCGGATCTTCCTGCGCCCGGATGGCAGCCCCTGGCGGCCCGGGGACCGGCTGGTCCAGACCGATCTCGCCCGCACCCTCCAGGCCATCGCCGATCGCGGCGCGGACGCGTTCTACAAGGGTGCGATCCCGGAGGCCGTGGAGGCGGCCTCACGGGCGGGCGGCGGCCTGCTGACGGCGGCCGACTTCGCCGCCTACACGGTGACGCAGTCCGAGCCGCTCACCTGCCGCTACCGGGGCGCCACGATCCTGTCGGCGCCCCCGCCCTCGTCGGGCGGGGCCACGCTCTGCGAGATCCTCAACATCCTCGACGGCTACGACCTGCGGGCCGCCGGGTTCAACGCGGCCCGGACCGTGCACCTGATGGTCGAGGCGATGCGGCGTGCCTACGCGGACCGCAACCTGCTGCTCGGCGATCCGGCCTTCGTGGAGAACCCGGTCGACCGGCTGCTGTCCCCGGCCTACGCGGAGACGCTCCGGGCCTCGATCAGCCCGGACCGGGCGACCCCGTCGGCGGAGATCCGTCCGGATCCCGGTCCGGAGGCGCGGGAACGGCCCGAGACCACCCACATCTCGGTGATGGACAAGGCCGGCAACGCGGTCGCGCTGACCTACACGATCAACGGCTATTTCGGCGCCGGGGTGATCGCCGGCGACACGGGATTCTTCCTCAACGACGAGATGGACGACTTCACGGTCAAGACCGGAGTGCCGAACCTGTTCGGGCTCGTGCAGGGGTCGAAGAACGCGATCCAGCCTGGCAAGCGCCCGCTCTCGTCCATGGCGCCCACGATCGTGCTGCGCGACGGCAAGGTCGCGCTGGTGGCGGGCTCGCCGGGGGGCTCGCGGATCATCACGATCAACGCGCAGACGCTGATCAACATGCTCGATTTCGGCATGGAGCCGCAGGAGGCCGTGGATGCCCCGCGCATCCATCACCAATGGCTGCCCGACACACTCTACGCCGAGCCCTTCGCGCTCTCGGCGGACACGCAGGGCCTGCTGCGGCGGATGGGCCACACGATCGTCGAGCAGAAGCCCTGGGGGGCGCAGGAGCTCATCGCGGTCCGGGCCGCGGCGCCGGCCCTGCCGGAGGCCGCGTCGTCGGGCAACGACGCCTCGCGCACGGAGCGGATGCGGCCGGGCCTGCTCTACGGCGCCAATGACAACCGCAGGCCGGCCGGAGCGGCGATCGGGGAATAGGGCGCCGGGCGGAGCCGATTGCGCACCCTTCCTCTCCCGGCCGGATCGATCCGTGCCGCTTCGCGTGCCAGGCATCGGATCCCCCTCATTGCGGTCCGGGTGTCCGGACAGGCGAGCATGTCGCCCGCCGCAGCCTAGGACCCTCAGACGCTCAGCGCTCTCCCGCCTCCCGCGCCACGGCGCGGTACCCGATGTCGCGCCTGCAAAAACCCTCCGGCCAGTCGATCCGGGCCACCGCCGCGTAGGCGCGGGCCTTGGCGTCGGTGACGCTGTCACCCAGGGCCGTGACCGCCAGAACCCGGCCGCCTTCGGCGAGCAGCTGTCCGCCCTCGGCGCGGGTGCCGGCCTGGAACACGTGAACCCCGTCGCCCTCGGCCTCGTCGACCCCGCGGATCACCGAGCCCCGGACCACGGCACCCGGATAGCCGGCCGCCGCCATCACCACGGTGAGCGCGGCCCGATGGGGGTCGAATTCGAGGCCCACCCCGGACAGATCGCCCTCGCAGGCCGAGAGCAGGGCCGGCACGAGGTCGGAGGCGAGGCGCGGCATCAGAACCTGCGCCTCGGGATCGCCGAAACGGGTGTTGTACTCGATCAGCTTGGGGCCGTCCGCCGTGAGCATCAGCCCGGCATACAGGATGCCGGTGAACGGGCAGCCCCGCGCCCGCATGCCCGCGAGCGTCGGCGCGATGATCTCGGCCATGACCCGGGCCTCGATCTCCGGGGTCACGACCCGGGCCGGGGAATAGGCGCCCATGCCGCCGGTATTGGGCCCGCGGTCCCCGTCGAACACGCGCTTGTGGTCTTGCGCGGTGCCGAGCGGGATCGCCCGCGTGCCATCGCACAGGGCGAAGAAGCTGGCCTCCTCGCCGAACAGGCATTCCTCGACCACCACCTCGGCGCCGGGCTCCTCGAAGAGGGCGGTGAGCGCGTCCTCGGCCTGGTCCACAGTCTCGGCGACCGTGACACCCTTGCCGGCAGCGAGCCCGTCGGCCTTCACGACGATCGGGGCGCCCTGCTGGCGGACATAGGCCAGCGCCGGCTCCAGGGCGGTGAAGCGCGCGAAGGCCGCGGTGGGGATGCCGCAGGCGGCGCACAGGTCCTTGGTGAAGCCCTTCGAGCCCTCGAGGCGGGCGGCGTCCCGGGTCGGCCCGAAGGCGCGGATCCCGGCTGCCTTCAGATCGTCGACGAGCCCGGCGACCAGGGGCGCTTCGGGCCCGACCACCACCAGGCCGATCGATTCCGCGGTGCAGAACGCCGCCACCGCGGCATGGTCGGTGACCTTGAGCTCCGGCCGGTTCGTGCCGTGGCGGGCCGTACCGGGATTGCCCGGAGCCGTGAACAGGCGGGTACAGAGCGGGCTCTGGGCCAGACGCCAGGCCAGAGCGTGCTCGCGGCCGCCCGAGCCGATCAGCAGGATGTTCATGCGCACGCCACCATGGGCCCAGCTTCTGGGCGAAGCCTGCCGGCGGGAAAAGGTTTTTTTCGGGCTTTCCCCGCTCTGCGCAGAGTTCCGGGCCGATCAGCAGCCGATGCACACGCTCGTGTTGATGCCGCCGCCCCGCGGCACGATGCCGTGTCGGCCGATATGACGACCGACATGGACGCCTCGGTAGGGCAGGTAGGGTCCATGGGGCTGGAACTGGGCGTTCCGCTGGATCGACTGGTTCAGGGTGTTGTAATCCGTGACCCGCTGCTGGTTGAGGGTCCGGATCTGGCCCTGCAGGGCGAACGACGCGTTGGCGGCGTTCGGGTCGTTCTGCTGCACCTGCGCCCAGGCGGTGCCCGCTGGGAGAGCGAGCGCCAGGGCGAGGAGCGCACGGGACACGGCGCGCATGACTCTCTCCGTGAAGGAACTGGCCTATCCATTCGTCGACGCGTCAGGATCGGGCCGGGTTCCGGGGCGCGTCAACCCGGAACGACCGGCGATTTCGTCTGCGGGAGGGCGTCGACGAGCCTGGGGTCCAGCCCGGTATGGGCCTGGACCAGGGGATGAGGCGTCAGCGCCAGCCACTGGGCCAGCGAGATGTCGGCGTAGCGCGGGCTCTTGAACATCTCCAGGAAGGTGAGCGTCGTGTCGCCGGTATTCTCGATATAGTGGCCCATGGCGAAGGGCACGTAGCCGACGTCGCCGGCCTGGTAGTCGAAGGTGCGGGCCTTCGATTCCGAGCCGAATACCGTCATCCGCCCCTGACCCGAGAGGTAGTACTGCCACTCGTCGCCGTTGGGGTGCCAGTGCAGCTCGCGCAGGCCCCCGGGCTCGACCTCGACCAGGGCCGCCGCGATGGTGACCGAGGCCGGGAACACCGTGGAATCGGTGATGCGTACGCTGCCGCCCCTGGTGCGGACCGGCTCCTGCGCCAGCATGCGGTGGCTGAAGGTCTTCGGCACCGGCCCGGAGCCGCCCATCCTGTCGGCCGCGAGCGGGCCGGGCTTCGGACCGGGGAAGATGTAGAGCTCCTTCTCGGGAATCTTGGCGAAGGCGCTCTCGGGCAGGCCGAAATTCTTGGCGAGCACGTCCTTCGGCGTGTGCGCCAGCCAGTCGGTCAGCAGGAAGGTGGAATCCTCCGAGAAGCCGCCGTCGTCGAACACGAGCAGGAACTCGCAGCCATCGACCCCGTCGGACGCGAGGCCCTGGATCGCGTGCGGGATGCCGCCCGGGAAGTACCAGAGATCGCCCTCGCCGACATCGTCCGCGAAGGTGCGCCCGTCCTGATCGACCGCGGTGATCCGGGCCTTGCCCTTGATCATGTAGGCCCACTCGGATTCCTTGTGCCAGTGCATCTCGCGCACCGCGCCGGCCTTGAGCCGCATGTTGACCCCGGCCATGGCGGTGGAGACCGGCAGCTCGCGGGTCGTGGTCTGGCGCGCCCAGCCGCCTTCCTCGAGCCGCATGTGGCTGTCGGAGAAGGACCATTTCAGGTTCGGCATCGTGCCGTGGTCGGTGGCGGGCGGAGCCAGGGTGAACGGCTCCTCGGCGGCCCGGGGCTGGTTCCGGGGACCGAGGATGTCGGCGCCCTTGCCGCCGCGCTCCGGGAGAGGCGCGGCCGGTCCGGAGGATTGCGCAGCAGCGGGAGCCGCCATCATCGCACCGCCGGCGGCGATGATGGCGCGCCTGGAAATCTCGGTCATCGCATCTCGGTCCCTGACTTCTGGCAGGGTAACCGGAGGGGAGCCGGGTGGATCCGCGGCCGGTCCCGATCGTGCGGCGCGGCATCTCGCCCGGAGCCCGGCCGCGGTCTATGTAGGGAAGACAGGGCCAGAGGCGTCCCGGCCGGTCGGCGGGCGCCATCTTCGGCGCATGACGTTCGGCGCATGACGCGCGGTGCGACCTAAGGGCGAGAATGTCGGACGGGGACAGTTCAGCCGCGGGCAGGGCCGGCCGTCCGGCGTCTCACGGCCGCCTCTGGCTGGCCCTGCTGGCGCTGGCGGGTACGGGCTTCCTCGGATACCGGTCCTGGCCGGACCAGTCCCGGGCGGCGAGCCCGCCGCGCGCGGCCGAGGCGAGGCCGCCGACCGTGCGGGTTGCCACCGCGGCGCGGGCCGAGGGCGCCCTGAGCCTGACCCAGACGGGCACCACCCAGGCCTTCGACACCGCCAGCCTCTACCCGCGGGCAACCGGCTACATCGTCGAGCGCAAGGTCGATATCGGCTCGCACGTGAAGGCGGGCGACCTGCTGTTCCGGATCAGCGCGCCCGACCTCGACCAGCAGCTGGTCCAGGCGCAGTCGCAGGTGCTGCAGCTCCAGGCGGCCCTGATCCAGGCGCGGGCGATGGTCGACCAGGCCGAGGCCAACCGTCACCTCGCCGACGTGACCAACCGGCGGACCTCGACGCTGGCCGGCACCGGGGTCGAGACCCGGCAGAACGCCGACACCTCCCAGGCCGGGGTGCTGGCGCAGACCGCCAATGTCGACGCCGCCAAGGCCGCCGTGAAGGTCGCGCAGGCCAACATCGCCGCCCAGGAGGCGCAGGTCGCCCGCCTGAAGGTTCTGACCGGCTTCGAGGAGATCCGCGCGCCCTTCGACGGGGTGGTGACGGCCCGCAACACCGATGTCGGGGACGCGGTCACGGCGGACACGAATACGGGTCCGCCGCTCCTGACGCTGAACCGGGACGACGTGCTGCGCATGGCGGTGAACGTGCCGCTCTACGCCGCCGACGGCGTCCGCGACGGGCTGGCCGCCAAGGTCGAGGTGGCGCAGATCCCCGGCAAGGTCTTTCCCGGCACGGTCTCGCGCTCGTCGACGACCCTGCTCTCCACCGCGCGCACGCTGGTCACGCAGGTCGACATCCCCAATCCCGACGGCGCGCTGCGGCCGGGGCTCTACATCACCCTCACGCTGGAGATTCCGCGGGTCTCGCCCGCCGTGACGGTGCCGAACGATGCCCTGATCTTCGACCAGCACGGGACCCGCGTGGCGGTGGTCGAGCCTTCGGGCGACGGAAGCGGGGTGGTGCGGATGCGCCCGGTGACGATCTTCCGCCAGACCCGCACGCTGCTGGAGCTGCGCGACGGCCTGAACGGCGGCGAGCGCGTCGTCGTGGGCCCGCCGGCCTCGCTGCGCGACGGCGACAGGGTCAGCCTGCGTCCGGAGGATCGGGCCGGGGCGTGAGCGGCCGCGCGGCGAGAAGCGCGGAACGGAGCGTCTCCACCCGGCAGCCTTGTCCAGCCCTGGGACAGCTACGGCGGCGATAAGCCGTCGGGCATGCGGCGGCGCCGTGGGGGGCCGCCCCCGGCGCCAGCCGTGACCGGCTGGCTCAGGAAGCGGATAACACCGACGTGGCACTCGGAACGATAGCGCTGTCGATCGCGCTGCTTGGCCTCGCCCTCGCGATCTTCGGTCTGCCGCTGGCCTTCGCGGGCGGGTCCTGGTTCTACGTCGCCCTGGGCTTAGGCGTGCTGGCCGCCGGCGGCGAGCTGGTCCGAGGACGGCAGAGCGGCCTCCGGATCTACGCCCTGGTGCTGGCGGCGGCCTTCGTGTGGACGCTCGGCGAGGTCGGGGTCGACACGTGGCAATGGATCCCGCGCGGGGCCCTGATCCTCCTCGCCGGACTCGTGCTCTGCCTGCCCTTCGTCGTGCGGCGCCTGCGCGACGCGCCCGAACGGCCCTGGAAGCCCAGCCTCGGGAACGGGCCGCTCGTTCTCCGGGCCGTCGTCCTGCTGATCGCGGCCTTGAGCGCCGCGTCGTGGTTCGTCGATCCGGTCGAGACGCGCGGCCGTCTGCCGAAGGTCGCGGAAATGGGCTCCGCCGCCGTCGATCCGAGCGGCGTCCCGTATCCGGCCGACGACTGGGTCGCCTATGGCGGCACCAATCTCGGCCAGCGCTACTCGGCGCTCACGGACATCACCCCCGGCACTGTCCGGGGCCTCACGGTCGCCTGGGAGCACCACACGGGCGATCTGCGCGGCGACAGCCGGACCGATTCGAAGGAATTCACGTTCGAAGCCACGCCGATCAAGGTCAACGGGCTGCTCTATCTCTGCACTCCGCACAACATCGTCGAGGCCCTGGAGCCCGAGACCGGCAAGCGGGTCTGGGCCTTCGATCCGAACATGGCGCGGGACAACCAGTACCAGCACCAGACCTGCCGCGGCGTATCCTACAACGACTCGGCCGCTTACACGCCGCCGGCGGGAACGGATCCGACGACGGCCGAGGCGGTCGCGGCCGCCATCGCCGAATGCCCGCGCCGGATCATCGCCGCCTCGGTGGATGCGCGGCTCTACGCGCTGAATGCCGACACCGGCGCCCTGTGCAGGACCTTCGGGGCGAACGGGTTCATCGACCTGAAGGCGCAGATGCCGAACCTCAGGCGCGCCAGCTATCAGCAGACCTCGGCGCCGCTGGTGACCCGGAACCTCATCGTCCTCGGCAGCGCGATCGCCGACAACTACTACGCGGACAACCCCTCGGGCGTGATCCGCGCCTTCGACGTGCGGACCGGCGCGATCGTCTGGAAGTTCGACGCCGGCAAGCCCGGCGAGACCGCGCCGCTGCAGCCCGGCGCGCTCTACGAGCCCAATTCGGCCGTGGCCTGGACGCAGTTCTCGGCCGACGAGGCTTTGGGGCTGGTCTACGTGCCGTTCGGAAACCGGGCGCCCGATCAGATCGGCGTGTCGCGGTCGGAGACGGACGAGGCCCTCGTCGATGCCCTGGCGGCGCTGGACTTGGAGACGGGCAGGCTGACCTGGGCGTTCCGGACCACCTATCATGACCTGTGGGACCGCGATAACCCGTCCCAGCCGGTTCTCCTGACCCTGCCGCAGGGCGGCGGGACAGTGCCGGCCATCCTGATCCCCACCAAGGTCGGCAACGTCTGGGTCCTCGATCGCCGCACCGGCGCCCCGATCCGGCCGGTCTCCGAGGTCTCGGTCTCGACCCGGACCGACATCCCGGGGGAGGCGCCGTCTTCGGTCCAGCCGATGTCGTCGCTGAGCTTCGCGCCCGCGGCGCTGACGGAGGCCGACATGTGGGGCGTCACGCCCTTCGACCAGATCCAGTGCCGCCTCGCCTTCCGGTCGAACCGCTACGACGGCAATCCGTTCACGCCGCCCCAGGCGTCAGGCGGCGCGATCATCTGGCCCGGCAATATCGGGGTGTTCAACTGGGGCTCGGTGGCCGTCGATCCGGTCCATCACTGGATGATCGCGACGCCGCAATACCTGACCTACCTCTACCGCCTGCTGCCGCGGCCGCCGGGCGACCCGGAGAAGCGCCTCGTCACCGCCGACCCGGATTCCACCCCAGGCAACGAGAATCTCGGCGGCCCCTACGCGGTCTCCATCGCCCACATGCGCTCGGCCCTCGGCGTCCCGTGCAACGCGCCGCCCTGGGGTGTGCGGGTGGGGGTGAACCTCGCGGACGGCACCACCGCCTGGAAGCACCGCAACGGCACCGTCGCAGGGCAGAAGATCGCCGGTCTCGCGGTCCCGATCCCGTTCGAGATGGGCATGCTGGCCCATGGCGGCACCCTCGCCACGGCCGGCGGGGTCGCCTTCTCGGGCGCGACGCTCGACGACCGCATCCGCGCTTACGACATGCAGACCGGGGAGATCCTGTGGACCAGGGCGCTGCCGGCCGGCGGCCAGGCCACGCCGATGACCTATCGCGGCAAGGACGGCCGGCAATACGTGGTGATCGCGGCGGGCGGGCACGGTTCGCTCGGCACAACGCCGGGTGACTCGGTCATCGCCTTCCGGCTCGATTGATCCGTCGCGCACCTGTCGCGAGCCCGGGAATCGCCGGCCTCGCAGCGCCGTGGACGTTGCGGTGGCCCCGGCCGTCCGGCCGGGGCAGGGGAGCTTCTAACCCGCGAGCCGCGCCCGCGCGTCGGTGCGGGCGAGGCGCGCCAGCAGGTACTCGACTTCGGCCTTCGCGGTGGCAGTCAGCGCCTGCGAGGGTTTGCGCTGCGCGTCGGAGGCGAAGATGCCCCGTCGCATGAACACGTATTTGCGCACCGCGAGCCCCAGCGGGCCCTGCTGCTGCTCGTAGCGGAGATAGGGGAGGTGGGCGTCGAACAGGTCGTGGGCGGCATCGCGCTCACCGGCCTGGCCGAGGCGGACCACGTCGACCAGCATTTCCGGGAAGGCGTAGCCGGTATTGGCCCCGTCGGCGCCGCGCTCGGTCTCGAAGTCGAGGAACAGGCCGCCGTTGCCGACCAGGATCGAGATGTGGCGCATGGAGCCGTCCGCCTCGAAGCCGCGCAGCGTCGAGATCTTCTCCAGCCCCGGCCAGTCCTCGTGCTTGAGCATCACGCAGGACGGGTTGTCGGTGACAATCCGGCGGATCACGCCCGGCGCCATCTGGACCGAGAAGGTGAGGGGGTAATCCTGCAGGACGAAGGGCACGTCCGGCCCGATCGCCTCGACGGCGTTGCGGTAGTAGCCGACGACCTGATCGTCGGTGCGCAGGGTGTTGGGCGGGGCGATCATCACGCCGGCCGCGCCCAGCTCCATCACCTCCCGGGCCAGCGACCGCATGGCCGCGAAGCCCGGCGCCGTCACGCCGACGATCACCGGGAGCCGGGTGCGCCCGAGGACGCGCCGCGCCACCGCAATGCCTTCGGCGTGGTCGAGCTTGCCGGCCTCACCGAGCTGGCCGAGGATCGTCAGGCCGTCGACGCCGGCCGACCCGAAGAAGTCGGTCATCCGGTCGAGCGACGTCTCGTCGATCCGGCCGTCCGGATGGAACGGCGTCGGAGCGATCGGCACGACGCCGCCGATTTCGCTGGTGAGGGGCATGCCGATCTCCGCGCTGCTGCGGCGGCCGCCGGCCGCCGATGGCATGCCCCATACTAAAAAATCCCGGGCGCTGCGACACGCCCGGGATGGGATGAGGCGGTGATCAGCCCATTCGATCAGCCCAGCAGCTTGTCGAGGGTGATCGGCATCTCGCGCACCCGCACGCCGGTGGCGTGCCAGACCGCGTTGGCGATGGCGCCCACCGTGCCGGTGATGCCGATCTCGCCGACGCCCTTCACGCCGAGCGCGTTCACCACCGCGTCGTCCTCGTGGACCAGGATCGCCGCCATGGCGGGAATGTCGGCGTTCACCGGCACGTGGTACTCGGCGAGGTTGTCGTTGAGGAAGCGACCGGTGCGCGGATCCATCTCGGCCCGCTCGTGCAGGGCGAAGGACAGGCCCCAGATCATCCCGCCGTAATACTGGCTCTGGACGAGCCGCGGGTTGATCACCCGGCCAGCCGCGAAGGCGCCGACGAGGCGGCTCACCCGGATCTGGCCGAGATCGGGGTCGACCTTCACCTCGGCGAAGACCGCGCCGTGGGCGTGCATGGCGTAGGAGGCCTGCGCCGCCGGGTCGGCGCCGGCCTTGCCCTGGCCCTCGATGCTGGCCCGGCCGGCCCGCTGGAGGATGTCGGTGACGGATTCGCTCCGGCCCGGGTCGTCGCGCCGGGTCAGACGCCCGCCCGCGGCGGTCACGCCGGCATTGCCGGCGCCGTAGAGCGGGGAGGCGGGGTCGTTGGTGGCGAGATCCGCGAGCTGCCGGATCACGTCGGCCGCAGCCGCGTGGATCGCGTTGCCGGCGGTGGCGGTGTGGCCCGAGCCGCCCGCGATGCCGGCATTCGGAAGGTCCGAGGAGCCCATCCGGAAGGTGAGGGCGTCCATCCCGATCCCGAGCCCGTCGGCAGCGATCTGGGCGAGCGCCGTCCAGGATCCCTGGCCCATGTCGATGGCCCCGAGCTCCACCGTGCCGGTGCCGTCGGCGCGGATCTCGGCACGGGCCATGCCTTCGAAGATCAGCGCCGGGAAGGTGGCGGTACCCATGCCGGTGCCGACCAGGAACCCGTCCCTGTCGCGGGTCTGGCGGGCTTTCAGCGGGCGTCCGGCCCAGCCGAAGGCCTCGGCGCCGCGGCGGTAGCATTCCCGCAGGGCCTTGGAGGAGAACGGCTTGCCGGTGATCGGCTCGACCTCGGCGTAGTTGGCGAGCCGGAAATCCAGCGGGTCCATGCCGAGCTCAAAGGCCATCTCGTCCAGCGCGCTCTCCAGGGCGACGCTGCCGGTAGCCTCGCCGGGCGCGCGCATGAACAAAGGCGTGCCGGTGTCGAGGCGCACGGCCTCGTGCCGGATCGCGATGGCCGGGCTCGCGTAGAGGGTGCTGGTCGCCCGGCCCGCCGGCTCGAAGAAATCGTCGAAGCTCGACGAGGCGGTGCGGATGTGATGGTCGAGGGCCGTCAGCTTGCCGGACGCATCGGCGCCGAGCCGGAGGGTCTGCCGGGTCGGCCCGCGATGGCCCATCGGGCCGTACATCTGGGTGCGGGTCGGAACGAGCTTCACCGGCCGGCCCACGAGCTTGGCTGCCATGCAGGCCAGCACCTGCGGCCCGGCGGGGACGCCCTTCGAGCCGAAGCCGCCGCCGAGATAGGGGCTCTCGATGTGGATGTCGTCGGGGCTGATGCCGAACAACCCGGCGAGGCGGCCCTGCGACATGGCGAGCGCCTGGGTCGGCATGTGCAGCGTCAGCCGATCCCCGTCCCAGCTGGCCACGGCCGCGTGCGGCTCCATGGCGTTGTGGTACTGGGCCGGCGTCTCGTAGGTGGCGGCGATCGTCTTGGACGCGGCCGCGAGCCCGGCCTCGACGTCGCCGTCCGTCTCGACCGGCGGCGCGCCGACGCCGACCGAATCCGGCGTGAAGGCCTCGCCGGAATCGAGCCCGATCCGCGGCGTCTCGGCCGCGTAGGTCGGGGCGAGCAGCCGGGCGCCCTCGGTGGCCGCCTCCAGGGTCTCGGCGATCACCACGGCGATGGGCTGGTTGGCGTAGCGGACGCGGTCGTTCTGCAGGAGGTCGAGGCGGAACGTGAAGGGCCCGTCCTTGGCATCCGGGTCCTTGGCGAGAGTCGGGACGTTGCCCGGTCGCATCACCGCCACGACGCCGGGATGCGCCTCGGCGGCGGCCACGTCGAGCCCGGTGACGCGGCCCTTCGCGATCCGGGCAACGCAGAGCGCCGCGTGGAGCGTGCCAGGAGGCAGGTTGTCGGCGGAGAAGCGGGCTTGGCCGGTCACCTTGAGCGGGCCGTCGCGCCGGGTCAGCGGCTGGCCGATGCTGGAGCCGAGCCGGACCGAGCCGGCGGGGAGGTTCGAGGCGGGCGTGTGCGATGGCTTGGAGGTCGCGGTCATGCGGGTCTCCTCAAGACGGATTCCGGTTGAATCCTACGGTTGCAGTGACCCGCTCCGTCATCACGAGCGGAGCGAAGTGACCCAGGGCAGCGCGACGCCGGGACGCATGCTGCTGCACTGGATGGCTTCGCTGCGCTCGCAAAGACGGCGGCGGGGCCATCGAAGGCGGCGTCAGACGATGCCGAACGGGGAGGCGGGGAGCGCCGGGATCCGGGCGGGCGTCCCGGCGGCAGCCTGGGTCAGCGCGCGGATCGCCACCCGGCGGGCGAGCTCGATCTTGAAGGCGTTGGCCTCGCCGGTGGGCTTGGCGCCGGCCAGCGCAGCGGCGGCAGCCTTCGCGTAGGCCTCGGGGGAGGGCGCCTGTCCGGCGAGCGCCGCCTCGGCCTCCGCCACCCGCCAGGGTTTGAGCGCCAGACCGCCGAAGGCGAGGCGCGCCTGGCCGATCGTGCCGCCGGCCTCCAGGGTGAGGGCGGCGGCCGCCGAGACCACCGCGAAGGCGTAGGAGGTGCGGTCCCGGACCTTGAGGTAGCGGGCATGGTTTCGGAAGGTGGTCGCCTCGGGCGGCAGGCGCAGGGCGGTGATCAGTTCGCCGGGCCGCAGCTCCGTCTCCCGCTCCGGCTGGTCGCCGGGCAGGCGGTGGAACCCGGTGAGCGGCACTTCCCGGGCACCGTCCGGCCCGGCAATCTCCACCACCGCGTCGAGGGCGGCGAGGGGGACGCAGAAATCGGACGGGTGGGTGGCGATGCAATGCTCGCTCCAGCCCTGGACCGCGTGGATCCGGGTGGCGTGCCCCAGCGCCGCGCAGCCGGAGCCGGGCGCGCGCTTGTTGCAGGCCGAGACGGCGTCGGAGAAGTATTGGCAGCGGGTGCGCTGCATCAGGTTGCCGCCGACCGTGGCGGCGTTGCGCAGCTGGGCCGAGGCGCCCGCCAGCAGGGCCTCGGCCACCATCGGGTAGGCCTTGGCGAAGGCGGGGTCATGGGCGAGGTCGCTGTTGCGCACCAGGGCGCCGACCCGCGTCGTGCCGTCCGGCAGCCGCTCGATGGCCGAGAGGCCGGGGAGGCGGGTGATGTCGACGACCCGCTCCGGGGTGGCGACGCCGCCCTTCATCAGGTCGACCAAGTTGGTGCCGGCGGCGAGATAGGCGGTGCCCGGAAGCTGGCCGGCCGCCACGGCCTCGGGCACGCTCGCGGGGCGGATGTAGTCGAAGGTCCTCACGCCGCGTCCTCCCGCTGCTCCGAGGTCCGGGCGGCCGCGTCCTGCACGGCGTCCAGGATGCCCGCGTAGGCGCCGCAGCGGCAGAGATTGCCGCTCATGCCCTCGCGGATGCGCTCGGGATCGGTGCCGGCATGGCCCTCGCGGATCAGGCCGACCGCGCTCATGATCTGGCCGGGCGTGCAGAAGCCGCACTGGAAGCCGTCATGGGCGATGAAGGCCGCCTGGACCGGGTGGAGCCGGTCGCCCTCGGCGAGCCCCTCGATGGTCAGCACCTCGGCGCCGTCGAGGCTTGCGGCGAGGGTCAGGCAGCTGTTGATGCGCCGCCCGTCCACCAGGACCGTGCAGGCGCCGCACTGGCCGCGGTCGCAGCCCTTCTTGGCACCCGTCAGACCGAGGCGCTCGCGCAGGAGATCGAGGAGGGTGACGCGCGGATCGTCGAGGGCGATCTCGCGCGGCTGCCCGTTCAGGGTGAGCCTGAGGGGAATGGTCATGCGGGGGTCCCGGCTTTCAAGGCTGGAACCGTTACAGATAGCCGCTCCCACGCTCGCGGCGAGGCCTTCAGCGGGAAGCGATGTGCGCAAGATCACGGCACGCGAGGGTTGCGCGCTTATGCTGACTTGACCGTGACTTCGGAAGCCGACTTCAGCACGGTCTTGCCCTTTGTGGTCTTGATTTCCAGGGCGGGCTCCGCCTTCGAGGCGTCGCGCTTGACCGTATTGCCCTTGATGGTCTTCTTGACGTCCTGGGTGTGAACCTTGGTTACCGCGCCCGAAACGGTGCCCTTGCCCCATGTGTAGGTGACGTCGTCCCCGGTCTTCACCTTCGCCCTGGCGGTCATGCGTGTCTCCATCGTGGATGCGGGAAAGGCCCTCGGGGGCGGGCGCGTTCCCGGGTTTCCACGGCCGGGATGCCGCAGCCGGAGCGACCCGGTTCCGTCCCGCTTGCGCCTCGACCCATCTCACCCGCGCTTCAGCGCCCGACCTCCCGGCGCAGGGCTGCGACCATCGTCTCGACCGCCGCCTGCGCGGTCTCACCGAGGTCGATATCGGTCTCGCCGGCGGTGACGAGGCCGCGCCCCTCCAGCTCCTTCACGCCCTCTGGATCGGCCTCATGGCCGGCGCCGTCCCGGCGAATCACCGAGGTGACCTTTTCGCCGCTGACGAGGCGATGGTAAGCCGCGAAGGCGAAGATCGAGAGGGCCTTGTCGGAGAGTCCGTTCAGGTCGTCAGCCATGCCTGCGTTCCTCGCGTCGGTTCACGGACGAACGCCGCACGGGGCCGGGGGGTCCGGACCGCGGCAGGGGTGCGACGACGGGTGCGCCTTTGCGAGCGGCGACGCTTCGCGCCGGGGCCGCCTTCCTGCTACTCTGCCGCCCTCCATGCGTGCGAACACCGACCAGACCGAAGTGGAACCGAGCCCCGAGACGCCCCGCGCGCCCGCGCGCGCCAATCTCGACGATCGTCTGCGCCAGCAGGCGATCCTCTCCGAGTTCGGCGTCGAGGCGCTGCGCGGCACCGATGTCGACCACCTGCTGCAGCGGGCCACGGAGCTGTGCGCGCAGGGCATGGGCGCCGAGTTCTGCAAGGCCCTGGAATATCGGCGCGGCGCCGACACCCTGCTGGTCCGGGCCGGCGTCGGCTGGGGGCCCGCCGTGATCGGGAAGGCCCGGATCGGGGCCGATCTCGCCTCCCCGGCGGGCTTCGCCCTCAAGACCGGCCGGCCGGTGATCTCCAACCACCTCGCCGACGAGACCCGGTTCCGCACCCCGCAGCTCATGGCCGATCACGGCATCCGCCGGGCGATCAACGTGCTGATCGAGAACCGGGACGGCGCCTTCGGGGTGCTGGAGGTGGACGACACCCGCGCGGGCATGTTCGAGGAGGCCGACGTCGCCTTCATGCAGGGCTTCGCCAACCTGCTCGGCGGCGCCATCGAGCGCCAGCGCACCGAGAGCCTGCTGCGGGCCGCCCTCGCCCGGCAGGACCTGCTCGCCCGCGAGATGAGCCACCGGGTCAAGAACAGCCTTGCCATCGTGGCGAGCCTGCTCGCCCTTCAGGCCCGGGCCGCCGAAGACCCGGCCGTGCAGACGGCCCTGGCGGATGCGCGCAGCCGCGTCGAGGCGATCGCGGGCGTCCACGACCAGCTTTGGCGGCAAGGTGACGAGGTGAAGGGTGAAGGGGAGGGGGTGCCGGGCGAGCTCGACCTCGCGCCCTTCCTGGAGAAGCTGGTGGCCAACCTCGCCAGCGGCGTGCCGGGCCGGCAGCTCGTCTGCACGGCCTGCCCGCAGCGGATCTCGGCCGACCGGGCGATCCCCATCGGCCTGCTGGTCAACGAGCTCGTCACCAACGCGCTCAAATACGCCTACCCGCCCGAGACGCACCCGGCGGGCGGCGAGATCCGGGTCCGCGCCGAGCGCCGGCCCGACGGGCTCGTGGTCGAGGTTGCCGATGACGGGATCGGGCTGCCGACGGGGTTCGAGATCGGGCGCGCCTCGAAGAGCCTCGGCATGCGGGTGGTCGGCAGCCTCACGCGCCAGCTCGGCGGCAGCCTGACGGTCCCGGCCCGGGGGAAGGGCGCCTGCTTCCGTCTGGAGGTGCCGCTTGCCGGTTGAGCGCGCCGCCCGGCCGGGGCTGGGACCGGACGAAGGCCCTGCCCCGTCGCGCTCTGGGCACGACGGTCTCGGCCCGACAGAGCGCGAGCGTGAGCGGTGACCGGGATCAGGACGATGGCGGCGCTCCTCGCCGAACGGCTCCACGCCTTCCGGAGCCTCGGCGACAATTGCGAGTTCGGGTTCGTGCAGCGCTACGGCGGGGTCGAGCCCTCCGGCCTGCTGCGGTTCTCCTACACGCCGATGGCGGACCTGATCCGCGGCCTGCGCTGCGGCTTCGCGGATTTCGGCGTGCCGGGGGATCTGCGGCTCTCCGTGAGCGCCGGGGGCACCTATTACTGCCACAGCGTGGCCTACAACATCTGGGCGAATACCGGGCATCCGGCCGGCTCGATCGAGCCGGAGGTGCTGCTGGAGCGGGAATACGGCCGGCTGGCCCATCTCAAGGGCAAGATGCTGGACGATCTCGCCGACGGCTCGAAGATCCTGGTGCGCAAGGTCGGCCGCGACGAGCCCGAGGCCGATTTCGCCCGTCTCGCCGAGGCGGTCTGGGCGCACGGGCCCTCGACGCTGCTGCGCGTGACCGAGGCCGGCCCGGACTGGCATCCGGAGCTGGCCCGGCGGGTCGCCGACCGGCTGATCGCGGGACAGGTTCGCCGCTTCGCGCCGGTGGAGGAGGCTTGGTCGGTCGATCTCGAACCCTGGATGCACCTCGTGGACAGCGCCTACGCGCTGGAGCGCGGCGCGGCGCCGACCCGCCTCGACGCGGCCGCCTTTCCGGAGGCGCTGAGGCTGCCGGGGCGCCTGCGCCGGCATGTCGGCCGGCACCGGGCGACCGCGCTCAGCGCCTACACGCGGGCGGTGGACCCGGCCGGCCTCCGCGCCGACACGGTCCACGTGTTCTCGAGCTGGGTGTGGATCCCGGAGGACTTTGGCGGGGACCGGGTCTTCGCGGCGGCCGGCTATGCGCGGCTGGGCTGGCGGGATGCCGACTTGGCGCGGCGCGGCTGCTGGCAGCGCGTCTGGGCCGCGGGGCGGCTGCGGCCCGAGGCGGCACGGGAACCCGTCGGACTCGGCATGATCGGCACGCGGCGGGACGGGTTCTGGTCCGCCGGGGCGCGCTTCGCCGAGGGGCCGATCCCGGGCGATGAGCCCGCGCCGGATCTGCCGATGCCGCCGTTCCGGTTCCCGGGCCGGGATCTCCTCGGCCGGCTGCGGGCGCATTTCCTGTAAGGTCGGACGCCCCGCCCGTCCGCTTCCGCTTCCCCCTCAACCGCCCCGCGCGTAGCGGGCAGGCGGCGTCCCGACATGGCGTGTGAAGGCCATGCTGAACGTGCCGGCGGAGCTGTAGCCCACCCGTGCGGCCGCCTCCGCGACGGTGATCCCGTCCCGGCGCAGGAACGCCTTGGCCAGCACCATGCGTCAGCCGGTGACGTAGGCCATCGGCGCGACCCCGACCGTGCGCTGGAACCGCTCGAAGAAGGCGGACCGTGACAGGGCGGCCTCCCGGGCGAGGGCAGCCACCGTCCAGGCCTGGGCCGGCCGATCATGGATGCACCGCAGGGCGGCGGCGAGCTGATCGTCGCGAAGACCGCGCAGGAGCCCGGCCGATGCGGACGGACCCGCGGTCGAACGCAGCGCCTCGATGAGAAGGACCTCGAGAAGCCGCGCCAGGACGGATTCCCGGCCCGGCCGGGCCGCGCGCGACTCGTCACTCACGAGTTCCACCAGCGCGATCAGCCGCCGCTCGCCGCGCACATGCACATGGTGCGGCAGGAGCGAGACCAGCAGGCCGGCGGCGTCCGAGGCGAAGGCGCAGTGCCCGACCAGCATCCGGATGTCGGGCTCGGCGTGCTCCGGCCCGAGCTGGAAACGGGCCGCCTCGTCGGGGAGGGCGGGCCGATCGCGCGCAGTCCACGCGGGTCAGAATCCGCGCAGCCGACGGCGCTGGGCGGGCGAGCGTGACCGGCTCGCGGGGAGGGGCGCCGGACCGCCCTCGCCCGATCCGGCTGGCGGGAACCAGTCGATGGTCCGCGGTCATCACCGCCCGTGGCGATACCGCAACCTGCCGCATCCGGACTGGAGGCCCGCTCGACTTCCGGGGGTCGATATCTCAAGGGCGCCGATTTCCCCGATCACGCCGGGTCCGGCTCGAGCTCTTCGATCATGTTCTATTTTTAACCTCTATTTGTTCTCGATGTGGCCGCTCTGTTCCGGACTCGAAGCCACCCACGCCTCTCCATCCATAATTCGCATAAGATATATTATGGAATATGATCGTTGTGCCGGGACGGCGAGGGGGTGCGGTATGCCAGTTTAGCCGCCAGCTGGCGAGCCTTCGGTACATGCCACTTCGTACCGCGTCCGGTTCCGAGCGGCACGATCTCCAGGGCACATGACTTCGACGTTGCCGGACGCGATGCCCCGATCGCGGCCCGATCGGGCGAGGGCGGTCCGAGCCCCCTCCCCGCGGGCGGCTTGCGCCAGCCATACGGTCTCACGCGGCGCGGCTCGCCAGGCGGCACACATCGCCGAGGATCCGGCCGTCCTGCGTCCGACACTCGATGTGCTCCGACAGCCGGCCGGGCCGGACCCGGATCGCCGCGGGCCGGGCCAGGAGCGCGGCGCGCTCCAGGAACTCCGCGGCGCTCATCGGCGCGTCCCGGCCGCCACCGAGGCCACGCCACCAGGACACCGCCTTCTCCCGCTCGTAGCCGCTGCGCTCGGGCCGCAGGCGGACGCGCCACGCCGCCTCGGCGGGGCCGTCCCGCCAGCCGAGGACGAGGTCGAGCCCGTCCGGCGCTGCCTCCAGATCCAGGGCCGTGACCGGATGCCAGCTGGCCTCGTGCCAGCCGGTCTCCGCTGGGGCAGGGCCCGCCGGCTCGGGGCCGGGCAGCCCGGGATCCGCCGAGAGGATCGCCAGTTCGTCGTCGGCGGCGGCCTCGTGCGGGGCCTCGGTGTCCGCGTCCGCCTCCGGCTCGGTCCAGCACGCCTCGCAGGTGGAGGCGTTCAGCGCGATCAGGGCGCCGCAGCCGGGGCAGGGCTTGGCGCGTGGGGCCCCTGCCCCGCCCAGTCCCTGGGTGGCGCTCCGGACCGTCACGGCGTCCACGGGCCCGTGCATCCGCACCAGACCGGCATAGTCGAGGATCAGCGCGTCGGCCTTGCCGGGCGCGCAGCGCAGCGCCCGGCCGACCTGCTGCACGTAGAGGCCGGTGCTGCGGGTCGGGCGCAGCAGCGCCACGAGATCGACCTCGGGCACGTTGAAGCCGGTGCCGAGCACACCGACCGAGGTCAGGCAGCGGATCTGTCCGGCCCGGAACGCCGCCACGATCCGGTCGCGCTCCCGGCGGGGCGTCTCGCCCGAGACGCTCTCGCAGGAATACCCCTCCGCCCGCACCGCGTCGCGCACGGCGTCCGCATGGGCGAGCCCGGCGCAGAAGGCGAGCCAGGCCCGGCGGGCGCGCCCGTATTCCGCGAGTTCCGCGACCGCCGCCCGGGTGATCCAGTCGCGGTTGACCGCCGCCTCCAGCTCGCCCGGGATGTAGTCGCCCCCGCGCCGGCCGACGCCCGAGACGTCGAGCTGGGTGAGCGTCGCCTTGGAGACGAGGGGCGCCAGGAAGCCGCCCCGGATCAGCGTGAACGTGTCGGCCTCGTAGGCGATGCCGGAGAAGAGCCGGTGCTCGCCTTCGTCGAGGCGGCCCGAATCGAGGCGGTAAGGCGTGGCGGTGAAGCCCGTTACCCGCAGCCCGGGGGTCCGCGCGCGCAGTCCCGCCAGGAAGCGGCCGTAGCGGGTGTCGGCGGCGCGGGGGATCAGGTGGGCCTCGTCGACGATCACGAGATCACGCGGGCCGATCGCGTCGAGCCGGTCGGCCACCGACTGGATGCCGCAGACCAGCACCTGTGCTCCGGCCTCCCGCCGCCCGAGCCCGGCGGAGAAGATCCCGGCCGGCGCCTCCGGCCAGGAGCGGGTCAATTCCGCGAAATTCTGGGCGACCAGTTCGCGGCTGTGGGTGACGATCGCCACCCGGGCGAGGGGGTTCTCTTCCAGGGTCTCCCGGGCCAGCGCCGCGATCACGAGCGCCTTGCCGGCCCCGGTGGGCAGCACGATCAGGTGGCCGGGCGCCGCCTCGTCCGCCCCTCCCCGCGCCCAGGCGGCCGAGAGCGCGTCGAGGCTGGCGCGCTGATAGTCCCGCAGGCGCAGCATGGCGGCGGTCTAGCCGGCCGCGCCGGCCCTGTCCGTGGCGGCGCGGTCACGGCGCAGCAGGTAGATGTCCATGATCCAGCCGTGCCGCGCCCGAGCCTCGGCACGGGCCCGGCGGATCTCGTCGCCCGTATCGCCCAGCCGGCCGGAGACCAGGATCTCGTCCGGGCTGCCGAGATAGGCACCCCAATAGATCGTCAGGTCCGGGTCGAGATGCGCGAAGGCCGGATCGCCGTCGAGCATCACCACGACGCTCTCCGCCTCCGCCGGCCAGCCCGCGGCGAGGCGCCGGCCGGTGGTGATCAGCACCGATCCGCCGATGCCGTTCAGCGGAACGCCGTGGCGGGCGGCGAGCACCTGCACGCTCGACAGGCCGGGGACCACCGTGCGGGTGAACGCCATCCGCCCCCGCGCGGCGATGCGGTCGAGGATGCGGAGCACGCTGTCGTAGAGGGCCGGATCGCCCCAGGCGAGGATCGCCCCCACCTCCCCTGCTCCGAGATGCGCGGCGAAGGCCGCCTCCAGCCGCTCGGCCCGGGCCGCGTGCCACGCCGCGACGGTGCTGCCGTAATCGGCCGGGCGGCGCTCCCGGGGCGGGTCGTCCACGGCGACGATCCGGTGGGGCCTTCGGATATGGGCCGCGCAGATCCGGCGGCGGCTCTCGACGAGATCGGCGGTCTCGGCGCGCTTGTCGAGGACGAACACCGCGTCGACATCGGCGAGCGCCCGCACCGCCTGGAGGGTCAGGTGCTCGGGATCGCCCGTGCCGATGCCGATGACCCGGATCTGCCGGTCCTGCATGTGCGGCCCTCCTCCGCCGGGGCGGGGGAGGGCCGGCGCCGGCCTCCCCTACAAGCGCGCGTCGGCTTTGGCGAGGATGGCCCGCGCGATGGTCAGGTCCTGCAGGGCGATGCCGGAGGAATCGAACACGGTGATCTGGTCTGGATCCGTCCGGCCCCCCTCCCCGCTGCGCAACACCTCGCCGATCGCCCGCAGGCCCGCCTGAGCCTGCGCGGAGGCGTGCTGGAACTCGCCGATCGTGCGCGACTGCTGCGGCAGGTCGCAGAACAGGGCCGCCCGCTCCAGCAGGGCGGGGGGCAGCTCCTGCTTGCCCTTTGCGTCCGCGCCCATGGCGGCGACATGCGTGCCGGGGCGGACCCAGGCGGCCTCGAACAGCGGCGCGCGGGCGGGCGTCGCCGTGACGATCACGTCGGCGGCTGCACAGGCCTCCTGCGGCGCGGCCGCCCGCACCTCGAGCCCGGACGCCCCCTGCCCCGCCAGACGCTCACTGAGCCCCGCGACCTTCGCGGAATCCCGGGCGACGACCAGCACCGTCCTGATCGGCAGGACCCGGGCGAGCGCCGCGGCTTCGAACTCCGCTTGGTTGCCGGCCCCGAACAATGCGAGCACCGCCGAATCCGGCCGGGCCAGCACGCTCGCCGCCACCGCATCGGCGGCGGCGGTGCGGTAGGCGTTGACGCGGCCCGCCTCGATCACCGTGTCGATGCGGCCGACATCCTGATCGAACAGCAGGATCACCGAATTGTGCCGTGGCAGGCCCCGGTCCGGGTTGCCGGGCCAGAACGAGCCGACCTTCAGGCCGGCATAGTCGGCGGTCGCACCCGACTTGATCGAGAACCGGTTGGTCGGCTCCGAGCCATGGCCGAGCACCGCCGGGAACAGGGTGGTGCCCGGCGCCACCGCGGCGATCAGCGCCTCCCGAGCCGCCGCGAACGCCATGGCGTGATCGACCAGCGCGGCCGATTCCTCTTCCGAGATGAAGCGCATGGATTCAGGGACCTCCCAAGTCATGGTTTCGATAGGTCTTCGACCTTTCGCGGGTGTCGAGCGAAGCTCGATGTCGGGGCCCTGCCCCGACATCCCGCCAAAGGGCCTCGACCCTTTGGAATCCCGTTACAACGTCATGCCGCGGGCGGTGACAGGCCAGATCGCCTCGACCCGGCCGTTCCGCACGCCCACGTACCAATCGTAGACGTTGACCGTCGGGTCGCAATGGCCGGGGATCAGCTTCAGGCGCTCGTTGAGCTTCAGCACGTTGCCGGGATCGCTGATCACGCCGTGCTCGTCCGAGCACTTGATGTACTCCACGTCGTCCCGGCCGAACACCACCGGCAGGCCGCTGTCGATGCTCTGCGCCTTCAGGCCGGCGTCGCAGACCGCGACATCCGTCTTCGCCTTGCTCATGATCGCCGTGTAGATGAACAGGCTGTTCTCGAAATCCGTGATCGGCCGGCCCTCGGCGTCCTTCACCCGCTGGTAATCCGCGTCCATGAAGACGTAGGAGCCGCATTGCAGCTCGTTGTAGACGCCGCTGCCGCCCTCCATGGCGAAACTGCCGGTGCCGGCCCCCGCCACGATGGCGCAGGCGAGGCCCTCGGCCTTGAGCAGGTCGACGGTACGCCGGGTCTCGTCGATCGCCGTCTGGATCAGGGCCTGGCGCTCGCCGTAGTCGCGCACGTGCTGGGCCTTGCCCTGATAGGCCTGCAGGCCGGCGAAGCTCAGGCCCGGCGCCGCCGCGATTCTTCTGGCGATCGCCAGAGCGGGCTCGCCCGGCGCGACGCCGCAGCGCCCGGCCCCGACATCGATCTCCACGAGGCATTCGAGGGTGACGCCGTACTTCACCGCCGCCGCCGAGAGGTCGTCGACATTGCCGAGGTCGTCGACGCAGACCAGCACCCGCGCCCGGGTGGCGAGCGCCGCGAGGCGCTCGATCTTCTTCGGCGCGGTCACCTGATTGGAGACCAGCACGTCGCGGATGCCGGCACTCACCAGCGCCTCAGCCTCGCTGACCTTCTGGCAGCAGACGCCGCAGGCGCCGCCCCGCTCGATCTGCATCACGGCGATGTCGGACGACTTGTGCGTCTTGGCGTGCGCCCGGTGGCGCAGGCCGCGCTCCTTCATGAAGCGGCCGAGCTTATCGATGTTGCGCTCGAGGGCGTCGAGATCGACCAGCAGGCAGGGGGTGTCGACTTCCTCGACCGACATGCCGACGCTGGCGGGGATGTTGTTGCGCATGGGTGTCTCCTCCGGATCATTGGGTCGGGTCGGCGGGTCCCGTCAGGGGGCGAGGCCCAGGAGTTCGGCGATGCGCGGCGTCGCCTTGATGCCCGTGCCGGTGAGCACCACCACGGTGGTCTCCTCGGGCCGGATCGTACCGCGTGCGGTCAGGTCGGTGAGCGCCGCCGCCGCCATGGCGCAGGTCGGCTCGACGTAGAGGCCCGACCGGGCGAGCTCCATCAGCGCAGTCTCGATCGCCGCCTCGGACACCGCCACGGTGCCGCCGCCGGAGCGGCGGAGCGCCGCCAGCACCTCCCGGCCGCGGACAGGCTGGGCGATCGAGGCGCCCTCGGCGAGCGTCGGGCGCGGGGTGACCGGCACGAAATCCTCGGCGCCCGCCGCGAAGCCCGCATGCAGGGGGGCGCAATGGGCCGGCTGCACCGCGTAGAGCCGCGGCAGGCGGGCGATCTCCCCCCGGCGCAGCAGCTCCGAGAAGCCGATATCGCAGCCGAGGATGTTGCTGCCCGCGCCGCAGGGGATGATGACGGCGTCGGGCGCGGAAAACCCCAGATCCTCCCACAGCTCGTAGGCCAGCGTCTTGGTGCCCTGGAGGAAATGCGCCTGCCAGTTGTGGCTGGCGTAGAAGATTGAGTCCGCTTGGCTGACGGCCGCGTCGGCCGTGTCCTGGCGGGTGCCGGGCACCAGCTCGACCTCCGCGCCGGCGGCCCGCATCTGCACGGTCTTGGCCGGCGAGGTCGAGGCCGGGACCAGGATCTTCGCCCGCATCCCGGCGGCGGCCGCGTAGGTCGCCACCGCGGCGCCGCCGTTCCCGGAGGAATCCTCCAGCACCGCGTCCACCCCCTGCTGGCGCAGGATCGACAGCATCACGGACGCGCCCCGGTCCTTGAAGCTGCCCGAGGGGGCGAACCATTCGAGCTTGAAATGCGCGTGCCCGCCCCGCCAGGGCCGGCGCACCAGCGGGGTGCAGCCCTCCCCGAGGGTCACCGGATCGGAGACCGCCACCGGCAGCGCGGCGGCGTAGCGCCAGAGGGAGCGCTCGGCCGTATCGATCTCCTCGCGATCGATACCGGGAAGGTCGGTGATCATCAGCGGCCCGCCCGTCTCCGAGCGCCAGCGCGGCGTCGCGATCGGGTAGGTCGCCCCGGTGGCGGGGTCGAGATAGGCGGGTGACGGGGGCATCGCGGCTCGGGTTCCGGGGCGGTTCGAAAAGAGAATACAAAATAATGTTGGGCGGCGCGCCCCCCGTCACCGACATGACGGCGCGCCGCGATGTTCGTCAGGGCTCCGCCCTGACAACCCGCCAAGGGCCTCAGGCTGCGAGCGGCAGGATCGCCCGCTCCGGCGCGTGCTCGGCCGCGATCGCCTCGGCGACGAGTTCCGCGGTGGCGCCCGAGAGGGTCCAGCCGAGATGGCCGTGACCGGTGTTGTAGAAGACACCGGGCCGGCGGCCGCGGCCGACCTTGGGCAGCATGTTCGGCAGCATCGGACGCAGGCCGCTCCAGGCCACGACCCGATCGGTGTCGACAAGCGGGAACTGCTCCCGGGTCCAGTCGACCAGCGGCTGGATCCGGTCGTGGCGGATGTCGCGGTTGAAGCCGTTGAACTCGGCGGTCCCGGCGACCCGCAGGCGCTCGTCGCCGAGCCGGCTGGTGACGATCTTGGACGCCTCGTCGAGGATGCTCACCTCGGGCGCCGCCGCCTGCGCCTCCGGGGTCAGCAGGTTCACGGTGATCGAGTAGCCCTTCACCGGGTAGACGTTGACCCGGTCGCCCAGCATGGCGGCGAAGTGCCGGCTGGCGCAGCCCGCGCAGATCACGACCGCGTCGGCCCGCAGGACCTGCGGGAGCTCGGCGGGGCGGCCAGCCGGATGAGCCGTCTGACGGCCCGCCTGCCGCCAGCCGACAGCGTAGCCCCCCTCCCCCGGCGCGATGGTCTCGACGGTGGCATCCTGGACGAAGCGGACGCCCTTGCGGGCGCAGGCCGCGGCGAGGCCCCGGGTGAACTTGTGGATGTCGCCGGTGGCGTCCGAGGGCGTGAAGTAGCCGCCGTGATAGGTGCCGCCGAGCGTCGGCTCGATGGCGCGGATCTCCTCCGGGCTCACGGCGTAGCGCTCCAGGCCGCCCTCCCGCAGCAGCGCGTTGACGGACGTGGCCTTCTCGAAGCTCGCCCGGTCCCGGTAGAAGTGCAGGATGCCGCGGGTCTTCAGGTCGAAGTCGATCCCCTCGGCCTCCGCCATGGCGAACAGGGTTTCCCGGGCCCGCAGCGCCAGCCGCACGGTCTCGACCGTGTTCTCGCGATAATGGGCGATCTCACGAACGAATTCCGCCATCCAGGACAGCTTGTGCCAGGAGGGCTTGGGATTCATCAGCAGCGGCGCGTCCCGGCGCAGCATCCAGCGCAGGCCCTGCATCACCGTGGAGAGCTTGTTCCAGACCTCGGCGTTGCAGGCCGAGAGCTGGCCGCCATTGGCGAAGGAGGTCTCCATGGCGGCGTAGCGCTGCCGGTCGAGGACGGTGACGCGGTAGCCGCGCTGGGCTAGCGCATAGGCGGTCGTCACGCCGGTGATGCCGGCGCCGATCACGGCGATGTGGGTCATGGGTGGGACTCCGGAACGAGGACGCGTGGAGGCCGCCTCAAGCGGTCGGCCGGTTGCGCGCCCCATCTGTCCCGGTGCCTGAGAGCTTGATCCGGCCCCGGCCTGGCGAGGCGAAGCACGGACGTCCCCTTCGGCGGGTGCCCACGGGCTCGCCCGCTGCACCACTCTCCAGATCGCCCTGACGACACGGTTCCGGTGCCTGAGAGTTTCCGGGGCGGTTGCTCCGTCGGCGCCGGGTCCCCTCTCTGGGAAGATCCCGGTCTCTCCCGCATCGTCGCGATGGGCACCTCGGGTTTACGCCGGTCGGCCGCGACGGAAAAGCCCGCCCGCCCCGGCCGCGACCGATTCCGCCGACAGCCGATGCCGGTTGTCACCGCCGGGAGCGATCTCGGCCGTCGTCGGTTGACGGAGGGTTTCAGGGAGCGACGGATGCTGACGCGGACGGCGATCTACGAGGGCACGGTGCGCGACGGCCGCGAGGAGGAGTTCTTCCGCCGGGTCCGGGACGAGCTGGAGCCGTTCTGGCGGCGTTTCCCGGGCGTCACCGCCGTGCGGGTGCAGCGCCTCGTCGCCAAGGACGCCGACGCCCGGCCGATCGCCATGATCCTGGAGATGGACTTCCCCGATCAGGCGGCGCTGGACGCCTGCCTCGCCTCCCCGATCCGCCCGGAATCGCACGCCGCCACCGAGGCGGTGATGCGGATGTTCGAGGGGCGCTTCTATCATCTCGTCAGCGAGGGCCGGACCCTGCCGCCAAGCCATTAGGGCTTGGTGCGGCGACACGGGATCGTTTCCGATAAGATCCCGCGCCGACAGAGACCGGGGCTGCCGCCATTCCCGTGCGTCAGCGGCGCGCTCCTGGGATCGGAAGCCGCGCGCCATCGGACGGGGCGCGGGCCGTGGAGTTCAGGCCCTGGAAAAAAGCCGCTTACCGGTAGCGTTCTCTCAGGGCGCTGAGGCCGTTCGCTCCTATATCGCCGTCTCGGGACGCTGCGTGACAGCCTCTCGAATCCCGGCACCCTGCCGTCGAGGTTGTGCCGGGCGCGCCCATCCGCGTTCGGATCGGACGCGATGGACCCCGACCTCGTCTCAGGACCTCGCAGAGGAGACCATGAACCGACTTCGTCATGCGGTGCTCGCACCGGCGCTGATCCTCGGCCTCGCCTCGGGGGCAGCCCACGCGTCGAACCGATTCGATGGGGCTTGGTCGGTCGTGGCGATGGCTGAGAGCGGGACCTGCACAGGGCCCTATCGCTACCCGATCGTGATCCGGGACGGACAGGTGGATGAGGCCGGGGACAACGGCGTTGATGCCGCCGGCCACGCCGGAGAGGATGGCCGGATCACCGGCACAATCCGCAGGGGCCTCGCCAACGTCGCCGTGTCCGGCCGCCTCAGGGGAGCCGCGGGACGCGGGCGCTGGACGCTCTCCGGTCTGGGCTCGTGCTCAGGGCGCTGGACGGCCCGCCGCACGGGGTAGCGCGGCCCGGAGGTCGGAGCCGCCGCGTCGGATGCGAGCCCGGCCCGATCCGGTCGCGCCCGGGAGCGCCGCCTGCCGCCTGCCGCCTGCCGCCTGCCGCCTGCCGCCTGCCGCCTGCCGCCTGCCGCCTGCCGCCTGCGCCGTGGCGCTATGCAAGCCAAGTCAATACAGAATGTGTATTTACCGGCTATAAACCTCGATCAATAGATTATTCCAGCGTTACAGCAAATCTCGGCACGGTCGCTCCAGCCGCGCCAACTCCTTAAGAGTCTCGGATCAGCTTTTGCCGACACGAGGCAATTTCGATTCTGGCAGGCGGCGCGATGGCGAAGTGGATACCCGGCGCGGCCGTCTTCGGCCTGCTGTGCCTGATGATCATCCCGGCGCCGGGGATCTGGGGCGTGCTGATCGGGGCCGCCTGCGTGCTGGCGATCGTCGGCAGCCTGTGCATGCTTCTCCTGGACCGGGTGGCCAGCCGCTTCCTGGTCTGGCGCGAGCGGGCCAAGCAGGGTCGCCGGGTCCGGTCGCGGGTGGTCCATGCCGGCTCCGGGATGACGCGCAGGGTCTCGTGACGAAGATCGCGTGACGCACAGGATTCGACGACGCGGCGGCGGGCCGCCCGGGGCTGGATTCGGCGGGGTATCGGTGCAAGGTCCCGGCGCCACGATCACGGCGCCATGATCCCGGCGCCGAGACCAACCGGGACGGTCCGATGAAGCTCCTCTACTCCCCCGCCTCTCCCTATGCCCGCAAGGTGCTGGTTCTCGCCCACGAGACCGGGTTGATCGACCGGATCGCCGTCACCGCCGCCGGAGCCTCGCCGACCGGCTCGGCGCCGGAGGTCGCCGCCCACAACCCCCTGGGCAAGATCCCGGCCCTGGTGCTGGAGGACGGCATCGCCCTCTACGACAGCCGGGTGATCTGCGAGTATCTCGACGGTCTCTCGGCCGGGCCGCGCCTGTTCCCCGAAGGACCCGCCCGCTGGGACGCGCTGACCCGGCAGGCGCTCGCCGACGGCCTGCTCGATGCGGCGCTGCTGACCCGCTACGAGCGCGTGCTGCGCCCGGAACCGCAGCGCTGGGACGCCTGGGAGGCCGGCCAGATCGGCAAGATCCGGTCGGCTCTGGACCGGTTCGAGACCCTGGTCGCCGGGATGCCGCCGCTGGATATCGGCACCGTCGCGCTGGCCTGCGCGGTCGGCTACCTCGATCTGCGCTTCCCCGACCTCGCGTGGCGCGAGAGCCGTCCGGCCATCGCCGCGTGGTACGCGGAGTTCGAGCGCCGGCCGTCGATGGTAGCCACCGTCCCGAAGGGCTGAGGATCCCGCCCTCGGGCCCGGCTACGGCCGGGTCCTTTCGGCGGTCGCGTAGGGGTTCGTGGAGCCCAGCGGGTCGGCGAAGAAAGTCTCCACCGTCCCGGCGCCCGTGCCGAAGGTGATGAGCAGGAAGCCGCCCGCGAGCGCGAAGTTCTTCAGGAAGTCCCAGAACAACGCGCGGCCCTTGCCGCCGGCCCGGAAGTCGCCCGGCACCCAGAACTGCTTCCACAGGAGCGCGGTGACGCCGCAATAGCCGGCCATCACGAAGGCGGCCGCCCGGTCGGCGGTGCCGGTCAGGATGCAGAGCGACATCCCGATCTCCACGCAGAGGCCGGTCAGGATCAGCGCCGTGGCGGGGGCCGTGGCGTGCACGGCCTCCCGCGCCTGGCCGACCGCGCCCCTGAAGTTCAGGATCTTGTCGAGCGCGCTGAACGGCAGGAACAGCAGAACCAGGAGCAGGCGGGTGCCGAACGCGATCGCGACGCTGAGGCTGGCCATGCGCTGAGACGACTCCCGACCCGGCCCGCTTCGGGCCGCTGTTCCAAGCCGCGAGCGGCGCAAAGGTTTCTTCCCCCGCACCCGCGCGGCGGCGCGCCTCAGCCCCGGCAGTCCCGGATCAGCCGCCGCACGAAGCCCGCGCAGGCGTCCAGCTCGTCCCGGGTCACGTACTCGTCGGCCTTGTGGGCGCGGGCGATGGAGCCGGGGCCGATCACCACGGCGGGCACGCCGCCGAGCCGCTCGAACAGCCCGCCCTCGGTGCCGTACGAGACCTTGGCGTGGCCGTTCCGGCCGGCGAGCCGCTTGGCCAGGGTCACGATCGGCGCCTCCGGGTCGGTGTCGAGGCCCGGATAGTCGATCAGCGGCTCGACCGTGACGCCGCACGCCGCGTCGACCGCCCGCATCAGCGGCGCCAGGGTGTCGGTGGCGTAGGCGATGGCCGCGGCCGCCAGCGCCGCGGCATCGTCCGCGCCGATCGCCCGGTACTCGAAGCTGACGCTGCAGGTGTCGGGCACGATGTTGAGGGCCGTGCCGCCCTGCACCACGCTCGACAGGCCGGTGGTGTGGGGCACGTCGTAGAGCGGGTCGCGGGTACCGTCCCGGGCGAGCGCCTCCGCGGACAGGCGGACATGCTCGATGAAGCGGGCGGCATATTCCACCGCGTTGACGCCCTGGGGCGCCAGGGCCGAATGGCTGGCCCTGCCCCGGAAGGTGAGGCGGGCAGCCGACTTGCCCTTGTGGCCGACAACCACCGCCATCCCGGTGGGCTCGCCCACGAAGCAGCCGAGCGGGCGGGGAACGCAGGCCAGCATCCGGTCGATCAGCGGCCGCACCCCGAGGCAGCCCACTTCCTCGTCGTACGAGATCGCGAGGTGGATCGGGGTGGCGAGCTCCGCCGCAACCATCTCGGGCAGGAGCGCGAGGCAGACCGCCAGGAACCCCTTCATGTCGGAGGTGCCGCGCCCGTAGAGACGGCCCTCGGCCTCCCGCAGGATGAACGGGTCCGACGACCAGGGCTGGCCCTCGGCCGGCACCACGTCACTGTGGCCGGAGAGCACGTAGCCGGGCCGGCTCGCGAACGGACCGACGCTGACGAGGAGCGCCGCCTTCCGCCCGGTCGGGTCGCCGACGCGCTCCACCGCGGCGCCGTGGCGGCGGCAATAGGCCTCCGCCCAGTCGATCAGCGGCAGGTTCGAGCGGGCACTCACCGTGTCGAAGGCGACGAGCCTCTCCAGCAGCGCCACCGGATCGGGCGCATCGGCGGGCGGCGGGGCGGCGTTCGGTTCGGGCTCTGTCGGTCCGGGTTCTGGCATGGGCGGTTCGCGCTCGAAGCGTCTCGGGGCAGGCGTCCGGCTTCCTACGAGGTTTTCGCCGATCCGGGCATCCCGGGAAACGCCTCGCCCGTCCGGCGGGTCCAAAAACTGCCGGAACCCGAGAGGCGTCCACGGCGTAGCTGCCGGTGAAGGCCCCTCCCCGACGAGCCCGAACCATGCGCGCCGGTCCGAACGCGATCCCCGCGATCCTGCTCCTCACCGCCGCGATGCTGGCGAGCGGCCCGGCCGGGGCGCGTCCGCATCCCGGCCGCCACCCCGGGCCGGCCTCCGGGTCCGACATGGACCGGACCCTGGCCCGCATGGCCGCGCGCGACCGGCTCCGGGGCTGGCAGGCGGGTCGGCAGCAGAGATGGCCGCGCGCGCCGGTCTTCGCGCCGGCCACCCGGGAGCGGGTCGCGGCCCCACCCTTCACGGGCTGGGGCTACGGCGGCACGATTCCCGGCGCCTGGCCCGGATTCTGAGCCGCCGGATGTCCCGGGCCATGCCCGAATCCCCCCGTCCGGCCCGCTTCATGATCGCACCATGACGACCAGTCCTCCCGCCGCCACCCGCCCCGTCCCGCAGCTCACCCATGCGGCCGCGCTGGCCGCCCTGCAGGCGGCCGTCGCCCACGCGGAGGCGATCGGGGTGCCGGAGAACGTGGCTGTGGTGGACCAGGGGGGCAACCTGCTGGCCTTCCTGCGCATGGACGGCGCCAAGCTCCTGTCCCGCGAGAGCGCGCTGGCCAAGGCGGTGACCGCCGCCTCCGACGGCTCACCAACCTCCCGGGCGGCCTGCCGATCCTGATCGACGGCACCTGCCTCGGGGGCATCGGAGTCGGCTCGGGGACCAGCGACCAGGACGTGGCGGTGGCCCGCGCCGCCCTGCGGGCGATCGGCGCGCAAGATCCGGATGGGCAGGCTCGGGGCGCGGCCGGCCCGGAGCCCTGATCCGCCTCGACCCCGGTCCGGCACCCTGCCATGGTGCGGCGGATGGGGCGCTGGAGACAACCCACGATGGTTCTGGATTTCCGCCTGGACGACCCGACCCCCGCGGATCCGCGCCGCCGCTGGGCCGACCTCGACCAGGCGGCGCGGGACGCCTGCTACGACAACACCCGGGCGGTGGCCGACAGTGCGCGGCAGGTGGACGCGCGGGACGGAGCCTCGGCGGCCTACCGGGCCGCCCATCCGGCCGGCCTCGACATCGCCTACGGCGCGGGCGCCCGCAACGCCCTCGACCTCTACCCCGCGCGGGACGGAGCGGCGCCCTGCCTGGTCTTCCTTCACGGCGGCTACTGGCAGCGGGGCGCCCGGGAGCTGTTCGCCTGCTTCGCGGAAGGTCCGAACGCCGCCGGCTGGTCGGTGGCGATGGTCGGCTACACCCTGGCCCCGGAGGCGAGCCTCACCCGGATCGTGGCCGAGACCGGCGCGGCCCTCGACTGGCTCGCCGCGAACGGCGCCGCGCACGGGATCCGCGGTCCCCTGGTCCTGTCAGGCTGGTCGGCGGGCGGACTGCTCACCGCGATGCAGCTCGCCCATCCGGCGGTCGCCGCGGGCCTCGCGATCTCGGGCGTCTACGACCTCGCGCCGATCCGCCAGACCTATCTCGACGCCAAGCTCGGCCTCACGGAGTCCGAGGTCGCGGCGCTCTCGCCCCTGCGCCTGCCGGCAATCGGCAAGCCCCTGTGCATCGCCTACGGCACCCGCGAGCTGCCGGCCCTGGTGCATGACGCCCGCAACCTGCACGCCCTGCGGGCGGCGGCCCACGCTCCCGGCCCCCTGCTGCCGGTGCCCGGCGCCGAGCATTTCTCGGTGCTCGACGCCCTGCGCCGGCCGGACGGGATCCTGGTCCGGGCGGCCCACGCCCTGCTGGGGGCATGACCGGGACGGGTCCGACCGGAGGACAACAGTCATCCAAAAGCGGTTGCGGACCGCACGCGAGACCGATATCGCAGGGTGCATATTTGCAACTCTCGATAGTAATAGTGCACCGCCGGAAGCCGAACCTGCCTTGCTGAGCCTCCCGGCGCGTGCTCAGAACGTGTCCTGAGCAGGCTTGGCGGGCGCGGTCTCCAGGGCCGGGTCCGGGGGGGTCGGATGCAGGCGGGCGCGCAATCGGAATTGCCTGCAGCGGTGCGTGCGGCAGCGGCTCCCCTGAGCCGGACCAGGCTGCGCCGCGGGGCGCCGCCGCGGTTGCGTGTCGTGCTGGCCGTGAGTTTCGGCGCGATCGGCTTCCTGGCGACCCTGGCGCTCGCCGCCCTGGTCAGCCGCGAGGCGAGCCGCCGGCTTGAGGCGGAGGTCGGCGGCCAGCTCGCCGAGATTGCCGGCCAGATGGCGCGGGGTCTCGACCTCGGCATGTTCGAGCGCTGGCGCGACATCCAGATCGCCGCCGCCTCGGACAGCCTGCGCGATCCCGGGGTGGGGCCGGACGCCAAGCGCGCCCTGATGCAGCGGCTCCAGGCGACCTACCCGGCCTACTCGATCATCGGGCTGATCGACGCGGACGGCCGGGTCGCGGTGACCAGCACCGGCGCCCTGGAGGGCGCCGACGTCTCGGGCCGCGACTATTTCCGGGCCGGCCGCGAGCGGCCCTTCGTGGGGGACGTGCATCCCGCCAAGCTCCTGCAGGCGCTGCTGAGCCCGGACGCGGCGAGCGGGAACGCGACCGCCCGGGAACCGCTCCGCCTCCTCGACGTCGCGGCCCCGGTCCGAGCCGCGGACGGGCGCGTCCTCGGGGTGCTGGCCGCCCATCTCGACTGGACCTGGGCGCGCGACATGGCGCGCATCCTCGAAGGCTCGCTGCGGGGCCACCGCCAGGGCGCCGAGATCCTGATCCTCTCCCGTGACGGAACCGTGTTCCTCGGGCCACCCGCCCTGCAGGGCGGGCCCCTGCCCCCGGCCGTACTGACCGGCGGCCAGTCCAGCGACCCGCAGGGCACGAGCCGGGTCGGGCGCTGGCCGGACGGCCCCGCCGCGTATCTCAGCGCGCGGGCAGCCACGGCCGGATACCGCGACTATCCCGGGCTCGGCTGGCAGGTGGTGGTGCGCCAGACGGCCGACCGGGCCCTGGCCTCGGTCGCGGCCCTGCGCCGGAGCATCCTGATTGCGGGGAGCACCGTGGCGCTGGCCTCGGCGCTGCTCGCGTGGCTGCTCGCCGGCCTGATCGCCCGCCCTCTGCGGGACCTGGCCGCCGCCGCGGGCGCGCTGGGCCGCGACCAGAAGCTGCCGCCCCTCCCCCGCTCCCTCGTGCGCGAGGGCGCGATGATCGCCGACGCCCTCGGCGCGGCGGCCGACGAGCTCGCCCGGCGCGCGGAGGCCCACCGGCTGCTGGTCGATGAGCTCAACCACAGAGTGAAAAACACCCTCGCCACCGTGCAGTCGATGGCGGCGCAGAGCCTGAAGAATCTCGGCGGCGGGGCCGCGGCCGGACGCGACGCCTTCGAGGCGCGGCTCCTCGCCCTGTCGCGGGCCCACGATATCCTGACCCGTGAGAGCTGGGCGAGCGCGGACCTGCGCGGCATCGCCGATCAGGCCGTGCGCCCCTTCCTGGACCACGCGCATCCGGGCGCGCCGGCCCCGCGCATCACCCTGGACGGACCCGACCTGCGGCTGCCGCCCGAGGGGGCGCTCGCGCTCACGATGATCCTGCACGAATTGTGCACCAACGCGGTCAAGCACGGCGCCCTCTCGGTTCCGGGCGGGCGGGTAGCGCTGGCCTGGACGCTGGAGCCCGGCCCGGAGGCCCGGATCCTGCGGATGCGCTGGCACGAGCGGGACGGCCCTCCGGTCACGGCCCCGTCGCGGATCGGATTCGGGAGCCGCCTTCTGGAACGGGGTTTCGCGGGCCGGAACACCGCCAGCCTCGCCTACGAGACCTCAGGCCTGATCTATCGGGCGGCCTGCCCCCTGCCCCCTGCCACCCGCACGGAGGCCGGTTCGGCTCCAGCGCGGCGGATCCGGGCCGGCCGGGCCTGAGGACGGTTCCGGCGGACGCCGTCAGGGCGCTCCGCCCGACCGTCGGTCGCCGCAGACGCATCCCGGGCGCGTGGCCGCCGGACTCGTGAGCCCCTCACGCACGTTCCGCGGCGCAATCGTAGCCCGGGAAGGGCTCCCGGTGAGCAGGCCTCCTGCGAGGCGGTCTTAATCCCAGCGGCGCGATGCTGCCGGGACACTGACGTGCGCGCCCGCACCCAGTAAAACTGAAGATATGGATTAACTTTTACGCTGATATACTGTGCCAATTCGCACATAAACTCTGCGCGATCACGCGTATGTTCTGCCTATCGGCCGGGCGCATGGTGTTCCCGACCAGAAAACGAACATGTGAGGAAGCCCGATGACGACGACACGTCACCGTTTCACCCTCGGCCTTGATCTCCTGGCCGGCGCGTGCGCGCTGCCCCTGGCCGCCCAGGCGGGCGAGGGCGGCGGCGGAAGCCGCCAGGCCGCGGGGGGCGGCCATATGAGTTCCTACATCGGCGATCCCCAGCACGATCCGCGCTCGCTGCACGCGCAGCGCCTCGGCACCGGGCAGATCCTCGGCGCTCCAATGGTCCACGAGCGGGCCGGAGCCCCGGTCGTGCGCCGCCGCGTGGTCGATCCGCACTGGGCCTCCGGGTCCGCCGAGCGCCACCGGGGCCGCCGCTGAGATCCGCCGGCCGCCCGGAGGGGGCTCCCGGTCTCCGGCCGGGCGCGACGGCCCCTGCCCATCCGGACCGGCCGGCGGCGCGACCGACCGCTCTCCGGCGTCTCGTTTCGTCCAGCGTCTAGGGATGCCTTCGTGAACAGCCTCATCCGGGGCATCGCGACCTTCCAGGGCAGCGTCGTCCCCGGCCAGCGCCGGATGAACCGGCAGCTCGTGCGGGACGGTCAGCACCCGAGCGCGCTGATCATCGCCTGCGCGGATTCCCGCGTCGCGCCCGGGCACATCACCCAGGCGGGTCCCGGTGCGCTGTTCGTCTGCCGCAACGCCGGCAACATCGTGCCCCGGGCCTCCGACGTGGTCGGCGGCGTCTCCGCGGCGATCGCGTACGCCGTCGTGGCGCTCGGCGTGCGCGACATCGTCGTCTGCGGCCATTCCGATTGCGGCGCCATGAAGGGCCTGATGAACCGGGACCTGCTCAAGCGGATGCCGAGCGTTGCGGCCCGGCTACGCCACGCCGACGCCGCCGAGCGGATCGTCTGCGAGGCCTATCCCGAGCAGGACCGCCACCACGCCCTCGCCCTGGAGAACGTCGTGGTACAGCTGGCCAACCTGCGCACCCATGCGAGCGTCGCGGCCGCCCTCGCCAGGGGCGCCCTGCGCCTGCACGGCTGGTTCTTCGAGATCGAGACCGGCGCACGCCCGGCCTATGACGGCGCGCGCGGCCGCTTCCGGCCGATCGCCGAGGCCGACATGCCCGTGGCCGAGACTTCCTACGTCGGCAGCCGCCCGCGGGCCGCGTGAACGGCGCGGTCTTCAAGACCGGTTAATCCTGAATCTTCGCGCCCCCTTAACGCGGGACCGCCAGACTCGCCCCGTCGATCGGTCCGCCGCGCGGGCCCGGTTGGCGGATCGTTCTCGGCAGGAGCTTCGTCGATGCTCAGGTTCCTCGCGGCCCCGGCCGCCTGCCTGGTCCTGTGCGGCGCCGCCGCCGCGCAGGACATGCCCGGACTTGCGACCTTGAGCCCGCCCGATCTGGCGCAGCCGGCTCCCGCGCCGGGCGGCCCGTCCGAGCCGGCGCACCCGGATGCCGGACGGGCGAGCGTCGCCAGCCTGACGCTGCGCGGCGCCGATCCGGGCCCGGCGCGGATCGCCGACCTGAAGACCTCGCCCGGTCCGGTGAAGCCCTGGTGCGCGCAGGAACGCCGGGTCGGGACCGGAGCGGGCTTCTGCCTGGTCAATTGAGGCGGGCCGGCCCGGCAGGCCGGACGCACGGCTCACGAGGCCGCGTAGACCGAGACCTCGTCGAAGGTCTCGTCCGGCTCCGGCGCGTAGTCCATGGACGCCACGAGCAGAACCAGCACGGCGGCCGCGACCGCCGCCGCGCCGAGCAGCCGCGTGAGGATCTCGGCATGCGCGCGGGCGGCGTGAATCACCGCGCAGCCGAGCACGAAGGCGCAGGCCTGCGCGGCCGGGGTCACCAGGACCGCCGTCACCGCGCGCCCCCGGGGCACCGGTCGATCCTGCCGACGACGTCCATCATACGCGCTCTCCGACGGCCCGCCTGATCCGGCCCGATACCGAAGGGCGGTACGATGCGGGTTTTCCGGGCGCCCTCGTCCCCAATATGGGGGACGCGTCGGCCGGCGCGCCGTCACGCTTTCGTGACCCGTGGGCCGCCGCTCACACCGCCCCCGGCGCCGCCAGCGCGTAGGTCGCCTCGCCGACGCGGCATAGAGGGCCACCGGTGCCCGTCCGCTTCCACAGGCGGGTGTTGAGCGCCGCCACCGGATCCCGGCCCGGCAGGATGAAGCCCTGCTTCAGGAGGACCTCCAGGATCTCGGCGGCATGCAGTGGCCGGCCGGCCTGCGCGATCGCCGCGCAGGCCGCCTGCACCACGGCCCGGCCGTAGCGGCGGGCCCCCGCGGCATCGTCCGTGAAGGCGACCGGCGGCGGGATCGCCCCGGGCGGCCGGCCGGCTTCGGGATGAAACTCCGACGGTGCGTCCGACCGCGCCGTGGACCGTGGCGCGGACGAAACCGCCGGTGGGGCCTCGGGGCCCCGAAGCGAAGGCGTGGCTTGCCCAAAGGGCAGCAGGGCAGCGGGATCGGAACGCCCAACCGCAGCTTGGCCGGGTGCCCGGCCGGGGGCCGGCGCGGGATCGCGCCGGTCGCGCTCCGGCGGGGCGGGCTGGGGCGACGGGTCGGAGATCGTTCCGGCGGCGCTCAGGCGGCGGCCGAGTTCCAGATAGAGCACGAGATCGGCAATCTCCCGGTCGAGCGCCTCACGCTGGCTCCGCAACGCGGCGAGCCGGGCGACGATCGCGGATTCCGATAAACTCACGTGACGTTCCCTGCCAGTGAACGTCACACCTAGCACGTTCCCTCGCAACAGGGAATATAACAGTTCCTATTCCTATCGTTCTGTCGTCGATCCGGAGAGAACATGGCATATTCCGTTGCGGGCTTCATGTTCCCTGTCGCCGGATCCGCGTTCCCTTCCCTGCCGGGCGCGGCGGCACCAGCAGCGTCCCCGGATCGGCCGGATGGAGCGTCAACCCGCCATCGTCGAGCACCAGGGGCAGGCGCGGGAAGACCTCCCGCAGATGGGCGAGATCCGCCTTGAACGCCTGCCGGAAGCTGCGGATCGAGGCGTTCTCGGCGCCGAACTGCGCGTGCAGGTTGGTCCAGGTCAGGCGCAGCGGGCGCTGCAGCGACCGCAGCCGGTAGCCGGTCCAGAACAGCAGGTCGAGCTTGCGCGCCGAGCCCGAGAAGGCCCGGGCCGCCCGCACGTCCACCGGCAGGGCGTGCCGGATCAGGGTCTCGTAGAATTCGGGGTCGAAGCGCACCGTGCGCCCCGCCTCGTCGTCACCCTCCCCGGCCCGGGGGCGCCACAATTCCAGGCTGCGGAATGGCGGGACGTTGAGGGTGGTGGCGCTGTCGCGCCCGTCCCACAGGCCGATCTGCATGGAGCAGGCGGCCAGCCGGTTCAGCTGTTCCTTGAACTGCCGGATGGTGCCGCGCTCGCCCCCGGTGACCGCGAAGCCCATCTCGCGCATGAAGCCCGACAGGGTCTCGGCGACCTTCACGGTGGGGCTGCGCTGGCGCACGGCCTCGGTGCAGAGGTGAAGCAGCACCAGCCGGGCCTTTGGCCCGTAGGGCAACCCCTGCGGCGCGAAGGCGCCGGTCTCCGGATCCTTGATCCGGCCGGCGATCAGGCTAAGCGAGTTGCGCCCGTAGGTGCGGTTGAATTCGCGCACCGGCCCGGGATCGCGGTAGGGCAGGCCGCACAGGGCCAGCACCGAGTGGATGTGCTGCAGGCTCGACGGCAGCGCCGGCTCGCTCTCGATCACGAGGCGCACCGCGTCGCGGCGGCGCTGGTCGCGCGAGAGCCCGGCGCGGCGGCTCTCCTCCTCGCCGTGGAGCGCGGCCTGGGCGTCGCGCTCGCGCTGGCGATGCAGCACATGCTCGACGATCTGCGCGAACAGGAAGCCGCCCCGCGCCGCCTCGATCTCCGCCCGCAGGTCCGGATCGTGGATCCCGGCGATCTTCTCCTCGATGCCCATCGCCCCTCGGCCCGCGTCAGTCGAAGCCGCCCTCCGGCGAACGGGAGGGCGGCCCGATCCTGCCATGACACGATTCGGCCTCCGGGATCCCGGCCCGGTCGGGCTTGTCCCGGCAATCCACGCTTCCCCGGGCGGGGTGTGCGACCGGCAAGCGATCGCATCTGCGCAGAGTTGCATACGGGCAGGCGCGGCCGGTTCGGCCCACGCAGAGTCCGATACGCCGGGATCCGCCCGTTCCGTCCCCGTTATTCACCGCGCCAAGCCCGAATCCGCGCCGAATCCGATACGCAACCGCGCAGACTCCGATACGCCGACCCGCCGGCCCCGCGCAGATTCCGATACGCCGCTACGCAGAGCTCGATGCGCCTCCGCGCAGAGTGGGATACGGAAATCCGAGCCAAGCCACTGAAAGAGAGAGGCTATTTGCCACCCCATATAGCTTGCTGAACTGACTCTCTGAAAAGGTCTTCTAGATATTTTTCCTAGTGCCGCCGAGCCATGTTCGTTCTGACGAACGAACGCCGGAGGTGCCGGCATGCACACGGTTTGAAGGGAATATTCCGGTTTTTTCCACAAGCCGGGCCACTCGCCGGGGAAAGTTCCGGGCCTGATCGGGCCGGTCCCCGCGGATCCGGCTTGACGCGGACCATGCCGCCCGGTTTGTCGGGATGTCCCGAGAGGCCCGCCAGAGAACGCCGTGCCGATGCCCTGCTTCCCGATCGCGCTTCGATGACCGACCGCCGCAATGACGGACGCCCGCCGCATGGCCGGCCGCCCGGCCCGCACCGGCCGGGACACCGGCCCTTTCCGGCAGGTTCCCGGCGGGAGGCCGGTGGCCGAGCCGCAAGCCAAGCCAGAAGCCAAGCCGGCGCCGACGGATCCACCGTGCTCTACGGCTGGCACCCGGTAGTGCAGGCCCTGGGCAACGCGGCGCGCGGGCTGCACCGGCTGTTGGCCACGGAGAACGCGGCGGCGCGGCTCGAGGCGGAGTTCGGTGGCGCCCTGCGGATCGTCCCCGAACTGGTGCGGCCGAGCGAGATCGGCCGGCTGCTCGGGCCCGACGCGGTCCACCAGGGCCTGTATCTCGAGGCGGAGGCCCTGCCCGCCCCCGGTCTCGACGACCTGCCCGCCGACGCCTTGCTGCTGGCGCTCGACCAGATCACCGACCCGCACAATGTCGGGGCGATCGTGCGCACCGCCGCGGCCTTCGGGGTGGCGGGGATCGTCACCACGGCACGGCACGCACCGGGCGCCACCGGGGTCCTGGCGAAATCCGCCTCCGGCGGCCTTGAGCACGTGCCGTTCGTGACCGTCCGGAACCTCGCCGAGGCGCTGATCGCCTTGGGCGAGCGCGGCTTCACGCGGGTCGGTCTCGACTCCGATGCGCCCGAGAGCCTCGACGCGCTGACGGTCGCCCGGCCGCTGGTGATCGTGCTGGGTGCCGAGGGCAAGGGCCTGCGCGAGCGCACCCGGAACTGCTGCGATGTCCTGGCCCGGATCCCGTTCTCGGGGGCGATCCGCAGCCTCAACGTCTCGAACGCGGCCGCCATCACCCTCTACGCCCTGGGCCGGATTCCGGCTTGAGGCGGCGTCCGGGGCACGATCCTGCGTCAATGCCCGCCTGGGTCAGCGCCCGGGTCGGTGCTCTGCAGGCCGCCCGGAGACATCCGGAAACACGGCAGCGGCAGCGGCGGTCGTCGTTCGACCTAGTCAATATCCGCAACCTGCCGTAGAGTGACTGGCGAGGGGGGCGTAGCCTTGAGGGCGTGCGCCGGATGCTGGACGATACATTGACCTACGGGGGCTGGGCTTTCAGCCTGTTCGCCCTCCTGGTGTGGGTGTGGCTCGCCCGGCGGGCCTTCCCGAGCTTCGACGCCTTCGTGAAGGGGTTCGACGACGAGCTGCATCTGGGTGCCAGCCCGGAGGAGCGCGCCCGCAGCGCGCGCTGGTATCAGGTCCGGCAAGCCGCCGTGGCCCTGACCGCCGTCGCCGCCCTGTGCCTGTCGATCGGCTTCGCGATCCCCGACTGATCGGACCGCTCCGGGACCCGCGCGGTCAGCCGCCCGGATGGAACGGCGCGGCGATCGCGCCCGATTGTGGCCCGGATCCGGGCCCGCCCGGCGGTTCCTCCGCCCAGCCCCTATCCCTGTTCCGGCGGCCGGGGGTGATGTACCGGGTCCCCACGAGCGCCCCAGGACGGTCCGGGGCGCGGAGGACGAGAGCCCGCCGTGCCACCCACCGTCGAAATCCCGGCCGCCCTTCCTCCGGGAGCCGCACGGCCGCGCGGCCCCGATATCGCGGCCCGTCTGGAGCGGCTGCCCATGTCGGGCTACCAGCGCAGGATCTTCGCGATCATCGCCTCTGCGTGGCTCGTCGACCAGATCGACGTGGCACTCCTGACCTTCCTGCTCGGCTCGATCGTGGTGGCGTTCGGCCTGACCCCCACGGAGGCCGGCCAGCTCGCCGCCATGACCTTCGCGGGCCAGCTCGTGGGCAACATCCTGGCCGGCACCGCCTCCGACCGGTTCGGCCGCAAGGCGGTGTTCCAGGTGACCATGGTGGTCTGGGGGCTGGCGAGCCTCGCGGCGGCGGCGGCCTGGAGCCTGCCCGTGCTGATGGCCTGCCGGTTCCTGATCGGGGTCGGGGTCGGCGGCGAGGCGCCAGTGGCCCAGGCCATGGTCTCGGAGATCGTCCCGGCCTCCGTGCGCGGCAAGTACATCGCGATCATGGAGGGGTTCTGGGCGGTGGGCTACGTCCTGTCGGGGGCGATCAGCTTCTTCGTGCTGCCCTATCTCGGCTGGCGCTGGGCCTTCGTGGTGGTGGGGCTGCTGTCGCTGGTGGTGCTGGCGGTCCGCCGATCCATGCCGGAATCGCCGCGCTGGCTCGCCGAGGCCGGACGCGGAGCGGAGGCGGAAGCCGTGATGGCCACGATGGAGCGGGCCGTGGAACGCGCCACCGGCCGGCCCCTGCCCCCGGTCGCCCCGGGCCTGGCCGCGGCTGCTGCCCCCTCCGGCCCGCGGCGCGGCGCCGTCGCGACCCTGTTCGCACCCGAATACCGGCTGCGCACCGTGATGGCGTTCGGCCTGTGGTTCTTCGCGCTGATCGGCTTCTTCGGGCTCAATTCCTGGATCGCCGTGCTGCTCAAGGAGCGCGGCTTCTCGATCGTCGGCTCGGTGGGCTTCGTCACCCTGATCACGCTCGGCGGCATTCCGGGCTTCGCGGCGGCGGCTCTGCTGCTCGAGCGGGTCGGCCGCAAGCCCGCCACCGCCCTCTTCCTGGTCTGCGCGGCGGCTTCGGCCTACCTCTACGGCAATGCCGGCGGGGACGCGGTGCTGACCGTTGCGGGGGTCGCGGTGACGTGGCTGTTGGTCGCCGGCTTCGTCATGCAGTTCTTCATGTTCGGCATGTGGAGTTGCCTCTACGCCTACACGCCGGAACTGTACCCGACCCGGGCCAGGGCCACGGGGGCCGGCTTCGCCTCGGCCTTCGGGCGGATCGGCGCGATCCTGGGGCCGATGATCGTGCCGGTGCTGGTGCGCGATCACGGCCCGGCCGTGGCCTTCCAGGTCGGCGCGGGCGGCTTCCTGATCGCCGCCCTGCTGGTGCTGACCCTCGGCGTCGAGACCCGCGGCAAGGTGCTGGAGGCCGTCTCGCACTGAGGCGATCTGGAACCTGAACGGTCAGGGCTCCGCCCTGACGACCCGCCAAAGGGCTCGGCCCTTTGGAAATCCGAGCTATCCGCCGATCACACTGGGGAGTCACAAGAAATGCCCGTCGTGGACATGCGCAGCCGGCCGACCTTTCTGCACCGGTTCTTCGGCGCCGAGCCCGACACGCCGGAATTCGGCATCGCGCGCTGGCTGAATGCCCGGGTCGGCAGCCGGGAGGTGGAGCACTTCACCCGCGGCGCGACGATCGAGGGCTTCCGCGCCGAGATGGACGGGGCCGGCATCGACGTCGCAATCATGGTCGCCCGCTCGGTGCCGGGCGTGCGGGTCACGAACGACGCGCTGGCGGAGGCCGCCCGGCACGACCCGAAGCGGCTGATCGGCATCGCCTCGGTGGATCCGGTGAAGCTCGGCCGCAAGGCCGCGGTCGCGGAGGCGAAGCGCGCCGTGACCGAGCTCGGCTTCAAGGGCATCAACCTCGATGCCGGCTTCTACCGCGAGGCCATGACGGCCGACGACGAGCGCCTGATGCCGCTCTACGACCTGTGCCAGGATCTCAAGGTCCCGGCCTTCGTGATGTCGGGGCCGACGACGCCGGACCTGCGCCTCAACGACCCGCTCGCGGTCGACCGGGTCGCCCGGACCTTCCCGAAGCTGCCGATCGTGTGCTGCCACGGGTTCTACCCGCGCGTCGCCGACATGGTGACGGTGGCGCTCCGCAACGAGAACGTCTTCGTCTCGCCGGACATGTACACGTTCGCGCCGGGCGGCGGCCTCTACGTCGAGGCGGCGAACAGGTTCATGAGGGATCAGTTCCTGTTCGGCTCCTCGTTCCCGTTCCGCCCGATGGGCCAGGGCGTCGCGGATTTCCGCGGCCTCGGCCTGTCGGAGGAGGCCCTGGACGCCGCCCTCTGGCGCAACGCCGACCGGCTCCTCGGGCTCGGCCTGGGGGCGTAGGGACAGTCGGGTCTCGAAAGGTCGAGACCTTTCGCGGGCACGGCCCGAATGTCGGGGCGCTGCCCCGACGCCCCGCCAAAGGGCTGAGCCCTTTGGGATCCCGCTTCAGGCTGCGCGGACCTGGGCCAGGAAGTCCTCCACCGCGCCGCGCAGGTCGCCCGCCTGCCGGGAGAGGTCGCCGGCCGCCTGGAGCACCTGGGCCGAGCCCTGGCTCGCCGTGCCGGCCGCCGCGCCGACGCCCGCCATATGCTTCGAGACCCCGCTGGTGTCCTGCGAGGTCTGCGCGGTGGTCCGGGCGATCTCCGCGGTCGCGCCGCCCTGCTGCTCGACCATGGCGGCGATCTCGGCGCCGATCCGCGCCAGGGTGCGGATCACCTTGGTGATGCCGCCGATGGACCGGACCGAGGCCTCCGTCGATCCGGTGATCTCCGCGACCTTGGCGGCGATCTCCGCGGTGGCCCGGGCCGTCTGCTCGGCGAGGTGCTTCACCTCGGCGGCCACCACCGCGAAGCCGCGGCCGGCCTCGCCCGCGCGCGCCGCCTCGATGGTGGCGTTGAGCGCCAGAAGGTTCGTCTGGCCGGCGATCTGCGAGATCATCGCGACGATCTCCCCGATGCTGCCGGCGGCCCGGGCGAGGCGGTGCACCTCCCCGGCCATCCCGTCCGCATCCCGGGTCGCCGCGGCCGCGAGGTCGGCCGAGGCCCCGACCTGCACGCCGATCTCCCGTACCGAGGCGGTGAGCTCCTCGGTGGCCGCCGCCACCGTGTCGGCCGAACGTGCGGCAGAATCCGCGGATTCCGCGACCGTGCGGCTGAGATCGGTCGTGTCCTGCGCGGCCCGGGCCATGCCGTGCGCGGCGGCCTCCAGCCGTCCGGACGCCGCCGAGACCGCCGCCACGATGCCGCCGATCTGGCGCTCGAAGCTGTCGGCGAGGCCGCGGGCGGCCGCCCGCTGGGCGGCGCGGGTCTCGGCGGCCAGCCGCTCCTGCGCGGCCCGGGCCGCCCGGCGCTCGGCGACGCTGTCGCGGAAGGCGAGCGCGGCGGCGGCGATCGCCCGGACCTCGCGCGGGCCGCCGGACGGGATTGCCAGATCCTCGGTCCCCGCGTCGCGGCCGATCGCGGTCAGCACCCGCGCCATCCGGGCCAGCGGCCGGGCGATCGCGGTGCCGAGCCAGGCCGCGAGGCCGGCCGAGAGCGCGAACAGGACGAGCCCTCCGGCGATCCAGAGGGTCAGCATCCGGTCGGCCTGCGCGCGCACCGCGCCGGCGGCCGCCACGAGGTCGGCGGTCAGCCGGTCCTCCACGCCCTTCAGGGCGTCGATCCGCTGCGTGGCGAGGCGGAACCAGGCGGGCGCGTCGCGGAAGGCGAGCGACGTCCCCGGCATCGTTGCCTGCGCGCCCTCGCGCAGGCGCGCCACCGCCCGGGCCGGCTCGGTCGCCTCGGCGGCGTCGAGCAGGACCGCCTGTCCGGCCTCGGCCCCGGCCCGGAACAGGGCGGCATGGGTCGCCTGCTCGGCCGAGAGCGCGACGAGCCGGCGCGCGGCCGCGAGGTCCAGGCTGCCGGACGCGAAGGCGGCCGAGACGGCGGCCCGCTCCTGGCCCGCGGCCTCCTTCAGCGCCAGGAAGGCCGCGTAGGCGTTCGCCCGGGCGGCGAGGCCGGCCTCGTCGATCACGCCGCCCATCGCCCGCACCAGCCCGAGCCCCTCGCCGATCAGACCGGTGTAGAAGGCGGCCGCCTGCGGCGCGCTCGGGCCGAGGGCATCGACGCCCCGGCGCTGCGCCGCGAGCCCGGTCAGCGCCGTGGCGAACCCCCTGCCCCGGGCCGCGAAGTGCGGACCGAAGCCGGTCGCGCCCGCCATGGCCTCGGGCAGGCCGGCCAGCGCCGCGTCGGTGCGCCCGCGCTGGGCCGCCAGCTCCGGCCCGAACTGCGCGCCCTTCGCGCCCAGGAACAGGCTGGAGGCGCCGCGCTCGCGCTGGGCCTCGTGCACGAAGGCGCTGATCCGCGAGGCGAGGCCGACCAGGCTCTCGACCCGGTCCATCTCGGCCCGCCGCGCCCACTGGTCGGACACCGCGAGGCCCGCCGCCCCCGCGAAGGCAAGGCACGGGGCGAGCGCCACCGCCAGGATGCGGGCGCGGAGCGAGGCGAGGATCGGCATCGGTGGATCTGGAAGTGTCCGGAAGAAGACGGTTCACCATCCGGCCAAGTCTTAAAGAACACGTTATAGGTCTGCCAAGGCCGCCGGTCCCGCCTGCCCAATCAAGCGGCGTCCTAGGCGGTCGCTGCCTGATCGGCGTGCAGGTCTCCCCAGGTCTTCAGGGCGCGGATGACCGGTTCCAGGGAGCGCCCGCGCGTGGTCAGGCTGTATTCGACCTTGGGCGGGACTTGAGCGTAGACCGTCCGGGTGATCAGGCCGTCCGCCTCCATTTCGCGCAGCTGGTTCGTGAGCATGCGCTGGGTCACGCTGGTCAGCCGCCGGCGGATCTCGCTGAACCGCAGGGTCCCTTCCAGCAGGTGATAGAGGATCACGCCCTTCCACTTGCCGTCGATGAACCGGAGGGTCGCCTCGACGGCGCAGCCGGGGCTGCAGGCGCCGGCGTGATGGCGGGTGCGCGGCATGGCGATGTCTCCGACGGTATCATTCTCGTCACTATGGGCGTTTTATGTGCGTACTTGCGGTCCGTGAAGGCGGGCGGCATCTCCTGCGGCGACAGCCCGAGGAGACCACGATGCGCGCCGTCGGCTACCGCAAGTCCCTGCCGATCACCGATCCCGAAGCCCTGGTCGATTGCGACCTGCCGCAGCCCGAGCCCGGCCCGCACGACCTGCTGGTGAAGGTCGAGGCGGTCTCGGTGAACCCGGTCGACACCAAGGTCCGGCGCCGGGCCGAGCCGGAGGAAGGCGGCGTCAGGGTGCTGGGCTGGGACGCGGCCGGCACCGTCGTGGCCGCGGGCGCGGAGGTCCAAAACTTCGCACTGGGCGACGCGGTGTTCTATGCGGGCGACCTCACCCGGCCGGGGACGAACGCGGAATTCCATTGCGTCGATGCCCGCATCGTCGGGCACAAGCCCCAAACCCTCGACTGGGCGCAGGCCGCCGCCCTGCCGCTCACCGCGATCACCGCCTGGGAGACCCTGGTCGACCGGCTCGACGCGGGAAAGCCCGTGCCCGGGGCCGCCCCGGCGATCCTGATCGTCGGCGGCGCGGGGGGCGTCGGCTCGGTGGCGATCCAGCTCGCCCGGAATCTCACCGGCCTCACCGTGATCGCCACCGCGTCGCGGCCCGAGACGGCGCAATGGTGCCGGGACCTCGGCGCGCATCACGTGGTCGACCATTCCAGGCCCCTGGCGGCCGCGGTCGCGGCCCTGGGGCTCGGCGCGCCGGGTCTGGTCTTCTCCACGACCAACACCGACGCGCACCTCGCCGCGATCGCCGAGCTCATCGCCCCGCAGGGCCGCCTCGCCCTGATCGACGATCCGGAGCGCCTCGATGTCGGGCTCCTCAAGCGCAAGAGCCTGTCGCTGCACTGGGAGTTCATGTTCACCCGGTCGATGTTCGCCACCGCCGACATCGCCGCCCAGGGCGCGCTGCTCGACGAGGTCGCCCGCCTCGTTGACGCGGGCCGCCTGCGCACCACTCTGGGAGAGCATTACGGCCGGATCGACGCCGCGAACCTGCGGCGCGCCCATGCGCTGATCGAGAGCGGGCGCGCCAAGGGCAAGATCGTGCTCGCAGGCTTTTCGGCGTGACGGGGGACAGGATGGCGGAAACCGGCATCTTCGACGTGGCGGCGCTGGCGGCGGCGCTGCCCGACAGCGCCAGCACGCTCCTGGTCGACACCTATCTGACCGACCGGGCGGCGGCGAGCGCCCGGGTGTTCCGGGTCTACCGCCCGACCCCGCCGCATTACCACGCCACCTGCGACGAGTACCTGTACTGCCTGTCGGGCCGGGGCACCTTCTGGATGGGCGACCCCGCCTCCGTGGCCGCGTTCGGGCCCGGCCAGCTGCTGTTCTTCGCCAAGGGCACGGTCCACGCCATGCCGGAGATCGAGCCCGGCACGCCGGTGACCTTCCTGTCGCTCGACACGCCCCGGCGGCCACCCAGCGACATCGTCTTCGTCAACCCGGAGGACGGCAGCCCCGCGACTTTCATGGCGCGCAACGCCGATGCGTGAGCCTCACGCCCGCAGGGACCGCCCGGCCGCCGCCACGCCGAGGAGAAGCGCCGCCACGATCAGCAGCGCCGCGGGCAGGCCGAGCGCCTGCGCGGCGAAGCCGATCAGCGCCGGGCCCGCCAGCACCCCGGCATAGCCCAGCGTCGTCACCGCCGGCACCGCCACGCTCGCGGGCATCGCGGTCTGGCGGCCGGCGGCCGTGAACAGGACCGGGACGATATTGGCGCAGCCCGCCCCGACCAGGGCGTAGCCGCCCAGCGCCGCCTCCCAGGCCGGAACCAGAACCGAGAGCGCGAGACCCGCGGCCGCCAGCAGGCCGCCGAGGACCACCACGCGCCGCCTTCCGAGCCGGGCCACCACCCGGTCGCCGCCGAGCCGCCCGGCCGTCATGGTCACCGAGAAGGCCGCGTAGCCCAGCGCCGCCCAGGCCGGATCGAGACCGCGCTGCTGGATCAGGAACAGGGCGCTCCAGTCGAGGGCCGAGCCCTCGGTGAGGAACACCACGAAGCAGAGCAGGCCCAGCACCAGCACCGGGCCGCGGGGCAGCGCGAAGGCGGGCCCGCTCCCCCCTGTCCGGTTGGCCCGCAGAATGCCGGGCCAGGCGGCCGCGAACAGGGCCGCGATGCCGGCGACCAGGATCAGAACGCTCCAGCCCGCGCCGAGGCCGGTGGCCAGCAGGACGCTGGCCAGCAGCGCCCCCAGGATGCAGCCGAGGCTGTAGAGGCCGTGGAAGCCCGACATCATCGGGCGCCCGCCCGCGCGCTCCACCGCGACGGCCTGCAGGTTCATGACGCAGTCGATCGCCCCCATCCCGGCCCCGAACAGCAGAAGCGCTCCGGTGAGCGGCACGAGTCCCGCGCCCACGGCCAGCACCGGCAGCGCGAGGCCGAGCGCCAGCGTGCCGGCGAGCAGGACCGGCCGGAAGCCGAGGCGCGCGGCCGCCATCCCGGCGCTCGGCATCGCCAGGATCGAACCGATGCCGAAGGTGAGGAGCAGCAGGCCGAGCCCGGCCGCGTCGAGACCGGCGCGGTCCTTCACCAGCGGCACCAGGGGCGCCCAGGTGGCGTTGGCGATCCCGACGATCAGGAACAGCAGCCGCGTCGACAGCCTCTGCTGGGCCCGGTCGTCGGCCCTGGGGATGGCAACCGGATCGGTCAGGTCGCGTGCTGGCATCGGCACCTGTCTGGATGGGGATCTGAGCGTGGGATCTGGCGGCGTGGATCTCGGTTCCCGCGGTGCATCACCGGAGATGGGCCAAGGTTTGGCGAACATAGGGCCGCCGACGCTGAGGGCGGCCGTCGGCTGCACCGCATCGGCGCGAGCGCAGCGACCCGGGGACGCAGAGCGCCGTCGAACGCGGCGCTGCCCTGGATTGCTTCGCTGCGCTCGCAAGGACAGTTGCGCGCTCGCGGAGCGGTTGCCGCCGTACGCGTTTCGTTCTAGCAAGGGCGGCGCATGTCGGGCCTGCGTCCCGCCGGCCGCATCTTGCCATGGGCCCTTCGGGCTCGACATGAGTCGATGCGGCGGCTGGCCCGCGCGCGAATCCGATCCGACCGCGTCGACGCCTCGAAAGACCGCCGCCCCCATGGCCAAAGCCCAAGCTGGAAGTCGTGTCGCAAGTCGTGTCGCAAGCCGCGCCGGCGCCGCTCAAGCCGCTCCGAAAACTGCCACCCCGACGGTTCCGAAGGAGCCTGTCGCCGCCGAGGCGGCACAGCCCAAGGCGGCACAGCCCAAGGCAGCCCAGTCCAAGCCGGCCCGCGCCAAGCTCGAAAAAGCACCCGCCCAGCCCCAAGCGGCCGCGGAGGCTGCCACCGACGCCAAGCTGGCGGCCCTGTTCGATGCCGCGCCCGGGAGCGCCCATGACCGGCGGGTGATCGCGGTCCGCGGTGCCCGGGAGCACAATCTCAAGAACGTCGATCTGACCATCCCCCGGGACAAGCTCGTCGTGTTCACCGGGCTGTCGGGGTCGGGCAAGTCGTCGCTCGCCTTCGACACGATCTACGCCGAGGGGCAGCGCCGCTACGTCGAGTCGCTCTCGGCCTATGCCCGCCAGTTCCTGGAGATGATGTCCAAGCCCGATGTCGACCAGATCGACGGGCTGTCGCCGGCGATCTCCATCGAGCAGAAGACCACCTCGAAGAACCCCCGCTCCACTGTGGGGACGGTCACCGAGATTTACGACTACATGCGCCTGCTCTGGGCGCGGGTCGGCATCCCCTACTCGCCCGCCACCGGCCTGCCGATCGAGAGCCAGACCGTCCAGCAGATGGTCGACCGGGTGCTGGAACTGCCGGAGAAGACCCGGCTCTACCTGCTGGCGCCCGTCGTCCGCGGCCGCAAGGGCGAGTACCGCAAGGAAATCGCCGACTACCAAAAGAAGGGTTTTCAGCGGCTGCGCGTCAACGGCGAGTATTACGCCATCGACGACGTGCCCAAGCTCGACAAGAAGTTCAAGCACGACATCGACGTGGTGGTCGACCGGATCGTGGTCCGGGCCGATATCGGCTCGCGGCTGGCCGATTCCTTCGAGACCGCGCTGGAACTCGCCGACGGGATCGCCGAAATCGTGTTCGCGGATGCGCCCGAGGGCGAGGCGCCCCGGACCATCACCTTCTCGTCGCGCTTCGCCTGTCCCGTCTCGGGCTTCACCATCGCGGAGATCGAGCCGCGGCTGTTCTCGTTCAACAACCCGTTCGGCGCCTGCCCGACCTGCAGCGGCATCGGCCACGAGATGCGGATCGATCCCGAGCTGGTGATCTCCGATCCGGCCTTGAGCCTGAAGCGCGGCGCGGTCGGCCCCTGGGCGAAATCGACCTCGCCCTATTACGGCCAGACCCTCGACGCGCTGGCCGAGCATTTCGGCTTCAAGACCAGCGTGCCCTGGCAGGGCCTGTCGGAGACGGCCCGCGCCATCGTGCTGTACGGCTCGGGGAACCAGTCGATCCGCTTCGCCTACGACGACGGCTTGCGCAAATACACGGTCACCAAGCCGTTCGAGGGCGTGATCCCGAACCTGGAGCGCCGCTACAAGGAGAGCGACTCGGACGCCGTCCGGGAGGAGATCGGGCGCTTCATGAGCGAGACGCCCTGCGCCACCTGCGGCGGCAAGCGGCTGAAGCCGGAGGCGCTGGCCGTGAAGGTCGCCATGGCCGATATCGCCGATGCGACCGCCCTGTCGGTCTCCGACGCCCACCGCTGGTTCTCGGAGCTGCCGGAGAAGCTCACGCCCAAGCAGAACGAGATCGCGGTCCGGATCCTGAAAGAGATCCGCGACCGGCTGAGCTTCCTGGTGGATGTCGGCCTCGAATACCTGACGCTCGCCCGCGGCTCCGGCTCGCTCTCGGGCGGCGAGAGCCAGCGCATCCGGCTGGCCTCCCAGATCGGCTCGGGGCTGACCGGCGTGCTCTACGTGCTGGACGAGCCCTCGATCGGCCTGCACCAGCGCGACAACGAGCGGCTGCTCGGTACGCTCAAGCGCCTGCGCGACCTCGGCAATTCGGTGATCGTGGTCGAGCATGACGAGGACGCGATCCTGCAGGCCGATTACGTGGTCGATGTCGGTCCGGGCGCCGGCATCCATGGCGGCGAGATCATCGCGCAGGGCACCCCCGCCGAGGTCCTGGCCAACCCGGCCTCGCTCACCGCGAAATACCTCACGGGCGAGATGGCAGTCCGGACGCCCACCGCGCGCCGAAAAGGCCGCAAGGGCAAGCTCGGGCTGTTCGGGGCGCGCGGCAACAACCTCAAGGACGTGGATGTCGAGATCCCGCTCGGCACCTTCACGTGCATCACCGGCGTCTCGGGGGGCGGCAAGTCCACCCTGGTGATCGACACGCTCTACAAGGCCGTCGCCAAGAAGCTGAACGGCGCCCTGGAGCATCCGGCGCCCTACGGGCGGCTGGAGGGGCTGGAGCATCTCGACAAGGTCATCGACATCGACCAGTCGCCGATCGGGCGCACGCCGCGCTCGAACCCCGCCACCTATATCGGCGCGTTCACGCCGATCCGCGACTGGTTCGCGGGCCTGCCGGAGGCCAAGGCGCGGGGCTACCAGCCCGGCCGCTTCTCGTTCAACGTCAAGGGCGGGCGCTGCGAGGCCTGCTCGGGCGACGGCGTCATCAAGATCGAGATGCACTTCCTGCCGGACGTCTACGTCACCTGCGACGTCTGCAAGGGCAAGCGCTACGACCGCGAGACCCTGGAGGTGAAGTACCGCGGCAAGTCGATCGCCGACGTGCTCGATTCCACCGTCGAGGAGGCGGCCGAGCTGTTCAAGGCGGTGCCGGCGATCCGCGACAAGCTCGAGACCCTGAAGCGGGTCGGCCTGCACTACGTCCATGTCGGCCAGCAGGCCACGACCCTGTCGGGGGGCGAGGCGCAGCGGGTGAAGCTCTCCAAGGAGCTGTCGAAGCGCGCCACCGGCCGCACCCTCTACATCCTCGACGAGCCGACCACCGGCCTGCACTTCCACGACGTCGCCAAGCTCATGGAGGTGCTGCACGAGCTGGTCGACCAGGGCAACACCGTGGTGGTGATCGAGCACAACCTCGAAGTGATCAAGACCGCCGACTGGGTGATCGACATGGGCCCCGAGGGCGGCGACGGCGGCGGACGGCTGGTGGCGCAGGGCACGCCCGAGGCGATCGCCCGCGCGACCGCGAGCCATACCGGCCGGTTCCTGCGCGAGGTGCTGGAAAGGCGCCCTGCCCCGCAGGCCGCCACCCGCGCCGCCCGTCGCAGCGCCGCCGAGTAGTCCAGGGCGTCCCCGTCTTCCGGAAGCGGCGCGGCAAATTCTGCCCGGCCCGGGGCGCCAAGCCCGGACCGGGCACCCGCGGCCGAACCTGATTCGGGGCTGCCGGATCCCCGTCCGGGTCCCGCGCGGCCCTTTCCGGGCGGCGGTTCCGGTCCTGACACCCGGTCCTCCCGACGGCCTGCTGCCTGCGCCGGATTTGCCGGATTCTCCCGTGATCGGGGGGGGACAACAGCTTGACCATTCAACGATATTTTGCCGAACCGACGGCCGCGGGTGGCGCCTGTGGACAGTGTTGCATCGCCGCAAAAATGCGGCTTTTGCGCAACGGTTCGGCCGGTTTTGCCGTTTCGGCGAGCATTCCACTGTCTTTCCGCAGGTCTCTGTAGAATAGTCGCAGACGTTGAGACGGGCAGGCTCCGTGGGGGCGCTCGGCAGATCCGAAGCCGGCAGCCGCGATAGGCGAGCAGACCGGCAGGGAAATGCCGAATGCGGGACGGATGCCTTGAGACCTTGGGAAGGAATGAGAAAATGATGAAGAACTGGCTCGCGGCCGGCACGGTCGCGCTCACGGTCGGCATGGCCTCGACGATCGCGCAGGCGCAGACCACGACGGTTCCGGGCGAGCAGGTCGGTCTCGCCGTCGGCGCGCCGCTGCCGGAAGGCATCTACGCCATCAACACGTTCACCTACCGCCGCACCGACGGCCGGAACGATCCCGACACGGCCGTCAACATCCCGGTCCTGGTGTGGTCGACCCCGTTCGTGCCGTTCGGCGGCCGCGTCGAGCTTCTCGTGGCGCCCCCGACCGTGTTCGCCTTCACCCGCAACCCGGCCGGCGTGCGCAACAAGGACATCTCGATCAACGTCGGCACCTTCGTCGGCGGCATCTGGGCGTTCGACCTCGGCAACAATTTCGGCGTCAGCTTGCTCGGCGGCGCGTACCTGAACGATCTCAACGGCGACCGCGGTTCGATCATCACGGCGAACGGCACGACGGCCACCCCGGTCCTTCCGCAGCTCTCCTCCAACACCTACCGCTTCGGCGTTGCCGGCAGCTACACCGGTGACGGCTGGAACATCACCGCCAACCTGACCGCCAACATCTACGATTCGCCCGGCCGTTTCGGCGGTCCGGTCGGCGCCGCCATCGGCCCGATCAACCTCTCGAACGCCCTGAACTTCGACCTCACGGCGACCAAGAAGTTCGGCAACTTCGAGATCGGTCCGGTCGCCTACGGCACCTACAACTTCGACATCGGCCCGTTCAGCGCGGCGGCCAACAACCGCGGCCGCTTCGCCATCGGCGGCCTGATCGGCTACGACTTCAAGGTCTTCACCGTCCAGGCCTACGTCGCCCGCGACGTCGTGACCGGCGCGACCTACCAGACCGCGTTCGGCCGCACCCGCAGCGACTACTCCACCGACGGCTGGATCCGGTTCATCGTGCCGCTCTACTCGCCGGCCCCGGCCGCGGCGCCGATCCCGGCCCCGCTGGTCCGCAAGTACTGAGGCTCCGGTCTCCCGCCGCGATCCGGCGGGAGATCCGGTCCCTCCGAACACGCCGTCCCTCCGGACGGCGCACCGCCCGGCTCCGGCCGGGCGGTTTTCGTTCGTGCCCGTGCGGCGAATGGCGTGCCGGTGCCGCTCCCTGGGTGTCACGGGCCGCGCGAACATCCTATCTTGTGCCCTTTCGCGCGGCCGGTCCCAGCCAGGGCAGTGCCAGCCAGGACGCGGATGGACGAGCCGAAGGACGATCATGGCGACGCAGGGCGAGTGGAAGATCCCCGCGCAGGCCCAGCCCAGGCCTGCCGATTACGGCTACGACCTCGACCGGGCCCTGTCGGCGGTGCTGGCCCTCTCGGCGCGGATTCCGGAGGGCGCCTTCACGGCCGAGACCCTCGGCACCGAGCGGGCCGGTAACGGCGTGGTGATCCGCGAGGACGGGCTGGTGCTCACCATCGGCTACCTCGTCACCGAGGCCGAGAGCGTCTGGCTCACCACCCGGGACGGCCGCTCGGTGCCGGGCCATGTGCTCGGCTTCGATGCCGCCACCGGGTTCGGCCTCGTCCAGGCGCTGGCCGATCTCGGGGTCCCGGCCCTGTCGCTCGGCCGTTCGGCCGGGCTGAAGACCGGAGACCGGGCCGTGCTGGCCGGTGCGGGCGGACGCCAGCGCTGCGTCGCCGTCGAGGTCGTTGCCCGGCAGGAATTCGCCGGCTACTGGGAATACGTGCTGGACGAGGCCCTGTTCACCGCCCCCGCGCACCCGCATTGGGGCGGCACCGCGCTGATCGGCCCGGAGGGTGACCTGCTCGGGATCGGCTCCCTGCAATTGCAGCAGGGCGGCGCCAGCGGCGCGCGCCCGATCAACATGGTCGTGCCGATCGACCTGCTGCCGCCGATCCTCGACGACCTCGCCACGCGCGGGCGGGCGAACCGTCCGCCCCGACCCTGGCTCGGCCTCTACGCCACCGAGAGCGAGGAGGGCATCGTCGTGATGGGGCTCGCCGACGGCGGCCCGGCCGAGACCGGCGGCCTCCAGGCCGGCGACGTGATCGAGGCGGTGGCGGGCGAGCCGGTCGCGGACCTCGCCGCCCTGTTCCGCAGCGTCTGGGCGCTCGGCGAGGCGGGGGTGCGGGTGCCGCTCACCGTCCGGCGCGAGGGGCGGGGCGTGAAGCTGGCCCTGGTCTCCGGGGATCGGGAACGGTTCCTGCGCACCCCGTCCCTGCACTGAGGCCGCCATCGCTGCGCCGCAACCTGCGCGCTGCGGACGGCGTTGCCGGGGTGCCGCCGCGAGCCTGTACGGAATACAACCTCTGGCTCAGCGTCGGTTCAGGCGGCGGGGCCGAATCTTCATCGACCGGCTACCGATCCGCCGGACGTATTGAGGAGATCGAGTCATGACGATTCTGAGCGCACCGCGCGCGAAGGCGCTCGTGATGGCCGCCGCGATCGCCGGCGGCCTTGGGCTCGCGGGCACCGCCGAGGCGGCGGGCGGCTGCGGCCCCGGCTTTCATCCCAATCCCTGGGGCCTCTGCCGCCCGAACTGGGGGCCCCGCCCCTACGGCTACTGGCGCCGGCCGGTCTATTATGGCGGCTATGTCCGGCCGCGCCCGTTCTACAGGCCCTACGGCTTCTACGGGCCGCGCCCGTTCTACTGAGACCCAGGCGCGGTCGATCGGCGTATCGGGGGGCGTTCCGCCGCGCGGCGGGACGCCCTTCGCGCGTCCCGGACCGCAGTTCTGCATGCGCCCAAAGAATGACCATCCGGAATGGTTGGCGGTTTCTTAAGCCAGTTATGCAATTTCCGCAGGTCTGATGCTTGACCTTTCGACTCCTGTTGCGCTGCGGTCGGCCTATATGTGCGTTGCACCAACAAGAGGCAGCGATGCGCAATGGGGCGCCATCGTCTGCCCAAGCAGAGGTCACAGCACACCATGTCCGCCGCCCGTAGCGTCCTGAGCCGCGTCCGCGCCTATCTCCGGTACCGCGACACCATCACCCAGCTCTCCCGCCTGTCGGATCGCGACCTCGCCGATCTCGGCATCAACCGCAGCGAGATCCGCGGCATCGCCCGCGTCTGATCCCAGCCACCGCGGGAGCCGACCGAAGGACCGCCACCCGTTGATCCGGGTGGCGGTCCTTCGCTATTCTCAGACATGACACAGACCATCCACATCGTCGGCGGCGGTCTCGCCGGATCCGAGGCGGCCTGGCAGGTGGCGGAGGCCGGCCACCGCGCCGTCATCCACGAGATGCGCCCGGTGCGCGGCACCGAGGCCCATCAGACCGACGGGCTGGCCGAACTCGTCTGCTCGAACTCGTTCCGGTCCGACGATCCGGAGGGCAACGCCGTCGGGCTGCTGCACCAGGAGATGCGCGGCTTGAGCTCGCTGATCATGCGGGCGGCCGACGCCAACCAGGTGCCGGCGGGCGGAGCGCTCGCGGTCGACCGCGAGGGTTTTTCCGTCGCGGTGACCCGGGCGCTGGAGCAGCACCCCAACGTCACCCTGGTCCGCGGGGAGGTCGAGGGCCTGCCGCCGGAGGAATGGGGCCCCTGCATCGTCGCCACCGGCCCGCTGACGGCCCCGGCGCTCGCCGAGGGCATCCGCGGGCTCACCGGGGCCGAGTCCCTCGCCTTCTTCGACGCCATCGCGCCGATCGTCCACCGCGACTCGATCGACATGGACGTGGCGTGGTTCCAGTCCCGCTACGACAAGCCGGGCCCCGGCGGCACGGGGGCCGACTATCTCAACTGCCCGATGACCCGGGAGCAGTACGAGACCTTCGTGGACGCCCTGGTGAAGGGGGACAAGATCGGGTTCAAGCAGTGGGAGGGCACGCCCTATTTCGACGGCTGCCTGCCCATCGAGGTCATGGCCGAGCGCGGCCCCGAGACCCTGCGGCACGGCCCGATGAAGCCGGTTGGCCTCACCAACCCGCGCGATCCGCTGGTCAAGCCCTGCGCGATCGTGCAGCTGCGCCAGGACAACGCACTCGGCACCCTCTACAACATGGTCGGCTTCCAGACGAAGCTGACCTATGCCGAGCAGGTGCGGATCTTCCGCACGATTCCCGGCCTGGAGCGGGCCGAATTCGCCCGCCTCGGCGGCCTGCACCGCAACACCTATCTCGACAGCCCGCGCCTCCTCGACGCCACCCTCCGGCTGAAGGCCCGCCCCGCCCTGCGCTTCGCCGGCCAGATCACCGGCTGCGAGGGCTATGTCGAGAGCGCCGCGGTGGGGCTGATGGCCGGCCGCTTCGCGGTGGCCGAGGCCGCCGGCCGCCCCCTCGCCCCCCTGCCCCAGACGACCGCTCTGGGTGCGCTGATCGCCCACATCACCGGTGGCCACGTGGCGGCGGACGGCGAGGCCAACGCCCCGCGCTCGTTCCAGCCGATGAACGTGAATTTCGGCCTGTTCCCGCCCCTGGAGCGGGCGCCCCGCAACGAGACCGGCCGCCGCCTGCGCGGGCCCGAGAAGGCCGCCCTGAAGAAGCGCGCGCTGACCGACCGGGCCCGGGCCGACCTCGCCGCCTGGATGGGCGATGCGCAGGGCGCCGCGTCGAGACCTGCGGCCGCGGAATAGCCCGCCGCACGGGGCTTGCACGGCCGGAGCTTCCAGCCCCGGGGACCGCATGACCGAGATCGACACCCAAGCCTTCCTGGCCGACCTGTACGCCCTGCGCGAGATCGGCCGGTTCCGGACCGGCGTCCACCGCCCGACCTTCTCGGCCGCGGACATGGAATCCCGCCGCTGGCTGATGGCCAAGCTGGAGGCATGCGGGCTCGAGGCCTCCATCGACGGGATCGGCAACGTCCTCGGGCGGCATCGCGGCCCCGGCCCGCATCTCCTGGTCGGCAGCCATATCGAGACCCAGAACGAGGCCGGCTGGCTCGACGGGGCGCTGGGGGTCGTGGCCGGGGTGGCGCTCGCCCGCGCCGGACTGCCCGTCGACGTCGTCGCCTTCGCCGACGAGGAGGGGCATTTCTCGGGCGGCTTCCTGGGCAGCCGCTCGGCGATCGGCGACCTGACCGAGGCCGAGATCGACGCCGCCCGCAACCGCACCGACGGCACGCCGCTGCGCGACGCCCTGGCGCGTGCCGGGCTTGCCGGCCTGCCCCGGATGCGGCTCGACCCGGGCCGCTACCGCGGCTTCCTGGAGATGCATATCGAGCAGGGCACGCAGCTCGAATCCGCCGGGCTGCATCTCGGGGTGGTGAGCGGCATCGTGGCGATCTGGCAGTTCCGGATCGTGTTCGACGGCAACCAGGACCATGCGGGCGGCACCACTATGGCGGAGCGCCGGGATGCGGGCCTCTCGGCGGTGCGGCTGCTCGCGGCGATCGACCGGGAGTTCCCGAAGGTCTGCGGCCCGCGCAGCACCTGGACCACCGGGCGGATCACCCTGGATCCCGGCGGCTTCAGCATCATCCCCGGCCGCGCCGAGGTGTTCTTCCAGTTCCGCGACGTGTCGATGCCGGTGCTGGAGCGGATGGAAGCCTGCCTGGAGGCGCTGGTGCGCGAATCGAACCGGCGCGAGCGCTGCCCCGCCACGCTGACGGCCCTGGCGAAGGCGATCCCCGCCCCCTGCGACCCGGAGCTGATGCGGGCGCTCTCGGACGCCGCCGAGGCGGTCAGTCCCGGCGGCTGGCAGGTGATGCCCTCGGGCGCCGGCCACGACGCGCAGAACGTCGCCCGGATCCTGCCGGCCGCGATGCTGTTCGTGCCCTCGATCGGCGGCATCAGCCACCATTGGGCGGAGGATACCGGCGACGCCGACTTGGTCTCGGGCGTCCGGGCGCTCGGTGAGGCAGCGGCGCGGGTGCTGGCGCGGGGATAGCGGGCGCGGCCTGCGGGACCGCCTGTCGAGGCACCGGAACCTGCGCCGAGCGGGATCGCCGCGCCGTTCCAACAAGCTGCGGGACGTCGCAGATCGCGGCGCGCCTCTCCGCCCGGACGGGAGGGCGGCGGAACGCCACCCGGGATCGGAGAATCCGCCGGATCCTTCGGATTCCGTAGCGATGCAGGAAACCAATTCTGCATCTGGCCCCCGGACACGGCGTTCGGGCAAGGCCCGCTTCCGGCTTCCAGATCTCATTCAACCGCATAGGCTGTAAAATTCGTCAGTATTGAACGAAACAGATTTATATCCAAAGCATTCATAGCCGTGAAAACCGTCAATACAGACCAGAATGGCTCAAGTTCGTAGGATTGACGGATAACTCTTCGGACCGTAAGAGGATAATCGCAGATCATTATCGAGTCGAAAGAGAAAAATATGATTTCAGACATTCACAGGCGTATATTAATTAATCGCTAGAATTAAAAGATAGTACGCGATTACTGATATATTGAACAGATATAATCGCAACCACGGAATGTGGAATTATACGGGAACAATTCGCGATGTCGCAGCCTTCGTCGGTCGGGGTGATCACGCCGACCCGTCTTCAGCGGATCACCGTCGGGGCACAGACCGACGCATATTTCGTCGACCGGGCGATCACCGGCGCGCTCGCCCAAACCGCCGTTGCGGAAGGACGCGCCCGGCTCACCTTCATCATCGGCATCGATGCCGATGCGGACATCCCCGCGTCTCTTGCCGAGCGGAGCGATGTCATCTGGGCGCGGAGCGGGACCTGCTCGCAGGCCGGCGCCCTGAATGCCGGGATCGACGCGGCGGCGGATCGTTTCGACTACATCGCCTTCTTGGAGGACGACGATTGGTGGGACCCGAATTACCTCACCTGGGGTCTCAATGCTCTGAAACGCTATGACTTTGTTTCCACGACCCAGCTCGAGGTCGATGAGCATGGCACGATCATGCGCATCAACGACTTCCCGACGCCTTCAGGGTGGATGATGCCGTCCAGCACCCTCCGGCGGATCGGATCGTTCGATCCCGCCATGCGCTGGCATCTCGATAACGAATGGCTTGGTCGATTGGGCGACAGCGGCCTGAAACGCTGCCACCTCATCGACGCCTTGGCGCCGGCGACCTTCGCGATGGCGGAACAGGTCCGACCCTGGATCACCCATGTCGTGCGCTTCGGTGGAGCGAGCCTGGAGCTGCAGCGCCACACGATGCTGGCGCCCCTTGTGACCCGGCTTGTCCATTCCCGCTCCGGCATGGCCCGCATCGCCGCCGATCCGACCTTCGCGGAGCAGAGTGCGGCGGAATACGCGGTTCTGACGCGCCGGTACGGCCGCATCCCCTGGTGAGACAGCTCCGGACAAGGATCGGGATTGATGAATCGTGCGCCGGAGCGGGCGCGCAGGACGACCAAAAGGACTTATGCCGTGTCAGAGCAGCTTCACGTCGCGATCGATGCGCGACCGGCCCTGGGTGCTGCTGGCGGTGTAGCCGAGGTCACGCGTGGCCTGATCAGCCATCTCGATCACCTTCCGGCGGACGAGTATCGCTTCTCCCTGATCGTGGACTCGGACGCGCGCGACGATCTGCGTGCGATCATGCCGGATCATTGCAAGCTGCTGACGTTGAACACCGGCGCCCTGCCGATCCGCGAGCGCGCGTTCAGGCTGGCTGGCACGTCGCTGGCCCAGCGGATCTTCAAATTTCAGGACGAGAGTGCGAACCTCCGGATCAACCTCCACGACGCGACGGGACCCTTGCGGGAAGCGGGCGTGGCGGTGGTGCACGCCCTGTCGCAATTCGCGCTCGATTCGGACCTGCCGTTCCTCTACCACCCCCACGACCTCCAGCACCTTCATCTCCCATAGAATTTTTCTGACGGTGAGCTCGAGCAGCGTGAGGTCATCTATCAATATTTCTGCAACTCGGCGGCGATCGTGCCGGTAGCTTCGCGCTGGATCGCGGAGGATCTCCAACGCCAATACCGCGTACCGGCCGAGAAGCTGGCCGTCATCTCGTTCGCGCCGCCGGCGGCCGACCGCACGCCTCCGACATCCGCAGAGGTGCAGGACCTCTGTGAACGCTTCCGGATCCGGCCGGGCGGCTTCCTGATCTACCCGGCGGCCGGTTGGGAGCACAAGAACCATATCGGCCTCGTGGAGGCCGCCGCAATCCTGCGAGCCCAGGGTATCGAGCCGCCCCTCACGGTCTTCACGGGGGCGCTCCTGCCGTTCTCGTTGCGCGTGTTGGAGCGGGCGGCCGCCCTCAATGTGACGGATCGCTTCCGCTGGGCCGGCTACATCACCCAGCGCGATCTGGTTCTGCTCTACCATCTGGCCCGGGGCGCCGTTGTGCCGACCAAGTTCGAGGCCGCCAGCGCGCCGATCTGGGAGGCCTTCGCGACCGCGTGTCCCGTCGCCTGCTCCAATGTCACATCGTTGCCGTCGCAGACGGATGGCGGCGCGCTCCTGTTCGATCCCAACAACAGCGGTGACATCGCCGGAGCGATCGTCAAGCTGTGGTCGGATGCCCCGCTCCGCGACCAGCTCACGGCGCGGGGCCGGGCGATCGTCGCCCGGCACACCTGGGAGTCGGTGGCGCGCCGGTTTGGCGTTCTCTACCGCAGGGCGGCCGGCCGGCCTCTGAGCGCAGCGGATGAAGCGCTGGTCGCCACCGGGGCGGCGGTCTGATCATGGCCGACCGCAACTTCATTCCCGTCGCCGCTCCGACCCTGGGAGGAAACGAGCGTGCCTACGTGCTCGAATGCCTCGACAGCACCTGGATCTCGTCCAGCGGCCGCTTCCTGGATGCCTTCGAGGCCGCCTTCGCGCGCTTCTGCGGCGTCTCCCATGCGGTAGCGGTCAACAACGGCACCACCGCGCTGCACCTCGCGCTCACGGCCCTCGGAATCGGCCCCGGCGATGAGGTGATCGTGCCGAACCTCACTTACATCGCCTCGGCGAATGCCGTGACCTATTGCGGGGCCAAGCCGGTCTTCGTCGATTGCGAGCCCCTGACCTTGAACCTCGATCCGGATTGTATCGAGGCGCGGATCACCCCGCGCACCCGGGCCATCATGCCGGTCCACCTTTACGGCCATCCGGCCGATATGGACCGGATCGTGAGGCTGGCGGCGCACTACGACCTGCACGTGGTCGAGGATGCGGCGGAGGCGCACGGGGCCACCTATCGGGGGCGGCCGGTCGGCTCCTTCGGGGCCTGTGCGACCTTCAGCTTCTACGGCAACAAGATCATCACCACCGGCGAGGGCGGCATGGTGGTGACGGACGACGCGGCTCTCGCGGCGCGGCTGCGTCTCTACCGTGGGCAAGGCCTCGACCCGCAGCGCCGCTACATACATCCAGTGGTCGGCTTCAACTACCGGATGACGAACATCGCCGCCGCGATCGGCCTCGCTCAGCTCGAGCGGATCGACACGATCCTGGCCGCCCGCCGCCAGGTGGCCGCTTGGTACGCCGTGCGACTCGCCGGGATCGAAGGCCTGCGCCTGCTCGGTTCCCAGCCATGGGCGGTGCCCGTACCCTGGCTGGTCACCGTGCTGCTCACCGGAGGCGGTGTCCGCGAGCGGGACGCAGTCATGGCGGCGCTCCTGGCCGACGGCATCGACAGCCGTCCGATCTTCTACCCGACGCACCAGCAGGCGCCCTATCACGAGGAGACCCACTATCCGGTCGCCGAGACATGGTCGGCCCGAGGACTCAACCTGCCGACCTTCGAGGCCATGACCGAGGCCGATGTCGCGGCGGTCTGCGCATCCTTGCGGCGGGCCATCGCCCGATATGCCGACGTGTTCCCCGGCGCACCGCCGAGTGAGGTTCGCGAACCCGAGGCCAGACGTCCCCGAGCCGCTCGATGACGCAGCGGCTCGTAATATGCGGTGGCGGCAGTCTGGCGGTGGAGGTCGCCGCTCTCCTGCGCGACCTCGGCGAGCGTGGGCGCGTGAACGGCGACGGCTACGTGATCACGGATGTGGTCGCCCCCGGACCGGTGCGGACCGCAGACCTGACGGCCCTATGCGGCAGTTCCTTCACGACGCATGCGGACATCGCCTCGATTCCGGACCGGAATCAGAAGGAATTCATCGTCTGCACGGGTGACCCGGCGATCCGGCACAAGATCTACCGTGAACTGGTCAGCATGGATCTGACCCTGGCGCGTATCGTCCACCCGATGGCTTACGTCGCGCCGTCAGCGGTGATCGGGGCCGGGGCGATCATCTATCCTGGCGTTTTTGTCGGTCCCCTGGTGCAACTCGGCGCCAACGTGGTGTTGCATGCGCAGGTCGCGGTTCATCACGACGCACGTCTTGACGCCTCTGTCGTTCTGTCACCTGGCGCGCTCTTGTGCGGTCATACCGTGTGCGGGACGGCCGCATTCCTGGGAACGGGCGCATCAATCCTGCCGAAAATGCGCCTGGGGGCCTATAGCAAGCTCTCGGCCGGATCTGTGCTCAAGCGGCCAGCCGGTGATGGATGCCTGTTGCACGGTAATCCGGCGACGGTGCGCCGGACTTGGTCCGTCACCTTGGAAGAAGATACGTAATCCTCATCCCTGCGGCACCAGCGACTGGATCGGGATCAGCTCCGGCCGGTATTCCTGCATGCCGCCGGCGATCCGCTCCTCCACGGCGTCGAGGAATTGTTCCGGGTCGGTGATCGAGCACTGGCGCAGGTCCCAGAAGGCGTAGCGCCACCATTGCACCTTCAGGTAACGCTCGATCAGCGCGTCGGGGAAGCGCATCTTCACGATCCGGGCCGGGCTGCCGGCCACGATCGCGTAGGGCGGCACGTCCTTGGTCACCACCGCCATGGCGCCGATGATCGCCCCGTCGCCGATCGTGATGTCGGGCATCAGGAAGGCGCCGTGGCCGATATAGACGTCGTTGCCGATGCGCACGCGCTTGGGCCACAGGTAGGGGCCGCAGATCTCGTAATCCTCCGCCCGCGGGTCGAGGCGGTCGAACACGGCCGAGTGGTGGGTATAGAACAGCGGCGAGGTCGAGCCGCAATGGACCGGGTGGCTGCCGCGCCCGACCTGGACGCTCTCGCCGATCGAGCAGTAGCGGGCGATGTCGGCGCCGAAATAGTAGCCGCTCACCGCGTACGAGAAGGCCCCCATGGTGAGGCAGTAATCGATGCCCATCCACTTGATGCTGCACGGCGGCTCGAAGGTGCAGTCCTCCGGCAGGCCGAACGGGGCCGGGTGCAGCACCGAGATGCCGCGCCGCAGCATCTCCTGCTTCATGTCCTCGTTGACGGAGATCATGCGGCGTCCTCGTCGATGGGGCGTTCCGTCCCGGCCGGCGCCGGGTCCAGACCGTAATAAGCGTGCCTCAGGTCGCCGTATTCGGCAGCCTGGATCGGCCCGGAGAGCCGGCCGGTTTCCGAGATGTCGATGGCCAGCAGCCGGTCGTTGAAGGCGGCCGGGTCGGTGGCCAGCGCGTAGGGCAGGCAATGGCCGTTCGGGTAGGCGCGGAGCCGCTCGCCCGGGGCGCCGAGGTCGAAGGCCGCCACCGGCAGGCCGGTGCGCAGGGCCAGGGTCAGCGCATACGAGTACGTCTCCGGCCAGATCGCCGGAAGCAGGACCAGGTCGGCCGAGACGCGCCAGACCATGTCCAGGGCCTCGTGGTCGCCGACATAGCGTCCGGTCTCGGTGACGCCGGCGCGTTCCAGGCCGCCCGTGAGGGCCGGGTCGGAGAAGCCCACGATCGAGAACCGCAGCGGCAAGCCCCGGTCCTGCGCGTCCGTCGCCAGAGCCTGCAGGAACAGGCCGCCCTTCGTCGCGCTGATGGCGCCGAGCACCGCGACGCGCCGGACGCGTCCGGGCCGCTGCAGGGCGGTGTCGCGCACGGCGCGCTCCGGCTCCAGATGCGGCCGCACCGTGATCGCCAGGTCCGGGTACACGCCCCGGATCCGCGCCGCCGTGTCCGACGAGGGCGCAAACACCCGCGCCGCCCCGGCCAGGAAGGCCCCGAACGCCGCCCGCCGCTCGCCCGGATCCGGCTCCTCGAACCCCTCGGCATCCGCCGCCAGGCACGCCCGGCATTCGGCGACCGGCGCCAGGCCGCAATAGCGCCCGTCCGGCTGCACCAGGTGGTTGCGGTGGCAGACCGGCGAGTAGTCGTGCAGCGTCCAGGCATAGGGCCGGCCCGAGCCCGCCACCAGGTCCATCAGCGCCCCCGCCGCCGCCCAGCGCAGGCCCGCCAGCGAGTGCACGTGGATCAGGACCGGCGCCAGCGCGGCGATGAAGCCCGACAGCGCCTCGGCGTCGCGCGGCAGGTACAGGCTGCCGAGGTTGGGCAGGTACAGGAACGCGGCGCCGCGATACGCGACCCGGACCTCGAGGTTGCGGGTCCGGTCGATCTGCAGCAGCACCACCGCGAGGCCCTCGGCCCGGGCCTTGGCGATCATGTCGTCGATGTGCCGCTGGATGCCCCCGCCCCAGCTGTGGGTCACGTAGAGCAGCGCCCGGCCCGCGCAGTGCCGGGCCAGCCGGGCGAGGTCGAGGCGCGCCCGCCCGCCCCGGCCCGGATCGGCCTGGACGAACTGCCCGACCCGGGCCGGGTAGTCCGGATGCTTGGCCAGCAGCGCCGCCTGGCCCTGGTCGTACTCGCCGCCCTCATCCAGCCCGAACGAGATCTGGCCGGCATGGTAGACGTAGACGTCCTCGGCGAGCAGGTTGGTGAAGCCGGCCTTGCTGGCGCGCAGGCACCAGTCGTTCTCCTCGCCGTAGCCCTTGCCGAAGGCCTCGGCGTCGAGGGCGCCGACGGCGTCGAGCGCGTCGGCGCTCATGTACATGCAGAAGCCGACGCCGGTGGGCACGGGCACGGCGCGGCCGCGGTTGATCTGCGCGGCCAAGCGGTCGAGATCGGGCCGGTCGATCTCCAGCGGCATGGTGTTGTTGGCGTTGAAGCGCGGGTAGGAGCAGATCGTGGCGTTGTTGGACAGCGGCGTGACGCTGCCCACCCGCGGGCGGGCGGCGCCCGCGGGTTCGGCATCAGGCTCGGCGTCAGGCTCGGCATCAGGCTCGGCATGGGCGACGAGGCGGTCGAGCCAGTCGCCGAAGACCTGGGCGTCGGAGTTGAGCAGGACGACGGCGCGGCCCTGGCGGAGGCTGAGGGCGCGGTTGACCGAGCGGACGAAGCCGAGGTTCTGCGCGTTCTCGACGAGGTGGAACAGGCCCCTGCGGGCGAGCTCCGCGAGGTCGGCGGCGAGCTCCGGGTCGGGGGAGCGGTCGTTGACGGCCAGCAGGGTGAAGGGGGTTGTCTGCGGGGCCGCCAGGCAGGCGTGGAGGGCGCGCAGGGTCTCGCCGCGGCCCTTGTAGACGGGCACGATGACGACGACGCGGGCCTGGTCGATGGGCAGGGCTTGCGGCAGGCCGTCCCAGTCCTCGGGCGCGGGGGCGGTCATGGGCGGGGCGGTGCCCAGATCCTCCGGCGCGGCCATCAGCCCGGCCGCCCGGCCGGTCCGGACGTAGTGCAGGAACGGCGACTCCCCAGGACCGAACAGGTGACCGTAGGTCTCCTTGTAGAAGATCGTGGAGAACCCCGCGCTGGGGTCGCGTCCCTCGTGCTGGCCGTAGGCGACGAAATGCGCGAGCGGCCCGCCCTGGGCGGCGGCGGCGTCGGGATTGCGCTTGGCGTAGTAGGCGGCGTCGAAGAACGGCGCGATCTCCCGGGCCTCGTCGGCGAGCGCCGCCTCCCGCGAATCCGGCGCGCCGTAGCGCGGGTCGAAGGCCCCGGCCGAGATGTCGGTGCCGTGCATCAGCGCCGTGGCGAGGAAGTGGACGAAGGGCGCCAAGCCGGTCTCGCGCACGCCGGGATGGGCCTCGAGATAGGCCTGCCCGTTGAAGTCGGGTCTCGGGTTCCGGCCCCTGCGCCAGCCGGTGTCGCAATAGTCGCGCACCGCGTCGGCATCCGCGGGCAGCCCGTAGCGCGCCCGGTAGAAGGCGTGGTCGACATGCCCCGCCACCAGCCGCGCCTGCAGGTCCAGCAGCGCCGCCCGCTCCACCGGCCCGGCCCCGATCGCCCCCAGCCAGCCCGTGTCCTCGACCGGCGCCCGCGCCGGACGCAAGCCGCAGACCCGCAGCAGCGCCGCCAGCGTCGAGCGCCCCGGGCCCGGATCGCGCAGCTCCCGCCAGCCGATGCCGGCAAAGTGCAGGTACGGCTCACGGCCACCCACATCCGGGTAGGTCGCCCGGTACCACGCCTCATCCACCGCCGGCACGTTCAGCCGCTCCGGCTCGGCGAACGGTTCCCGCCCGGCCAGACGCGTCTCGGCCACGTAGCGGAAGAACGGGTCGTCGCGCACCGCCCGGCTGCCGGCGCGCGCCTGCACGAAGCCGGCCGGGTCGAAGTCCGGACGCGGGCCGACGAGCCGCCGCCAGCCCTCCGCCACGTAGGCGCGCAGCAGCGCCGCGTCCGTGGCGCCGGCCAGGGCCTCCGCCTGCGCGGCGCTCAGGCCCCGCCGGTAATGGGCAGCGTCGAAATAGGGCGCGAGCGTCGCGACCCGCAGCGCCAGCGCCTCGGCGGCCTCCGGCCGGGCGGGGCCGCCGTGCAGGACGTAGTGCACGAGCGGGTTCTGGGTGGCGTAGGTGATCCCGCGGGTCAGGCAGTAGGCCAGGGTGTCGAACCGGGGCGACGGCTCGCGGCCCTCGCGCCAGCCCGAGGCCATGTAGTGGTCGACCGGATCGACGCCGGCGGCCGCGAGGTCGGGGTTGCCGGCGAGATAGAACGGCCCGTCCACGAGGCGGCGGGCGAGGCGCTGGGCCTCGGCCGTGTCGGGCTTCGGCAGGGCCGCGCCCGTGTCCGCGCCGCCGGCCGCACCGGCCCGGCGCTTGTGCGCCGCGAGGGCGTGCAGGAACGGGTTGATGCCGGCCCGGGCGAGATGGGGCCGGGCGGCGAGGTAGGCGGCGGAGGAGAAGTCGGGCCGCGGGTCGCGGCCCTCGCGCCAGCCCTGGACCAGGTAGTCGCGCACCGGATCGGCCGTGATCCCGTACCAGCTCGCGTAGAACGCCGCGTCGAAACACGGCGCCAGCGCCGCGACCAGACGGGTCTCGAGCTCGTCGGCCTTCGTCGCGTCCGCACCGGCCCAGAGGCGGTGCACGGCCGCCGGGCTGGCCAGCGGATCGCACAGCCGGCCGAGGCGGCGCCCGATCCGCCGCACGGCCGATACCGGGCCATCTCCGTCGGAGCCGCGGCGCATCTCAGGACTCTGCGGAGGCACGTTGGCCGCGGGCCGTCACGGGGCGCGGCCTCCATCGGCCGCCCTCGGGGCGGGCGCGGTCGAGGCGCAGGTCTCGGATCGGTTCATGGGCGGCAGCTGGCGGGCAGCGTCGGGAGCGCAGGGCGCGCGAGAGGATGAGGGCGTCGATGCCCCGTCGCACTAACGGAACCGGCGAAGTCCGTAAACCGTGGTCCACCGGAAGGTGCCGCCCGCCGACCCGACAGCGAGCCCCGGAGCAACCCCCGCACCGCAGCCAGAGCTCCGAACTCGGGTTAACGAGGCTTGGCTCCAGCGCGGAGGGGCCATCCCGTCAATCCGGGACTGCGGAGCAGGGCCCGGAATCCAGATCCGCGGCGCGCGGACGGCATGGCACGGTCGGCGGATCCGGATTGCCCGCTTCCGGCGTGCCCCTCCGGGTCCGGGCCCGCCTGCGGCGCCTCCCGGAACGACGGCGTGGTTGTTGCGCGGCAAGCGCCACGCGGAAGCGCGGCAACCCGTTAACCCGCATTCGCGGCCGTGGCACCGCAGCCCCGCCCCTTGCGGGTGACCATATTTCGTTATATCTAAAAATACGTCATATCGAAATTGGATCGAAACAGATGCACCCCTCGTTCCTGCCCTGGTTCCGTGCCGACCCCTTCGACGCCTATCGCGTCCGCGCGCATCGCGGCCCGATGGGCGCGGATCCGCGCGGGCGGCACGGTCCCCACGGGCCTCACGGCCGCACGCCCGGCGACCGGCGGATGTTCGGCCGCGGCGGCCGCGGCGATCTCGCGCGCTTCTTCGCCCATGGCGATCTGCGCCTCGTCATCCTCCACCTCATCGCCGAGAAGCCGCGGCACGGCTACGAGATCATCAAGGCCATCGAGGAGCGGGTCGGCGGCGCCTACAGCCCGAGCCCCGGCACGGTCTACCCGACGCTCACGCTCCTCGAGGAGCTCGGCCACGTGACGGTGACCCCCGGGGAGGGGACCAAGCGGCTGCACACGATCACCCCGGAGGGACAGAGCTTCCTCGACGGCAACCGCTCGACCCTTGAGGCGATCCTCGCCCGGATGGCCGAGGCGGAGGCGGCGCGCGGCGACGGGCCGCCGCCCTCCGTGGTGCGCGCCAAGGAGGGGCTGAAGCTCGCCTTGCAGATGCGGCTCGCCCGCGGGCCGCTCAGCGCGGACCAGACGGCGGCGATCACCGCGGCCCTGGAAGCGGCCACCGCCGCGGTGGAGCAGGCGTGAGGCGATGCGATCGGGAGAACGCCGGTGCCTGACCCGCGCCTGAGCCGCCTCGTCCTCGGGATCACCCTGTTCCGGCCGGGGCGGGACCAGGTGGACCGGGCCGTGGGGCAGGCCGCGGCGGGATTCGCCGCGGTGATCGCCTTCGACAATGGCGGCCTCGCCGCCGCGGATGCGGGACGCCTCGCCCGGGCCGGCGTGACCCTGCTGTCGGACGGGAGGAACCTCGGCATCGCCGCGGCGCTCAACCGGATCGCCGAGGCCGCCCGCGCGGCGGGGGCCGAGGCCCTCCTGCTCCTCGACCAGGACGCCGAGCCGCCCGAACACCTCGCCGCCGCCCTGCTGGCCGCCCGCGACCGGCTGCGCGACGCCGGGATCCCCGTGGCGGTGGTGGGACCGGCCCCCGCGCCCACCACCGGCCACAAGGCGCCCGCCTACCCGCCCCGCCCGGCCGCGCCGGAGCGCGACGACCTCGCCCCGGTGCAGTTCCTGGCGACCTCGGGCTCGCTCATCGACCTCGACGCCTTCGCCCGGGTCGGGCCGTTCCGGGCCGACTTCTTCATCGACGGGGTCGAGCTCGAATGGTGCTTTCGCGCCTGGGCCTGCGGCTACGGCTGCTACGTCGCCCGCGCCGTCGCGATCCCCCACCGGGTCGGTGGCGGGGTGATCCGGGCCTTCGGGATCATCATGCCGCGCCAGCCCCTGTTCCGCATGGGGACCTACCTGCGCAACGCCGTCTATGCCTGGCGCCTGCCGCACGTGCCGCTGCGCTGGAAGCTTGCCCAGGCCGCCTACCTGCCGCTCCAGGCCGGGCTGTACTGGGCGGATTCCGGCTGGCGGCCCGCCGTGCTGATGCGGCTCCTCGCCGCCGCCCGCGACGGCGCCCTCGGGCGCCTCGGCCCGCCCGAGGATCTTGCCGAGGATCTTGCCGAAGAACTTGCCAAGCATCTGCCCCAGGACCGACCGTGACCGACCGCCCTGCCCTCGACGTGGTGATCGTCAACTGGAACGGCGGCGCGCTGCTGCGCGCCTGCCTCGCGGGCCTCGCGGCCGCCCGGGACGCCGAGGCGGTGCAGGTCACCGTCGTGGACAATGCCTCGGCGGACGGCTCCACCGAGGACCTGCCCGCTTTGCCCCGCCCGCTCCGGCTGATCCGGAACGACGCCAATCTCGGCTTCGGCCGGGCCTGCGATCAGGGCGCCGCGGCGGGCGATGCCCCCGCGATCCTGTTCCTCAACCCGGACACGCAGGTCGCGCCCGACGCCCTCCGCATCGCCCGGGCCGCCCTCATGGCCGATCCGCGGACCGGGATCGTCGGGGCGCGGCTGGTCGATCCGGACGGGCGGACCGCGCGCTCCTGCGCCCGGGCCCCCTCGGCGCCGGACCTCCTCGGCCGCGCCCTGGCGCTGGACCGGCTGGGCCTCGTGCGGCCGCACTTCCTCCGCGAATGGGACCACGAAGAGGACCGCGCCGTCGACCAGGTGATGGGCGCCTTCCTGATGATCCGCCGCGACCTGTTCCAGGCGCTCGGCGGGTTCGACCCGCGCTTCTTCGTCTACTGGGAGGATGTCGACCTCTGCACCCGTGCCCGGGCTGCGGGCTTCGCCGTGCGGCACGTGGCCGGGGCGGTCGTGCGCCATGTCGGCCAGGGCACGACCCGGCAGGTGCGGGCGCGGCGGCTGTTCTACTTCCTGCGCAGCCAGATCCTGTATGCCGGCAAGCATCACGGCCCGGCCGCGGCCCTCGCGCTGACCGCGGCGAGCTTCGGCGCGCAGGTGCCCCTGCGGCTCGCCCTGGCGCTCGCCCACCGCTCCCCCGCGGAGGCCGCGGAGGTTCTGCGGGCCGCGGCCCTGCTGGCCGCTTCGCTGCCGGATCTCGTGTCGGGCCTCCGGTCGGGCCTTCCGGGCGCTTCGCGCGTGCGAAGGGCCGGCTGATCCGGTACGCCACGGCCCGGTGGGCCGTGGAGGACGGCTGCGCCGAGCGTGGATCCGCGATGCCGCACGCGACCCCGAGCACCGCCGTCACGGCCGCCTGCCTCCCGACCGGCGGAGCCGGCCGTGAGGGCGGCGCCGCGCCGACGCCGGTGCGGGCATGAACCGGCCCTCGGCCGGTGGCGCCCGGTTCTGGGGCCTCGCCTTCCTGGGCCTCGGCCTGCCGGTCTGCGTCGCCCTGGCACTGATCGGCCCGCCCGGCCCGGCCCTCGACGCCGTCGGCCGGCTGGCCGGCGCGGCGCTCGGCCCCGGCCCCGCGGATGCCGCGCGGCTCGGTCGGCTCGCCAACGTCGCCCTGTTCCTGACTCTCGGCCTCTCCGCCCTGGCGCTGGCCGCCCGGGGACGCGCGGCGCTGTTCGCGCTGCTCTGCCTGCCGGCCTCGCTCGCGGCCGCGAGCGGCCCGGAGGGTGTCGTGGTCGCGCTGGCCGCCCTCGCCGCCGCGCTGCTCACGCCCCGGCCGCTGACGGGTCGTGGACGGCCTGCGCGCCTTGCCGCAGCGACGCTGGCGATCGCCCTGGCGGTGCTGGCGCGGCCGGCCTGCGCGCCGCTCGCCGGGATGCTGCTGGTGCCGTTCCCGCCCGCGGGGCGGTTCGGCCGCTTCGGCCGGGATCGCCTGGCGCCCGCGGTTCTCGCGCTTCTGGCCGCCCTTCTGCCCGCCCTCTTCCGGACGTCGCTCGCCGCCGGGGCCGGGGGTGAGGCCGCCCCGTCCCCGTCCTGGCCCCCCGCCCTCTCCGGCCTCTGGGCTCTGGTCCTGCTGGTGACGCCCCTCGCCCTGCGGCGCGGTCCCCTGCCCCCGCCGGCGGAGCGGCTCTGGCTCGTCGGATGCGCGGTGCTGGGCCTGTGGCTGGCGGGGCTTGCGCAGGCGCTCGCGCCCGCCGGTCATGCCGACGGGCTGCAGGTCCGCGATCTGCTGCCGCTGGGAGCGCTGCTGGTTCCGGCCTTCGCCCGGGGGCGGATCGGCACCGCCGACTCCCTGACCTGGCCAGCCCTCCTCCCGGTGCTCGCGGCCGCCGCGACCCTTGCGGCTTTGGTCGTCCTGATCGGGTCCGCGTGAGGCAGGCTCAGGGCCGGTCGAGGAACTCCAGCAGCACCCGGTTGAACGCCTCCGGCCGGGTGACACTATGGGCGTGACCGCCCTCGGGGGCGAGGTCGAGGCGGGCCTTGGGCAAAGCCGCCGCGAGGCGCTCGGAGCGCGTGTAGGGCACCAGCACGTCGTCCCGGGCGGCCATCACCAGGGTCTCGTGCGGGATCTCCCCCAGGCGGTCGGCGATCGCGAAGCGTTCCAGGGCGCCGATGCGCGTGAGGACGGTCTCCGGTCCGGGGAAATGCGCCAGCGCGTGCGCCTCGTCGGCCGCGACCCGCTCGGCCTCGGCCGACAGCCAGGGGGCCGGGTACAGGAAGATCGCCTGCGCCCGCACGAAGGCCTCCGGGCCGCCCCCGGCCAGGATCGCCCGGCGGGCCGAGAAGCAGCGGCTTGTGGCCGGGTCCAGGGCGTCCCAGCCGTTGATCACCACGATCCGCCCGACCCGTTCGGGCGCGGCGAGCGCCATCTGCAGGGCGATCAGGCCGCCCAGCGCGTGGCCGACCACGTCGGCCCGGTCGAGGCCGGCGGCATCCAGCACCGCGAGCGCGTCCCGCGCCATGGCCGGGATGTCGTGGTCCGGCCCGAGCCGGTCGGGCGAGCGCCCGGTGCCGCGGTGGTCGTAGGTGACGACCCGCAACCGCCCGGTCAGCGCCGCCATCTGCGGCGCGAAGTAGCCCGCCGCGCCGCCGAGCCCCGGCGAGAGCAGGACCGGCCGCCCGTCCGCCGGGCCCGCCACCGCGTGATGGAGCGGAGCCGTCCCGGGGCTCATCGGCCGAGATGCGCCACGGAGGCGATCTCCACCAGGGCGTCCGGCTTCACGAGGCCGCACTGGATGCAGTAGCGCGCCGGCTTGTCGCCCGGGAAATACGCCGCGTAGACGGCGTTGATCGCCGCGTAATCGGCCCAGTCCTTCAGGAAGACGTGGTTGAAGGTGATGTCGTCCATCGTGCCGCCCGCGGCCTCGACCACGCCCTTGATGGTCTCCAGCACGTGCCGGGCCTGGGCGCCCGCGTCGCCGACATGGACCACGTTGGCCTCCGCATCCAGCGGCAGCGTTCCCGAGACGTACAGGATTCCGTCGGCCAGCGTGCCCGGCACGTAGGGGGCGAGCGGCTTCCCGGTTCCCGGCGGTATCACGACCTGCTTGGGCATCGTTTCCTGACTCTCGCGGTGCGGGTGCTGGATTGCGGGTGCTCTACTCGGCGGCGACGCGGGCGCCCGCGCCGAGGGCAGCCTCGAACGACGACACGTCCGAGACCCAGCCGAAGAAGGTCTCGATATTGGCGAGGGCGGAGGCCTGCAGGCTCTCCGGCCCGGCCTGATGGGTGGCGTCGGCCAGCACGATGCCGAAATATTCCCGGTGGAACCCGTCCCGCAGGGTCGACTCGACGCAGACGTTGGTGGCGATGCCGGTGAAGACCAGGGTGTTCACCCCCCGGGCGCGCAGGGTGCTGTCGAGGGCGGTGTTGTAGAAGCCGCTGTAGCGCGGCTTGCCCATCACGATGTCGCCGGGCTCCGGCATCAGGGCGTCGACCAGGGCGTAGTCCCAGGATCCTCTGGCGAGAAGATGCGCGTTCTTCTCCGGGTGCCGGCGCATGGTCTTGAGCGCGTTGGACTTGTGCCAGTTCGGCGAGCCCGGGCCGCCGGCCTCGACGTAATCCGGGTCCCAGCCGTTCTGGAACCACAGGATCCGGATCCCCGCCGCCCGCGCCGCCGCCACTGCCCGGGCGATCCGGGCGATCACCGGCGCGGTGCCCGACACGTCGAACCCCGCGAGGTCGAGGTAGCCGCCCGCGCTCGCATAGGCGTTCTGCAGGTCCACGACGATCAGGACCGTGGCGGCCGGGTCGAGGGCGATCGGCTCGGGGCGGGCCGGCAGGACGACATCGCCGTGACGGCCCCGGGCATCGCGGAAGCCGGCGGGCGCGGCCATCAGGCGACCTCCGCCAGCGCCGCCGCGGTGACGTGCCGGCGCGCCTGCATCAGCGGCTGGATCCGCGTTCCGAACGCATCGAGACCCTTGAGGAAATCGTCGAACACCAGCAGCACGCCCTCCACCCCGTCGATGGTCATGATGTCGTCGAGCATCGCGGCCACCTGGGCGTAGCTGCCCACCAGGGTGCCCATGTTGAGGTTCACCGCAGAGGTCGGGTCGGCGAGCTGGCGGACGTTGGTGTCGCCGCCCGACTTGGTGTCGGCCGCGCCCTGCACGCCGAGCCACGCGATCGCCTCGGAATCCGCGCCCGCCTTGTAGTGCGCCCAGGTGGCCAGGGCGGCGTCCTCGGTCTCGTCGGCGATGATCATGAACAGGGCGTAGCAGGTCACGGGACGCCCGGTCTGCGCGCAGGCCTCCGCGAGCTTCTCCACGACCGGCGCGAAGGCGGTCGGCGTGTTCAGCCCCTTGCCCAGGCAGAAATTGTAGTCGGCATAGCGCGCCGTGAAGGCCAGCCCGGCGCCGCTCTGGCCGGCGCAGATGATCTTCACCGGCGCCTGCGGCCGCGGGCTCAGGCGGCAATCGTTCATCTGGAAGAACGTGCCCTTGAGGTCGCTGGCCCCGGTCTCCCACAGCTCGCGCAAAACCTGAGTGTACTCGGCCAAGTACTCGTACCGCTTGGCGAAATACGCGTCGCCCGGCCACAGGCCCATCTGGTCGTATTCCGGCTTCTGCCAGCCGGTGATGAGGTTCACGCCGAAGCGCCCGTCGGAGATCGAGTCGATGGTCGCGGCCATGCGGACGACGATCGCCGGCGGCAGGCACAGCGTCGCCGCGGTGGCGAACAGCTTGATCCGGGTGGTGACGGCGGCGAGCCCCGCCATCAGCGTGAAGGATTCGAGATTGTGGTCCCAGAACTCGGTCTTGCCGCCGAAGCCGCGCAGCTTGATCATCGACAGGGCGAAATCGAGCCCGTAGCCCTCGGCCTTCAGGGTGATCGCCTTGTTGAGCGCGAAGCTCGGGCGGTATTGCGGGGCGTTCTCCGACAGGAGCCAGCCGTTGTTGCCGATCGGGATGAACACCCCGACACTCATGGGACGGGCCTCCATGGGACGGGCCTCTCGGGCCGCGGAAGGCCCGGCGCCTGCGTCCTGAACGGGCGCGGTTCGGGCCGCGGCGTCGTCCGCGTGGATCTGCGTCATCATCCTGCGCTCCGCCCGGCCGGTTCCCCCCGGAATCGAGTCGGCCCCGGAGGCTTGCAAAACCCGCGCGGAGGGTCAAACCCGTGGCGTCGGTCCGGCGCGAAAATGCCCACCATTCCAGCGGCCTGCACAAATGGAACGCGGACCGTGCCCAACCGCTGCGCGCTTTCTGGCCGCAGAGGTCGGTTGGTCGACATGCGTTTTCGTGCAGTCACGCTGCCCGCGCGGTCGCACGCCGATTGCCGTCGCCGGACCGGGGACCATTTCCAGGGCACGATGATAGAATTCGGATTCGTCCAGCCGGAGTGACCGTCGATGCGCGCGTGGCCCGCCCTCCTCCTCCTCGTCCTCGCGGGACCGGCGGCGGCCGATGACGGCGCCCGCGCGGCGGCCCGGGCGGTCATCGCCCGGCAGGAGCAGGCGCTCGGCCGCGACGACGCGCAGACCGCCTACGACCAGGCCGCCCCGGCGATCCGCGCGCTGTTCCCGAACGCCGACCTGTTCATCGGCATGGTCCGGAACCAGTACCGCCCGGTCTATCGGCACCGCAGCTTCGTGTTCGGCGAGGCGCGGGATACGGAGGCGGCGGGCGTGATCCAGTCGGTGGCGATCCAGGACGAGTACGGCGTCGATTGGACCGCCGAGTACAGCCTCGTCCGGGACGCGGACGGTCAGTGGCGGATCACCGGCTGCCGCCTGATCAAGGCGCCGGGCACGAGCGCCTGAAGCACGAAGGCCTGAAACACGAAAGCCTGGGGGGCCGCCGCCTCCGCGGCGGGGCGCGCGCGCTTACCGGGCGTCCGGCTTCAGCGTCGTGAGCTTGTCGAGCAACTGCAGGGTGATGTCGGCGCAGGCCTTCGTCGAGTCGTCGTCGACGCATTTCACGTCGAGGCGGGCATCGCCGCGTTCGATGATGAAGTGCGCGCCCTTCGGCGGCGGCGGAGGTGGCGGCCCATCGGGGCCGCGCTGCGGGCCTCCGGGCGGTGGCGGGGGCGGTGCGCCGGCCTCGGGTCCGGGCTGCGGGTCGCCGGGGGGCGGCGTCTGCGCGAAGGCCACGGTGCCGGACAGCAGGGCCGCGACGCTCGCGAGGGCGATGATTCGGGTCATGTCGGCTCTCTTCGAAGAGGGATCCGCCCCGCCGGCGCGATCGCCGCGGGGCGGGCCGAGTCATGGGCGAATACCGCCGAACCGGCCCTGAACCGGCCCGTTCAGCCCCGGTTAAACCGGCAGCTCCGTCCTGCGGGCAGACCGGCCACGCCGCTCGGGCTTTCGACAGGCCCGCCGGCATCGTGTAGAGGAAGCGCCTTCCCCTCGGAGGACCCTGTGCTCCACGTCTCGACTCGCGGCGAGGCCGCGCCGCTCTCGTTCTCGGACGCCTTGCTGGCGGGCCTTGCCCGCGACGGTGGGCTCTACGTGCCGCAGACCTGGCCGCAGATCGGCCGTCCGGAGATCGCCGCCCTCGCCGGCCGCCCCTACGCGGAGGCCGCCAAGCGCGTCCTGCACCCGCTGATCGACGGCGACATCGCCGGCCCGGATCTCGACCGGATGATCGACGCGTCCTACGCGACCTTCCGCCACCCGGCGGTCTGCCCGCTGACCCAGCTCGACGACAACCTGTTCCTGCTGGAGCTCTTCCACGGGCCGACGCTCGCCTTCAAGGACGTGGCGATGCAGCTGCTCGGGCGGATGATGGACCACGTGCTGACCCAGCGCGGCACCCGCGCCACCATCGTGGGCGCGACCTCGGGCGATACCGGCTCGGCCGCCGTTGAGGCCTTCGGCGGGCTCGACCGGGTCGACGTGTTCATCCTCTATCCCCACGGGCGGGTCTCGGAGGTGCAGCGGCGGCAGATGACCTCGGTGTCGGCGCAGAACGTTCACGCGCTCGCGGTCGACGGCACGTTCGACGATTGCCAGAACCTCGTCAAAGCCCTGTTCCAGCACGCGGATTTCGCCGACGCGGTGCGGCTGTCGGGGGTCAATTCGATCAACTGGGCCCGGGTCGCGGCCCAGGCCGTCTACTACTTCACCAGCGCGGTGGCTTTGGGCTCGCCCCACCGGCCGGTCTCCTTCGCGGTGCCGACCGGCAATTTCGGCGACGTGCTGGCCGGCTGGGTCGCCAAGCAGATGGGCCTGCCGATCGGGCGGCTGATGATCGGCACCAACGCCAACGACATTCTGGTGCGGACCCTGGAGCACGGCGCCTACGCGCTGCGCGGCGTGGTGCCCACCACCTCGCCCTCCATGGACATCCAGATCTCGTCGAATTTCGAGCGTCTGCTGTTCGAGGCGCTTGGGCGCGACGCCTCCTCCCTGTCGCGGCTGATGGCCGGGCTGAAGCAGTCCGGCGGATTCTCGCTGAGCCCGGAGGTGCTGGCCACGGTCCGGTCCGAGTTCGACGCCGTCGCGGTGCCGGAGCCCGACGTGATGGAAGAGATCGCCCTGACCCAGGCGGCCACCGGCGTGGTGCTCGATCCCCACAGCGCCATCGGCGTGCGGGCCGGGCGGCGGCTCCTGGAGCAGGATCCCGCGACCCCGGTCGTGGCGCTGGGCACTGCCCATCCGGCAAAGTTCCCGGATGCGGTCGCCAAGGCCACCGGCGGCCTGCGCCCGCCCCTGCCCCCGCACCTCGCCGACCTGATGGACCGGCCCGAGCGCATGACCCGGGTGGAGAACGACCAGGCCGCCCTGGAAAAACTCATCCGCGAGCGCGCCCGCATCACGAGGGGTGCGTGAGCTTGGTGCGCCGGTCCCACTCCCCCCTCTGCGGGGGGAGGGGGGGCGCGTGCCGGCCCGGGACCGCCCATTACGCCGCAGCGACGAGCCGTCGATGAACCAGCATTTCTCCACCCACGCCGCCTCGCCTTCCTTGCGCACGACCCGGCTCGACAACGGCGTGACGGTGGTCACCGAGCCGATGCCGGGCGTGGCCACCGCCAGCCTCGGCGTCTGGGTCGGGGCCGGCTCGCGCAACGAGCGCGCCGACGAGGCGGGCCTGTCCCACCTCATCGAGCACATGGCGTTCAAGGGGACGCGGACGCGCTCGGCGCAGAAGATCGCCGAAGAGATCGAGAATGTCGGCGGCGAGATCAACGCCGCCACCTCCACGGAGGGCACGAGCTACACCGCCCGGGTGCTCGGCGAGGATGTCGGCCTCGCCCTCGACGTGATCGGCGACATCCTCACCGATTCGGTGTTCGACGCGGGCGAGCTCGCCCGGGAGAAGGGCGTGATCCTGCAGGAATACGCCGCCGTCGAGGACACCCCGGACGACGTGGTCTACGACGCCTTCACGGAGGCCGCCTTCCCGGACCAGCCGGTCGGCCGGCCGATCCTCGGGCGGCCCGAGACGATCCGGAGCTTCGACGAGGCCGGGATCCGCGCCTATCTCGACCGGGAATACACGCCGGACCGCATCGTCGTGGCCGGCGCCGGCGCCGTGGCCCACGAGGCGATCGTGGCGGCGGCCGAACGCTATTTCGGCGCCCTCCCCGCAAAGGCCGCGCCGATGGCGGTGCCGGGTGTCTATGGCGGCGGCGAACGGCGGATGCCGCGCAAGCTCGAGCAGGCCAACCTGGTGATCGGCCTGCCGGGCCTGTCGTTCCGGGACGAGGGCTATTACGCGCTGCACATGTTCGCGCAGGTGCTCGGCGGCGGCCTGACCTCGCGGCTCTGGCAGGAGGTGCGCGAGACCCGCGGCCTCGCCTACGAGATCCAGGCCTTCCACTGGCCGTTCTCGGATTGCGGCCTGTTCGGCATCGGCGCCGGCACCGCCGGGGCGGACCTGCCCGAACTGATCGACGTGACGCTCGCCGCCACCGCCCGGGCGGCCCGGGACCTCGACGCCGTCGAGATCGCCCGCGCCAAGGCGCAGCTGAAGGTGTCGCTGCTCTCGGCGCTGGAGACGCCCGGCGGGCGCATCGAGCGCAACGCCCGCCAGATCCTGGCCTGGGGCCGGGTGATTCCCGCCGGGGAGGTGATCGACAAGGTCGACGCCGTCACGGTCGAGGACGTCCGCGCCGCGGCGGCCGCGATGCTGCGGGGGACGCCGACGCTGGCGGCGATCGGCCCGATCCGCAAGCTGCCCAGCCTCGACAGGATCGCGGGCGCGCTCCGGGCGGCGTGAGGGCAACTTCGGTCGGTCGGCGCGCCACCGTCTGTGCGGGCGGAGCGAGGCACCCCAGGCTGGCGCGCGCCCTCAGGCTGGCGCGTCGCCCTGGATCGCTTCAGCTCCGCGCGCGATGACGGAGAGCTCCGGAACGGCCCCCCCCTGCCCCACGCAACTTGATTTGGCCGCAAAGGGGCGCGATCCGCGGGCGGTGGACCGGCCCCGGAGCGTGCTTGCCCCGGGTCAGGCCCGCGCCTATCGATCGAGGCCGCACGGGCGGCCGACGCCGCTTCTCGCACGGCCGGAAGTCACGATACCCTTGCGCATCCTCGCCCTCCTCCTGACCCTGGTCGGCGGCCTCGTCGGTACCCTCGCGCTGGGCGGGCCGGCCCGGGCGGTCGAGGCGGTGCGCGTCACCCTCGACGCGCCGGTGATCGATCTGACCACCGCGATCGAGCGGTACCGCTCGGACGGCGACCTGATCCAGATCTCGACCGCGCCCGGCAAGGACGGCATCGTCCGCCGCATCGTCGTCAAGGCGCGCGACGCCGGCGCAAGGCCCGACTGGATCGTGTTCGCGCTCACCAACGACACCGACGAGCAGATCGACCGCATCCTGGTCGCGCCGCATTTCCGGCTGGTCGATTCCGGGGTGATCTGGCCCGATCTCGGCGGCTCGCGGATCGCCGCCATCACGGCGAGCCAGGGCATCCGCCCGGAACGCGACGAGAACCCGGAAGCCGACCAGTTCACCATCACGCTCGATCCCGGCACGACCGTCACCTACGTCGCCGAGCTGCGCGGCTCCAACGTCCCCCAGCTGCATCTCTGGGACCAGGACGCCTACCGGCGGAAGGCCGCCGGCCTGACCCTCTACAAGGGCATCATCATCGGCATCAGCGGGTTGCTGGCGCTGTTCCTGACCATCGTGTTCGTGGTCAAGGGCGCGATCATCTTCCCCGCCGCGGCCGCGCTGGCTTGGTCGGTGCTCGCCTATGCCTGCATCGATTTCGGCTTCCTGCAGCGGGTCTTCCCGGTCACCGAACTGGCCGAGCGGGTCTACCGCGCCTCCGCGGAGGCGGTGCTCGGGGCGACGCTGCTGGTCTTCCTGTTCGCCTATCTCAACCTGGCCCGCTGGCACGTGCGCTACAGCCACGTGGCGTTCTTCTGGCTCGCCTTCCTGGCCGGCCTCGTCGGGCTCGCGGTGTTCGACCCGCCGGTGGCGGCGGGCGTGGCGCGGATCTCGATCGCGGCGGTCGCCGGCATCGGACTGCTGCTGATCCTCTACCTCGCCGCCCATAACGGCTACGACCGCGCGATCCTGCTGGTGCCGACCTGGCTGCTGCTGGTGGTCTGGGTGACGGCGGCGGGCTTCGCGGTCACCGGTCAGATCGGCAGCGACCTCGTGCAGCCGGCGCTGATCGGCGGCCTCGTGCTGATCGTGATGCTGATCGGCTTCACGGTGCTTCAGCACGCCTTCGCGGGGGGCGGCCTCAGCCACGCCCTGGTCTCCGATACCGAGCGCCGGGCGCTGGCGCTCACGGGAGCCGGCGACGTGGTGTTCGACTGGGACGTGCCGGCCGACCGGGTCTTCGTCGGTCCCGAGATCGAGGGCCAGCTCGGCCTCGCCCGCGGCACCCTGGAGGGGCCGGCCACCAACTGGCTCGGGGCGCTGCACCCGTTCGACGTGGAGCGCTACTCGGCGGCCCTCGACACGGTGATCGAGGAGCGGCGCGGCCGCATCGTCCACGATTTCCGCCTGCGCTCGGCCGCCGGCACGTTCTTCTGGTACCGGCTGAAGGCGCGGCCGGTGATCGGCGCAGACGGCGAGGTGATCCGCGTCGTCGGCACCATCGCGGACGTGACCGAGATCAAGACCGCCGAGGAGCGCCTGCTCCACGACGCCGTGCACGACAGCCTGACCGGCCTGCCGAACCGCGAATTGTTCGGCGACCGCCTCGACGCGGCTCTGGCCTTCGCCAGCCAGGACCCGCGCCTCAAGCCCACCGTGATCGTGCTCGACGTCGACCGGTTCAAGGGCATCAACGACGCGATCGGCCTGTCGGCGGGCGATTCGATCCTGCTGACCCTGTCGCGCCGGCTCGGCCGCCTGCTGCGTCCGCAGGATACCCTGGCCCGGGTGGCGGGCGACGAGTTCGCGGTGATCCTGCTCTCCGAGCGCGAGCCCGACCGGATCCTGGCCTTCGCCGAGATGATCCGCCGGGCGATCGCGACCCCGATCACCTACGCGGACCGGGAGATCTTCCTCACCGTCTCCATCGGCCTCGCCCTCTACGAGGCGGGGGCCAACCTCAAGCGCGAAGAGGTGTTCAAGAGCGCCGAGATCGCCATGATCCAGGCCAAGCGCAACGGCGGCGACCGGATCGAGGTGTTCCGGGCCCATATGCGCACCGACCGCTCGGACCGGATGATGCTGGAGAGCGACCTGCGCAAGGCGATCGAGCGCAATGAGATGCGCGTGCTGTTTCTGCCGGTGGTGCGGCTCGAGGACCGCACCGTGGCGGGCTTCGAGACGGTTCTGCGCTGGGACCACCCGAAGCTCGGGCGCATCCCCGCCTCGACCTTCCTGCCGCTCGCCGAGGAGAGCGGCTTCATCGTCAATCTCGGCATCTTCGCCCTGGAGCGCACCGCCCTCGAACTGGCGGCGTGGCAGCGTTCCCTGGAGGTCGAGCCGCCGATCTTCGCGGCCTGCAACCTGTCCTCGCGCCAGCTCCTGCGCCACGACCTCCTGCACGACGTGAAGACCGTGCTGGCCCGTTCCGGGGCGCTGCCCGGCTCGCTCAAGCTGGAATTCAGCGAGAGCCTCGTGATGGAGAACCCGGAATACGCCGCCCAGATGCTGGCGCGGATCCACGACCTCGGCGCCGGCCTGTGCCTGTCGGATTTCGGCACCGGCTACTCGGCTCTGTCGTATCTCCAGCGCTTCCCGTTCGACACGATCAAGGTCGACGCGACCTTCGTGCGCCAGATCGGAACCGGCCAGACCGCGATCCTGCGCTCCATCGTCCGCATGGCGAGCGAGCTGACCCTCGCCATCGTGGCCGAGGGCTGCGAATCGGAAGCCGACGCCCAAGCGCTGGCCGGTCTCGGCTGCGAATACGCGCTGGGTCCCGCCTTCGGTGAGCCCATGACGCTGCTGCAGGCCCGCCAGATCGTCGGAGCGGCCCCGGAAGCCGCTTGATCTCGTTTCGGCGTGGCGAATCCGGTATACTGTCGACCAACGATCAACGTGGTGGCAGGGGATGCGATGACGCCCGAACAGATCAGGCTGGTGCAGGACAGCTTCGCGAAGGTGCGGCCCATCGCCGGGACGGCGGCCGACCTGTTCTACGGCCGCCTGTTCGAGATCGCCCCGCAGGTGCGCGGCCTCTTCCCCGTCGACATGACCGAGCAGAAGCAGAAGCTGATGGCCATGCTGGGACTGGCGGTGGCCAATCTCGCCCATCCGGAGACCGTGGTCCCGGCCCTCCAGGACCTCGGGCGCAAGCACGTGGCCTACGGCACGCAGGCCGCCCATTACGAGCCGGTGGGCGCGGCCCTGCTGTGGACCCTGGAGCAGGGCCTGGGCCCGGATTTCACCCCGGAGGTGCGGGAGGCCTGGACCGAGACCTACGCGCTCGTCGCCCGGGTGATGCAGCAGGCGGCCGCGGAAGCGGCGTGACTCGCCGATCGGTTTAAGGCTGCCTTAACCATGTCCGATCAAGCTCCTGTTGACGGATGGGCCTTTCAGCGCCCGCGCAGGGGATGGGTCGGATGGCCGAGGCGGCACGGCGTTTTCAGCAGGCAGGCAGCTCTGACCTCGTGCGCCGCCTGATGGCCCGGCCGGTGCGGCTGGAGCAGCAGGCCCGGACCCGGCTGCCCCTGCCCGGCCGCGCGGCGCGCGCCACCGACGAATCCGTCGACGCGTATGCCGACGACCTCTCGGCCGAGGCCGACGAGGCCGACGAGATCGCCCGGCTCGAGACCGAGCTGCAGGTGATGAAGGCCGTGCTCCGCGCCCAACGGCAGGAGGTCGAGGCACTGCGCGCGCAGCGCCAGCTCCTCACGGATTCCGCCCCGACCGACGATGTCCGCGCGACCCGGGAGCGCTGGGCGGCCCTCGTCGACACGCTCCTGATCCGCGCCCGCTGATCCGTCACCAGGGCATGCGGGGGAGAGCCATGGGGGCGCGCTGCTCGCTCGTCGTCAACGGCCGGTCGGTGCGCGTCTCGACCGGCGATACGCCGCTGGAGGCGGCGCTCGCCGAGGGCATGATCGCGCCGCTCCCGTCGCTGAACGGCATGCTGCTCGCCGGCCAGGGGGCCGTGGCGCCCTCCGGCCGCCGGCAGCCCGCCCGCCGCGCCCGCGCCGAAGCCCTGCGGCCCGCCCTGCCCGGCGCCCCGATCCAGGCCCAGGAAGAGGCGGCGGCAGCGCCCGTCAGCCTCCGCAAGGGCACGGTCACCGGGATCCGCCGGCTCAGCCCCGGCATCGTCGAAATCGTGGCGACCCTGACCAAGCGCCCGACCGGCGAGCCGGGCCACCAGGCCCTCGTGACCTTCGCGGGGATGCCCGCCATGACCCTGTCCCCGACGCTGCGGGTCGATGGCGCGGCCGAGATCAACGAGGCGGTGTTCCACATCCCCCGCGACCCCGAGGGCGATGCGGTCGACGCGATCCGGCTCGACCAGCCCGTACGGCTGAAGGGTCCCGTGGGCCGGGGTCAGTACCGCCCCGGGGGCGGACGCCTCGTGCTGGTGGCGGCCGGCGCCGGCTTCGGCCCGATTTGGGCGATCGCCCGGGCGGCCCGCTACGTCGAGCCCGCCCGCGAGCTGGCGCTGGCGGTCGGCGCCCGCGACGCCCTCGACCTCTACATGCGCGAGAGCCTGGACTGGCTGCGCCGCACCGGCGTCGCCCGGATCGTGCTCTGCGCCGATCGCGGGCGCCAGCGGCCGCCGGACGTGCGCTCCGGCCCGCTCACCGCCCACCTGCCGAGCCTGCGCGCCACCGACGTCGTCCACGTGGCCGGCGACGTCTCGACGGTGGGCGCCGTGCAGGTGCTCGCCGCCTCGGTGGGGGCGCGCTGCTACCCGATCGTGCTCGACTGACGGTCACGACGGCGCACGGCCCGCGGGCCGTTCCGCCTCGACGCGGGCGGGATCGGCTGATACCCGCGCCCGGACCTCCTCCCCGACCGTGAGCCGAGCGGATCCCGCGTCCCGATGTTCCGCGTCCTCTGCCTCGGCTACAGCGTCACCGAACTGCCGGGCTATGTCGAGCGGGCGAACGCCCTGGCCGAAGCCGAGGGGCGGCCGGTCGCGTTCCTGCGGTGCGGCTGGGGCGGCCACTCGCTGCCCACCCTCGCCTGCCTGATCGACGAGATCCTGGACGCGACGCCCTGCGACCACGTCCTCCTCGAACTGTTCACCGGCAACGTCCGCTACTTCGACGGCGCGACGATGCGGGCCTATCTCGACGACATCCTCGCGGCGACCGCCCGGCGCGCCCTGCCCGTCGCCTTCCTCAACCTCCACCAGGGCGGCGTCGATTACGGGGCCGAGCCCGTCGCCGGCCTGCTCGCGGAGTACCGCGCCCTCTACGGCATCCCGTCCCTCGACATCGCCGCCCCGGCGGCCGAGGCGGGCGCGGGGGACATCACCTATCTCCTGACGGACGGCACCCACGTCACGCCGGCCGGGGCCGAGCTCTACGGCACCCTGGTCTACAGCTTCCTGCGCGCCCCGCCGCCGGGCCGTGCCTATATCGACCGGTTCCGCGTGCTGCCCGGCCGGTTCGAATCCCTGCCCCTGCGCACGCTCCCCGGCCTGACCTGCGGGTTCGAATCGCGGCGCAACGGCATCCCGCTGCAATTCCTGGAGATTCCGGAGGGCGGACGCGCCGAGATCCCGCTCGGGCATTCCCGGGACGTGATCGGCCTGCTCGTGACCTACGGGCCGCAGATGGGCACGCTGACGGTCGAGGATCCGGCGACCGGACGGGCGCGCGCGATCCTCGCCTACGACGCCTTCTCCTACTACACGCGCTCGGTCTTCCGCAGCGTCCGGTTTCCGGCGGCCCGGTCCCTCCGGGTCGCGCAGTCGGCGGACCTGCCGGACATCCCCCTGCGCAAGGGCGAGCCCGACCGGGGGCCGCGGCTCGGGCGCGTGTCGCACGTGTTCTGCCGGCGCAGGCTCGGGCTCGCCGCGCGCGCCGCGCTCCTGCGCCACCGGCTCCAGCGCGCTCTGCGCCGCGCGGGGTTGCGGCTCAGGGGCCGCTGACGGGGGCGTGCCCCCGGGCGCGGCCCGAGACGCTCAGCCCAGCCGGACCCGCCAGATCTCCTGGGCGTATTCGCGCATCGCCCGGTCGGAGGAGAACCACGCCATCCGGGCGGTGTTGCGGATCGCCTTGGCCCACCAGCCGCGCGGATCGCGCCACGCGGCGTCGATCGACCGCTGGACCCGCCAGTAAGCGTCGAAATCGGCGGTCAGCAGGTACTGGTCGTGCTGGCGCAGGTCGTCGGTGAGAGGCCGGAACCGGCCCGGCTCCTCCGGCGAGAACCGCCCCGAGGCGATCATGTCGAGGGCCGCAGCGAGACGCGGGGAGGCCTGGATCGCCCGGGCCGCGTAATCCGCCTCGGCCTGCCGGGCGCGGACGCCGTCGGCCTCCAGGCCGAAGATGAAGATGTTGTCCGCCCCGACATGGTCGCGAATCTCGATGTTGGCGCCGTCGAGGGTGCCCACCGTGAGCGCGCCGTTGAGGGCGAACTTCATGTTGCCGGTGCCCGAGGCCTCCATGCCGGCGGTGGAGATCTGCTCGGAGAGATCCGCGGCCGGGATGATCGACTCGGCGAGGCTCACCGAATAGTTCGGCAGGAACACCACCTTCAGCCGGCCCGCGACCTCGGGATCGTCGTTGACCGCCTTGGCGACGTCGCAGGCGAGCTTGATGATCAGCTTGGCCCGGACGTAGCTCGGCGCCGCCTTGCCGGCGAAGATCTTCACCCGGGGCGTCCAGTCCCGGTGCGGCTCGGCCTTGATCGCCTGGTAGAGCGCCACGGTCTCGATCACGTTGAGGAGCTGGCGCTTGTACTCGTGGATGCGCTTGACCTGGATGTCGAACAGCGCGTCCGGATCGACGTCGATGCCGGTGCGCTCGGCGATGAGGGCGGCGAGCGCCTCCTTGCGCTCCCGGCGCACCGCCGCGTAGCGCGCCACGAAGGCCGGATCCTCGGCATGGGCCTCGAGGCCCCGGAGCAGCTCGGGGTTGTCCAGCACGCCGGCGCCCACCGTCTCCACGGCGAGCCGGGTGAGGCCCGGATTGGCGTTGTGCAGCCAGCGGCGGAAGGTGATGCCGTTGGTCTTGTTGACGATCTTGTCGGGATCCAGCGCGTGCAGGTCGGAGAAGACCGTCGAGCGCATCAGGTCGGTGTGCAGCGCCGAGACGCCGTTGACCCGGCGCGCGCCGTGGAAGGCGAGGTGCCCCATCCGCACCCGCCGCCCGTGCGATTCGTCGATCAGCGAGATCGACGCGAGGTAGGCGGCGTCCTGACGGCCGTGCTTGGCCTGCTCCTCCAGGTGCATCCAGTTGATCAGGTAGATGATCTGCATGTGGCGCGGCAGCAGCCGCTCCATCAGCTCCACCGGCCAGGTCTCCAGCGCCTCGGGCAGGAGGGTGTGGTTCGTGTAGTGCAGGGTGTGGGTGGTGACGTGCCAGGCATCCTCCCAGGAGAGGCCGTAGACGTCGAGCAGGACGCGCATCAGCTCCGGCACCGCGATCGCCGGGTGCGTGTCGTTGAGCTGGATGGCGGCGTGGTCGGGCAGGGACCGCACGTCGCCGCGCTCGGCCACGTGCCGGGCCACCAGATCCTGGATCGAGGCCGCGGTGAAGAAGTATTCCTGGCGCAGGCGCAGCTCCTGGCCCTCGGCCGAGGAATCGCTCGGATAGAGCACCCGCGAGATCGCCTCGGCGCGCATCCGCGCCGCGACCGCCCCGACATGGTCGCCGCCGTTGAAGCGGGCGAGGTCGATCGGCTCGCCGGCCTCGGCCTTCCACAGGCGGAGCGCATTGACGTGCCGCCCGCGCCAGCCGACCACCGGCACGTCGTGGGCCACCGCCCGCACGGCCTCGGCCGGCTGCCAGTGGCGCCGGATCACCCCCTCCTCCGGCGAGGACAGCGTCACGGTGCCGCCGAAGCCGATCGTGTAGGTCGCCTCGGGCCGGGCGAATTCCCAGGGGTTGCCCTCTGCGAGCCAGGTCTCCGGCGCCTCGCGCTGCCAGCCGTCCTCGAAGGACTGGCGGAACAGGCCGTGGTCGTAGCGGATGCCGTAGCCCATGGCCGGGATGCCGATGCTGGCCATGCTCTCCATGAAGCAGGCGGCGAGCCGCCCGAGGCCGCCATTGCCCAGAGCCGCGTCGGGCTCGGCCTCCTGCACGGCGTCGAGATCGACCCCGAGCTCCCGGAGCGCCGCCCGGGTGGTCTCGGTGAGGCCGAGATTGTTCAGGGCGTCCGACATCAGCCGGCCGATCAGGAATTCCAGCGACAGGTAGTAGACGCGCTTGTTCGGCACGCCGCGCTCCGACGCCAGCGCCGCCGCCACGACCCGCTCGCGCAGGCCCAGCGCGGTCGCCACGAACCAGTCGCGCGGGCGGGCGGTCTCGGGCGTGCGGCCCAGCGCGAAGGTGAGTTTGGCGCGGATCGATTCCCGCAAATCGACCACGGCATCGCCGCTTGCGGAGAGCGCCGGGACGGTCCAAGGAGCAGGCGCCGGCGCCTCCGAAGCGCGCTCGTCGCGCGAGGCCTCCTGGGGGGCGGGTCGGATCAGAACATCGTTCAACACGTGCGGGTCCCCCAAAAGTCAGTCCCCGGATTCTTGCGCCGGGAGGATCGTGGGCGGATTATCTCTCTTGATGGATTGCCGCCGCATGAACGGACGGCGATCCGTGCCCCGAAGCGTCCGACCGTGCGGTCGGCTTCCGGCGAAGTCGTGGCAGCGCCGCCCCGGCGGAGCGCACGGACACGCAGCAGCACATATGGCGCGCCGCCGTGACATTCCAGTCACACGCGCCGGATAGGCCCGGGCCGCATCTGCCGCCGGTCGCGGGCGCGCGGCTCTGTACTCAACCCTGGGCCGACAAAGCGAGAGGCGCAGCATGACCGACACCGTCTGGTGGAAGCGCGGGACCGTCTACCAAGTCTACCCCCGTTCCTTTCAGGACACGAACGGCGACGGCGTCGGCGATCTGCCGGGGATCACGGCGCGCCTGGATTACCTGGCTTGGCTCGGGGTCGACGCCGTGTGGATCTCGCCGGTCTACCCCTCGCCCATGGCGGATTTCGGCTACGACGTGGCCGATTATTGCGGGATCGACCCGCTGTTCGGCACGCTGGCCGATTTCGACGCGCTGGTCGCCGAGGCCCACCGGCGGAAGTTGAAGGTGATCCTCGACTTCGTGCCGAACCATTCCTCGATCGCGCATCAATGGTTCGCGGAGAGCCGGTCGTCGCGCACGAGCCCGAAGCGGGACTGGTATATCTGGCGCGACCCCGCGCCGGGCGGCGGTCCGCCCAACAACTGGCTGTCGAATTTCGGCGGCCCGGCCTGGACCTTCGACGCGGCCACCGGCCAGTACTACTACCACGCCTTCCTGGCCGAGCAGCCGGACCTGAACTGGCGCAACCCCGCGGTGCGGGCGGCCATGCACGACGTGCTGCGCTTCTGGCTGGAGCGCGGGGTCGACGGGTTCCGGGTCGACGTGATCTGGCACCTGATGAAGGATGCGGGCTTCCGCGACAACCCGGCCAATCCCGACTACGCGCCGGGCGCGCCCGAGATCAACCGCTTCACCCAGGTCTACTCCGCCGACCGGCCTGAGATCTTCGACGTGATCGCCGGGATGCGGGCGGTGCTGCGCCAGTACGGCGAGCGGGTGCTGATCGGCGAGATCTACCTGCCGGTGGAGCGGCTGGTCGCCTATTACGGCCCGGACCTCACCGGCGCCGACCTGCCGTTCAATTTCCAGCTGATCCAGACCCCGTGGCGGGCCGACGCGGTGGCCGACCTCGTGGCGCAGTACGAGGCGGCCCTGCCCGAGGGCGGCTGGCCGAACTGGGTGCTGGGCAATCACGACCAGCCGCGCATCGCCGCCCGCGTCGGGGCCGATCAGGCCCGCATCGCCGCGATGCTGCTCCTGACCCTGCGGGGCACGCCGACCCTCTATTACGGCGACGAGATCGGCCTCGGCCACGTGCCGATCCCGCCGGAGCGCGCCCGCGACCCGTGGGAGCACAACGAGCCCGGGCACGGCCGCGATCCGGAGCGCACGCCGATGCAGTGGGACGACAGCCCGCAGGCCGGATTTTCCACGGCCGAGCCCTGGCTGCCGCTGGCTGAGGACTGGACGACCCGCAATGTCGAGAGCCAGCGCTCCGACCCTGGCTCGATGCTGACCCTGCATCGGCGGCTGCTCGGCCTGCGCCGCGACCACCCGGCACTCGCCGTGGGCGGCTACCGGCCGGTGCCGCTGGGGATCGCGGAGGTGTTCGCCTACGAGCGCTTCGCCGACGCCGCCGTTCTGCGCGTGCTCCTGAATTTCGGCGCGGTGGCGCAGGAACTGCCGCTGCCCGAGGGCGGCTGGACCGTGCTGCTCTCGACCCATGCGGGGCGCGCGGGCGAGACGGCCGGCCTGACCCTGGCGCTGGGACCCGCCGAGGGGGTGATCCTGCGCCGCGACGGGTGAGCAGCCCGGATCTGCGCATCCGGGCGACGCGCCGAATCGGGAACGCCGGTCCAACGGTCCGGCACTGATGGAACGGCACTTCGTCGTCCGAATAGGCGGCGCGACGTGGCCCAGGGCCGCGTGCCAGGATGAGCTTGGCGCCCTCTGGGTTAGCTGCGCTCCGCTCGCACAGGCGGCGCTGCCGAAGCCGTCAGCCGTAGGCGGCTGGCCAGCGCGCTCTCCACCCGAAAAGGCGCGCTCATCGATCGAAAACCGTCGATCCGGCGCGATTTCTTGTTGCAATGCGACATAGGTAAGTGAAGCTTAATGCACGCGGTGGCCTATTTTGTGCGTCGCAACGGAACCGTCGCGGCGGAGGAGCTTTAGCCGTGGTTGAGATCGCGACAGCCGTACTTGGCCGGTCGTCTGCCGGACCGGGGCATTCCGCCCGGCCAGGATCAATGCCGATGCTCGATGCGCGCCGTGGTGGTTCCTTCGCCGAGTGGTCATCGAGCGAAGAGGACGGCGTCGTTCCCGTATCGGTTCCGGCCCGTCCCGCCTCCCTGCGCCGCCGCATCCTCTACGCCACGCCCGAGATGGCCGATTTCGTGAAGACCGGCGGTCTCGGCGAGGTCTCGGCCGCCCTGCCCCGGGCCCTGGTGCCGCATTACGACATCCGCGTGCTGATCCCCGGCTACCGGCAGGTCCGCGCGGCGTTCCCTGAGATCCCGGTCATCGCCCGCCTCGAGGGCTTCGCGGGAATCCCGGCCTGCGACCTCGGCCTGGTCGAGGCGGTCGACGGCCTGCGCATCTACGTCCTGCTCAGCCCCGACCTCTACGAGCGCGACGGCACGCCCTATGGCGACCAGCAGGGTGATTTCGGCGACAACGACCTGCGCTTCGCCCGTCTCAGCCTCGCGGCGGCCGAACTTGCCGCCGGCATCGATCCCGACTGGGCGGCCGACCTGCTGCACCTCAACGACTGGCAGGCTGCTCTGGCCCCCGCCTACCTCGCCTGGCGCGGCCGGCGGGTTCCCAGCGTGCTGACGATCCACAACCTCGCCTATCAGGGCCTGTTTCCCCGGGACGCCCTGCCCCGCCTCGGCGTGCCGGAATCGGCCTTCCAGGTCGACGGTGCCGAGTTCTACGGCCAGCTCTCCTTCCTGAAGGCCGGCATCTTCTACGCCTCGCAGGTCACCACGGTGAGCCAGACCTACGCGCGGGAGATCCAGACCGCCGAGATGGGCTGCGGCCTCGACGGGCTGCTGCGCACCCGCGCCGGCCAGGGCCGGCTCGCCGGCATCCTCAACGGCATCGACGAGACCTGGGACCCGAGCGCCGACCCGCACCTCGCGACGCGCTTCGAGGTCGATGACTGGAAGGGCAAGCGCGCCAATGCCGAGGCGGTGCGCCAGCAATTCGGCCTGGCCGTCTCCCGCGGGCCGCTCTTCGCCATCGTGTCGCGGCTCGTCCACCAGAAGGGCATCGACCTGAGCCTGCAGGCGGCCGAGGCCATCGTGGCCGAGGGCGGCCAGCTCGTGGTGATCGGCCAGGGCGAGGGCCGGTTCGAGCAGGCGCTCCGCGGACTCGCCAAGCGCCATCCCGACGCGGTCGGGGTCCATGTCGGCTTCGAGGAGGCGCAGGCCCGGCGGATGTTCGCCGGCAGCGACTTCCTGCTGATGCCCTCGCGCTTCGAGCCCTGCGGGCTGGCGCAGATGTACGCGCAGCGCTTCGGCTCCCTGCCGATCGTGCGCCGGACCGGGGGCTTGGCCGACACCGTCGAGGACGGGGTGACGGGCTTCACCTTCGCGGACGCCTCGGCGGCGTCCTTCGGCGCGGCGGTCCGCCGGGCGCTGGAGGCCTTCGGCCAGAAGAAGCGCCTCAACGCCATGCGGCGGCGCGCTATGTCGGCCCGGTTCGGCTGGGACCAGGCCGCCGACAACTATGCCGGGCTCTATGGCCGGGCCATCGGCAACAGCACGGCTTTGCGCTGGCGGGCGGCGTAGGGACTTTTCGCGGCCTTCCCCCCGCGGGAGGGGCAAGCCCGTTCGCGCCGGATCGTCCCTCCCGGTAGCGGGGGAGCGTCCTTTCGCGCCGCTTCACTGTGGGCCGTCGTTCCGGGGCGCCGCAGGCGAACCCGGACCCGAAGGGGCAACCCAGATCCGCCGTCGGTGCGGACCGTGACGCGTCGCGGGTCTGGATCCCGGGCTCCGCTGCGCGATCCCGGGATGACGCCGTGACGTCTGGACGGAGGCGAAAGCCTCCTCACCCCTCCAGCAAAAAGATCATCGTGGCGAGCGGCGGCAGGGTCAGCGACAGGCTCTGCTTCTGGCCGTGGCTCGCTTGGTCGTCGGTGTGGCAACCGCCCTGGTTGCCCAGGTTGGAGCCGCCATACGCCCCGGCATCCGAGTTGAACGCCTCCCGGTAGAAGCCGGCCTGCGGCACGCCGATCCGGTAGCCCTCGCGCGGCACCGGCGTGAAGTTCGAGACCACGATGGCGACCTCGCCGGGCTTGGCGCCCTTGCGGGCCCAGGCGATCACGCTGTTGTCCTGATCGTCCGCCACCAGCCACTGGAAGCCGGTATGCTCGACATCGCGGCTGTAGAGGGCCGGCGTCGAGACGTAGAGCCGGTTGAGATCGCGCACCACGCTCTGCACGCCCTTGTGCAGCGGGTCGTCGAGGTGGTGCCAGTCCAGGCTGGTGTCGTGGTTCCACTCCCGCTCCTGGCCGAACTCGCCGCCCATGAACAGCAGCTTCTTGCCGGGATGCCCCCACATGAAGCCGTAATAGGCCCGGAGGTTCGCGAATTTCTGCCAGCGGTCGCCCGGCATCTTGCCGAGCAGCGAGCCCTTCCCGTGCACGACCTCGTCGTGGGAGAGCGGCAGGACGAAATTCTCCGAGAAGGCGTAGAGCAGCCCGAAGGTCAGGTTGTGGTGGTGGTAACGGCGATGGATCGGATCCTCCTGCATGAAATGCAGGGTGTCGTGCATCCAGCCCATGTTCCACTTGAAGCCGAAGCCCAGGCCGCCCGTGTAGGTCGGGTGCGAGACGCCGGGCCAAGAGGTCGATTCCTCGGCCACCGTGATCGTCCCCGGCGCGTGGCTGTAGGTCGCCTCGTTGGTCTTGCGCAGGAAATCGATCGCGTCGAGGTTCTCGTTGCCGCCGTAGCGGTTCGGGATCCACTCGCCCTGGCGGCGGGAATAGTCGAGGTAGAGCATCGACGCGACGGCATCCACCCGCAGGCCGTCGAGGTGGTAATGCTCCAGCCAGAACCGGGCGTTGGCGGCGAGGAAGGTCGCGACCTCGGTCCGCCCGAAATTGTAGATGTAGGTGCCCCAATCCTGGTGGAAGCCCTGGCGCGGGTCGGCGTGCTCGTAGAGGTGGGTGCCGTCGAACAGGCCGAGCCCGTGGGCGTCGAGCGGGAAGTGGCCCGGCACCCAGTCGAGCAGCACGCCGATGCCGGCCTCGTGGGCGGCGTCCACGAAGGCGGCGAAGTCCTCCGGCGTGCCGAAGCGGCTGGTCGGCGCGAACAGCGAGACCGGCTGGTAGCCCCAGGATCCGTCGAACGGGAACTCGGTGATCGGCAGCATCTCGATATGGGTGAAGCCCATATCCTTGACGTAGGGGATCAGCCGCTCGCCGAGCTCGCGGTAGGTCAGGTAGCGGTTGCCCTCTTCGGGCACCCGCGCCCAGGAGCCGAGATGGACCTCGTAGACCGAGATCGCCGCGTGGCGCGGATCCTTGGCGCCGCGGGTGCTCATCCAGCCGGAATCGCGCCAGTCGAACTCGCCCGACCCATGGGTGACCGAGGCGGTCTCCGGCGGGTGCTGGGCCGCGAAGGCGACCGGGTCGGCCTTGAGCGGGACCAGGGACCCGTCGGGCCCGCGGATCTCGAACTTGTAGCGCGCGCCGGCCTTGAGGCCGGGCACGAACAGCTCCCAGATGCCGCCGTCCTGCCAAAGGCGCATCGGGTGGCGGCGCCCGTCCCAGTCGTTGAAGTCGCCGACCACGCTGACCTTGCGGGCATTCGGGGCCCAGACCGCGAAACGGAAGCCGTCGATGCCGTCGAGCTGCCCCGACTGGGCGCCGAGCATCCGGTAGACGAGGTTGGTGCCGACCTCGCGCAGGGAGGCGACGTCGTACTGCTCGATCGACGAGCCGAAGCCGTAGGGGTCGTAGCGGCGGCGCTTGGTGCCGTCCCAGGACTCGACCTCGATCTCGTAGAGCGGCCGGTGCTCGCCCTCGGCCTTGGCGACCCAGAACCCGTCCGGGTGGCGCTTCTCGAACGGCACGGTCCGGCCGTCCATCACCAGGGTGGCGGCCCGGGCCTCGGGCAGCACGGCGCGCACCTCCCAGGCCTTGGGCCCGACCCGGTGGGGCCCGAGCACCGCGAACGGATCGCCGTGGCTGGCGGCCATCAGCGCCGCGATCGCGTCCGGATGGACGCTCGGCGCCGCAGCCTCGGTGCCGGAGCCCGGGACATCCGCGGTCCGCGCCGTCGCCGCTTCCGGGTCGACCCGCGTTGCGAAGGTCTCGTCGATCGCCGTCATTCCGTTGCTCCGGGCTCGTGTCCGTCCGTGTCCAGAATGGTGAGAACCCCACGGGCGGGAATTTCGATCCAGTCCGGCCGGTTGTTGGCCTCGTAATCGACTTCGTAGAGAGCCTTGGTCAGCAGGCAGAGGCGCAGCAGCCGGGCCCGTGTGCCAGGGTCGGTCACGGCCGCCCGTGACCCCTCCACGGCCGAGTGGTAGCCGGTCAGGAACGCCGACTCGATCATGCCCCGCCACGCGGCGGCGGCGTCCCGTGCCCGCTCCTCGGTGTCGCCGAACCGGGCGGCGATCTCGCGGGTCACCGTCTCGGCCCCGTACGCGAAGGAGCGCATCAGACCGGCCACGTCGCGCAGCGGCATCGACTTGGCCCGGCGCTCGTCGGCCGGACGCGAGGGCTCGCCCTCGAAATCGACGATGATCAGGTCGCTCTCGGCGACCAGCACCTGGCCGAGGTGGTAGTCGCCGTGGATGCGGGTCTTGTGGGCGCCGACCGGCGGCTCGGCGGTCAGCACCGCGATCAAGGCCTCGACCTCGCTCGCGCGCCCCGCCAGCGCCGCGCAGGACGGCTTGCCGGCATCGAGGCCGCGCTCGGCCAAGCCCTTGAGCGCCCGGAAGGCGCGCTCGGCCTGGTGGCGGGCGTCGCGCGCCAGCACCGCGAGATCGTCCTCGGTGAACGGCTCGGCCGCGAAGGCCGGATCGTCGGTTTCGATGGCGAGCGCCGCGTGCAGCTCGGCGGTGCGCCGCCCGAGCAGGTCCGCCCAGGGCCCATGGGCCTGGAACGCCTCCGCGGGGGTGGCCGCCTCGCTCTCGGGGGTGAGCACCACGGTCTCGAAGTCCCGGCGCAGGCCCTCCAGCATCAGCGTCCAGGCGTCGCCCTGGTTCATGACGAACTTCTGCAGCACCGCCAGCGCCGTGCGGGTGCCGTCCTCGGCCACGTGCTCCAGGGTGCCGAGCAGAGCCGGGGTGTTGGCGAAGCCCGCCTGCTCGGTGAGGAAGCGCCCGACCTCGATCTCGGGATGGATGCCCGGCTGCAGGCGGCGCAGCAGCTTGAGCATCATCTTCGAGCCGATGGCGATCGAGGTGTTGCTCTGCTCGGCCGAGAGCCGGCGGATGTCGGCCACGTCGACCGTGACCTCCGGGTCGAAGGCCGAGGTGGTGGCAAAGACCAGCCGCCCGCTCTCCGTGGGCAGCTCGGTGCCCCGGCGCATGTCCTCGATCAGGCAGGCCGCGAAGCTGTTGGAGCCGGCCGCGCCGTAGAGCAGGCCGGTGCGCGGGCCGCGCCGGACCCGGGCGACCGCGAAGGGCAGGAGCGTTTCGTCCTCGCGGCCCTCCTCGACGCCGACCGGCACGAAGTAGTCCTGGGCCTCGCCGTTGGCGAGCTGCACCTGCAGCCGCGGCAGCAGGAAGCGCGCGCTGCCGTCGCCGTCCTTCAGGGCGGCGCAGTCGATGACCTTCACGGCCCGGATCCGCGAGCCCTTGGCGCCGAACCAGCGCCGGCTCATCAGGAACGACGGCACCACCGTGCGCTCGAAGGCGACGCGCTCGCGGCCCGACATCAGGCTCTCGATGCCGCCGGTGAGCACCAGGGTGAACAGCTCCGGCGGCTCCTGCTGCGGGCCGACCACGCCGGAGCGCGCGGCGCTCAAGCTGAACCAATAGAAGCCGTAGGACGGCAGGGTCAGCAGGTAGGGCAGGTCGCCGATCGGCGGGAATTCGGTGCCGCCGGTCAATTCGATCGGCACCGCGGTGCGCAATTCCGACAGGTCGAGCTGCACCGCCTGGGGTGCGCGCGACAGGTTGGCCACGCACAGGATCCGCTCGTCCTCGTGCTCGCGGATCCAGGCCAGGACCTTGCGGTTCGAGGGATACAGGAACTGGATCGTGCCGCGGCCCAACGCGACGCTGTTGTTGCGGATCGCGATCATGCGCCGCGTCCAGTTGAGCAGGCTGGTCTGCGCCTGGGTCTGCGCCTCGACGTTGATCGCGTCGAAGCCGTAGATCGGGTCCTGGATCGCCGGCAGGAACAGGCGCTGCGGGTTCGACCGGGAGAAGCCGCCGTTGCGGTCGGGCGACCACTGCATGGGCGTGCGCACGCCGTCGCGGTCGCCGAGATAGATGTTGTCGCCCATGCCGATCTCGTCGCCGTAATACAGCACCGGCGTGCCGGGCATCGACAGGACGAGGGACTTCATCAGCTCGATCTTGCGCCGGTCGTTCTCCAGCAGCGGCGCGAGGCGGCGGCGGATGCCGAGATTGATCCGGGCCCGGCGCTCGGCGGCGTAGAACGACCAGAGGTAGTCACGCTCCTCGGCCGTGACCATCTCGAGCGTCAGCTCGTCGTGGTTGCGCAGGAAGATCGCCCACTGGCAGCCCTCCGGGATCTCCGGGGTCTGGCGCATGATGTCGGTGATCGGGTGCCGGTCCTCCCGGGCGATCGCCATGTACATCCGCGGCATCAGCGGGAAGTGGAACGCCATGTGGCATTCGTCGCCGTCGCCGAAATACTGGGCGGTCTCCTCCGGCCACTGGTTGGCCTCGGCCAGCAGCATCCGGTCGGGGTAGCTGGCATCGAGCGCCGCCCGGATCTTCTTGATCACGTCGTGCGTCTCGGCGAGGTTCTCGCAATTCGTGCCGTCGCGCTCGATCAGGTAGGGGATCGCGTCGAGCCGCAGCCCGTCGACGCCCATGTCGAGCCAGTAGCGCATGGTCGCGATGACCGCTTCCAGCACCTTCGGGTTGTCGAAATTCAGGTCCGGCTGATGGCTGTAGAACCGGTGCCAGAAATACTGCTTGGCGACCGGGTCCCAGGTCCAGTTCGAGGCCTCGGTGTCGAGGAAGATGATCCGCGTATCCCGGTAGGGCTCGTCGGTATCCGACCAGACGTAGAAGTCGCGCTCGGGCGAGCCGGGCGGCGCCTCCCGGGCGGCCTGGAACCAGGGGTGCTGGTCCGAGGTGTGGTTGATCACGAGCTCGGTGATCACCCGCAGGCCGCGCTCGTGCGCCGCCGCCACGAAGGCCCTGAAATCCTCCATGGTCCCGTAGGACGGGTTGATGCCCTCGTAATCGGCGATGTCGTAGCCGTCGTCGCGGAGCGGCGAGGGGTAGAACGGCATCAGCCAGATCGCCGTGACGCCGAGGTCGCGGACGTAGTCGAGGCGCTGGGTCAGCCCCTCGAAATCGCCGATCCCGTCGTTGTTCGCGTCGAAGAACGACTTGACGTGGATCTGGTAGATGATGGCGTCACGGTACCATTGCGGGTCGCTGCGATCGATCATCGCGTCGCTGCCTCATCGGTCGAAGGGACTGGGACCGGCGGTCGGGACCGGCCGGGGCGCGGGCGGTCGGCCGCGCGGGGCAATGGTCGGCGACGGGCGGGCCCGTCGTCGGGATCAGGAGTCATGGTCGAGTGCCACGGGCGGCCTCAGCCCGCAACCCGCCGCGGCGCCCGCAAGCGCCAGATGACGCAGGATCGCTCGGCCGGATCCAGCGCGATGCGGTGGGACTTGCCCCGCAGCTCGAACCGGTAGCCCTGGAGCAGATCCTCCACCTCCACGGCGCCGTCGTCCGGCAGGCCCAGCAGCCAGAGCGGCACCTCGTAGGTGCATTCCTGGCGGTTCTTCGGATCGAGGTTGACCATGGTGAAGATGCAATTGTCGCGCTCGGGCGTCGCCTTGGCGTAGGCGATGATCTGGTCGTTGAAGGCCCCGGTGAAGACCACGTTGCGGAAGTCCCAGAGCGCGGGATTCTCGCGCCGGATCCTGTTGAGCTTGACGATGTGCTCGCGGATGTTGCCGGGGCGGTCGTAGTCCCAGGCCTTCAGCTCGTACTTCTCGGAGTTGAGATACTCCTCCTTGCCCGGGTAGGGCGCGGCCTCGCACAGCTCGAAGCCGTTGTAGATGCCGTAGACCGACGACAGGGTCGCGGCGAGCGTGCCCCGGATCACGAAGCCCGCGCGTCCGCTGGTCTGGAGGAAATACGGGTTGATGTCGGGCGTGTTGGCGAAAAAATTCGGGCGGTAGTATTCGCCCATCTCACCGGCGAGTTCCAGGGCGTAATCGGTGAGCTCCTGCTTCGTGTTGCGCCACGTGAAGTAGGTGTAGCTCTGCTGGTAGCCGGCCTTGGCGAGCTTCTTCATCATCTTCGGCCGGGTGAAGGCCTCGGCGAGGAAGATCGCGTCCGGATACTGGCCGTTGACCTCGCCGATCACCCATTCCCAGAACGGGATCGGCTTGGTGTGCGGGTTGTCGACCCGGAAGATGCGCACGCCTCTTGCGCACCAGCCGAGCAGGATGTCGCGCAATTCGATCCAGAGCGCGGGCAGGGCGCCGCCGTAGAAGTGGACGTTCGAGATGTCCTCGTACTTCTTCGGGGGGTTCTCGGCGAATTTCAGCGTGCCGTCCGGGCGCCACTCGAACCATTCCGGGTGGTTCCTGATCCAGGGATGGTCCGGCGAGCACTGGATCGCGAAATCGAGGGCGATCTCCATCCCGTAGGCGTGGCTCGCCGCGACCAGCCGCTCGAAATCCGCGAGCGTGCCGAGGTCGGGATGCACGGCCTCGTGGCCGCCCTCCTCCGCGCCCACCGCGTAGACCGAGCCGACATCGCCGGGCTCGGCCGTGAGGGTGTTGTTCTTCCCCTTGCGGTTGGTCCGGCCCACGGGGTGGATCGGCGTGAAGTAGAGGACGTCGAAGCCGAGCTCGCGGATCTCCGGCAGGCGCCGGATCACGTCGTCGAAGGTGCCGTGGCGGTTGACGTCCATCGACTGGGAGCGCGGGAAGATCTCGTACCAGGCGGAGAACCGGGCCGCGAGGCGGTCGGCGATCACCGGCAGGGTCACGGGATAGCGGGTCAGGTTCACCCGCTCGGCGTTCCGGCGCACGAGGCTCGACGCGTCGGGTTGGAGGATCCGGTCGAGCTGGGCGGCCGAGCCCGTCTCCTCGGCGGCGAGCGCCGCGACCAGGGCGGCGAGCCGGTCGGCGTCGCGGCCGCCCCGGCTGCGGGCGAGCGACGCGGCGGTCCCGACCAGGGCCACGCCCTCGATCGTCTCCAGGCGCACGTCGACGCCGGCGGCGCGCTTCTTCAGGGTATCACGCACCCAGGACGAGAAGGCGTCGCGCCACGCGATCAGGGTGAACTCGTAGCGGGCGTTCTGCTCCAGGGGGAATTGCCCGGCCCAGCGGTCGTTGTCGACGAAGACCATCGGGTCCTCGCGCCACGCCTCACTGCCGGCGATTCGCGACAGGATCGCGGCGTCGATGATCTCGTGGCCGTCGGAGAAGATATCGGCCTCGACCCGCAGGGACTCGCCGACGATCCGCTTCACCGGCGAGCGACCGCCGTCGAGCTCAGGGCTGACCGCCTCGATCACCACCCGGCCCTCGCCGTCCGGGGTGCCGCGCGTCGGCTGCCGGGCGACCGCCTGCGCGCTGGCGGCGAGGATGCGCAGCTCGCCCGGCATCAGATCGATGGCGCTGCCGGGGTGGAAGGCGATCGGCTCGGCCTCCGGGGTCCGGTCGACGAAGGTGCCGAGCATGCCGCCGGTGCGGGCGATGAGCGACCCGGCCTCGACCGGCACCGGCTTGTCGGTCGGGTTGTAGAGCACGATCAGCCCGTGCCGGGCCGAGGCCGGGTGGCCGGTGTCGAAGCGGGCGAGCGCCACCAGATCGCTGTCGGGCGCCGAGATCCGGATCTGCGAGCCCTCGACATTGGCGGCCGGCAGCTCCGCCCGCAGGGCGTTGATCGCCCGGATCGAGTCGGAGATGTCGAGGCCGGTCTCGTTCTCGCGGTCGCGCGGGGTGGTCTCGACCACGTGCAGCGCCCGGCGGTAGCCCCACTCGTAGCCGATCGGCATCAGCACGCCGGCCGAGAAGAAGGCGGCGAGCGCGTAACGGGTGCGCAGATGCGCCGCCACCGCCTCCGGGCCGCCGCCGATCTCGGCGGCGAGCCGCTTCATGTCGTGGTTCTCGGGGAAGGCGATCGAGGGGGCCAGCACCCGCAGGCGCTCGTACTGCTCCAGCGCCCAGGGCTTCTTCAGGTCCCACCACGCGAAGGAGTTGAACAGATAGTCGAAGCCGGCGCCGGCCGTGGCCCGGGCCTCCTCGAAGGTGCAGCCCAGGGTCTCGGCGGCGAACAGGCAGGCGGGATCGCGGGCCTTGGCCTCCCCGATCAGGACGCGCCAGGTCTCGGGCGGGACCTTGTAGGCGGCGTCGCACCGGAAGCCCGCGACGCCGAGGCTCTGGAGATGCGCCACGTAGGCGCCCCAGATCCGGGTCAGCTCGTCCCGGGCAGCCGGCGTGTGGTAGTCGAGCTCGGCCAGATCGCCCCAGATCGTGCGGATCGACGGGTCGTCCGGGTCGACGGCGGCCGGATGCATGATCGAGCCGTCGGGCTCCTTCATGAACAGGTCGGGCCGCTCGGTGGCGAGCCGGGCGTTGTCGGCGGTGTGGTTGATCACGAGGTCGGTCATCACCGACAGGCCCAGCGCCGCGGCGGCGGTGCAGAAGCGGCGGATCTGCTCGTCGTCGGGCGTGCCGTCGGGATCGCGGAATCGCGCGTCGAGGCGCTCCGGGTCGGCCACCGCGTAGAGGCTCCGGGAGCCGCCGGTCTGGTGGAACGGGTTGAGATAGACCCAGTCGAAGCCGAGCGCGGCGATCCGCGGCAGCTCGGCGATCCAGTCCGCGACGCGCCCGACCAGGAGCGGGAACAGATTGTAGATCCGCGGCCCCTCGGCCCGGGGCGCCAGCGCGGCCGGCAGGACGGCCTCGGCCCCGGACGTCGCAGCGGCTTTGGTCGGTGCGTTCATGCTGCCTCTCGGCTCCCGTTCCCAGTGTCGTAACGCCCGAACCGCCGGGCTGTGCCGCGCGATCCGGTCCGCCGTGTCTCAGCAGAGTTGCGTGACAGGGCTGCGGAGGCGGCACCGGAAGAGACGCCCGGACTGCCGCCGCCCCTGCGACCGGAGCGAAGCAATCCAGAAGCGCCACGCTGATCCAGGTCGCGCTGCCCTGGGTCGCTTCGCTGCGCTCGCGATGACGGCCCGGTCACGGCTCCCGCCGCAGCACCGCGTAGGGCAGGTCGCGCAGGAGGTCGCCGAGATCGGTCCCCTCCCCCTGGCTCTCAACGATCCGCCCGGTTGCGAGGTCCCGCCAGCGGGTCCCCGTCCCGAGCTCGACCCGGGTGCCCGCGAAGGCCTCGCCCGACCACGTCGCCTCGCCGACCAAACCCGCCACCAGCCGCGGCACCGCCACGAACAGGTCGGCGCCCTCCTGGCCGGGATCGGTCCGCCGGTAGGCGAGCACGTGGCCGGCTCGGGGACCCGTTGCGTCGACGGGCTCGTAGGCGGCGCTGGCGTAGAAGTCCGGGCGCTCGGCCCGCTCGGCGAGCAGCCGCGTGAGCGTCGCCTGCTTGACCCGCCCGTCCGGCCAGTGGCCCAGCAGTTCCGACGGATCTCCGCCCTGTTCGCGCATCCGTTCCAGCGCCGGGTAGTCCACCGGGCGGCGATTGTCGGGGTCGACGAAGGAGAAGTCCCAGATCTCCGTGCCCTGGTAGGTGTCGGGCAGGCCGGGCAGGGTGCATTTCAGGACCGTCCGGCCGAGGCTCGCCAGCATGCCGAGATGGGCGAGCCGCCGGGCGAAGGGCCGGAGCGCGCTCAGGAAATCCGAGCCCGGGGCGATCAGCGCCGTGAACAGCCGCTTGACCGCGCCCTCGTAGACCTCGTCGACGTTGACCCAGCTCGACCGGCGCTTGCCCTCGCGCATGGCCTTCTCGCCGTAGGCGATCAGCCGGTCGCGGAAATCCGTGATCGCCCCGGCCTCGTCCCGCTCCAGCAGCGCGAGCGGCCAGGCCCCCAGGATCGCCTGGAAGAACATCCACTGGTCGTTGGCGTCGGGGGCCGGCTCGCCGTCGATCCGGGCGAGGTGCGGGCCGGCTGTCCGCTGCCACAGGTCCCAGGCCTTGGCCCATTCCTCCGGGATCTCCGAGAGGGCCAGCAGCCGGGTGCGGGCATCCTCGCCGCGCTTGGTGTCGTGGGTTGCGGTGGTGATCATCGCGCTCGGCCAGTCGCGGGCGCGGGCGATCTGCAGGTCGTGGAAATGCTCCGCGTCGATCCCGTACTCGCCCGGATCGCCGCCGACCTCGTTGAGGCCGAGGAGACAGGCGTAGCGGTAGAACAGCGTGTCCTCCAGGCTTTTGGCCATGACCGGGCCGGTGAGCTGCTGGAACCGGCGGCGGAAGCGCAGCACCACCCGCGGGTCCGGCCGGCCGGGGCCCGTGGTCTCGATCCGCCCGAGCAGGACCTCGGCGGCGAAGTCGTGGACCGAGCGGTCCGGCAGGCTCGACCAGCGCTTGGCCTTGGCGACCGCACCCTCGATCAGGCGCACGTCCTCGGGCTCGACCTCGCCCTCCTCCAGCTCCGGCGGCAAGTAGCTCCGATAGGTCGGGAAGCGCGCGATGATCTCGATCAGCGCCCGGCGCAGGGCATTGACGGTGAAGTCGCGGGTGCGCCGGTCGGCGTCGGCGACCTCCTTGAGGTCGGTGGTCAGCACCTCCAGCTCGCTCGCGAAGCTGATCTCGAGGATCTCGGCCTTGGCGGCGCGGAGCTGGAAGCCGTAGGGCTCGTCGAAGCCCGTGGCCCAGGTGTAGAGCCGCTCGACCTTCCCGCGCCGGGACTTGTCGACGAGAATGCCGTCGAGCTGGTTGAGCACGTCGTAGCCCGTGGTCCCGGCCACCGGCCAGGGCCGCAGCCGCTCGCCCGGCTCCAGGATCTTTTCGACCACCACGTAGAAGCCCGGCCCGACCGCCGCCTGCAGCGCCCGCGCATAGCCCAGCGGGTCGGCGAGGCCGTCGATGTGGTCGATCCGCAAGCCGTCGATCCGGCCCTCGCGGACGTGCCGGAACACGGTCTCGTGGGAGCGGTGGAAGATGTCGGACAGCTCGACCCGCAATCCCGCCAGGGAATTCACGTCGAAGAAGCGGCGGTAATTGATGTCGCTCGACGCCACGCGCCAATGGGCCAGCCGGTAGGCCTGCGCCTCCAGGAGCCGGTGCAGCGGCCCGAAACTGTCCGGGCGGCCCTTGAAGCCGTTGAGCAGCGCCAGCGTGCTGGCGGTGGCCTCCTGGATCAGCGGCGACACGCCGTAGATCTCGGCGAGCCGGCGCTTCAGCTCCTCGGCCTCCTCCGGGAAACTCCTGCGGCGGGTCTCGTCGGTGTCGATCGACATCGCCCGCAGCCGCTCGGAGATGGCGAGCAGTTCCGCGGTGGTGTCGTCGTCCACGGCCCCGATGGCGGCGATCACCCGGTTGAGGATGGTCGGGTAGCTCAAGGGGCGGATCGGCAGCTGGTGCTCGTAGTGCCAGACGCTGAAGGCGCCCGTGTCGGGATCGAACTTCAGCTCCAGCGTGCCCTTCTCCAAAGCCTCGCCGTAGCGGTCGCCGAGGAACGGGATCACGAGGTTGCGCCCGGCGCCGAGCCGCTGCCAGTCGATGTCGAAGGCATCGGCGAACGGCGACAGGGAGCCCCATTCCAGCACCGACAGCCACCACGGGTTGTCGGACCCGCCGACGCCCATGTGGTTCGGGACGATGTCGAGCAGCAGCTTGATGCCGTGCGCATGCAGCGCCTCGGAGAGCCGGATGAAGCCCGCCTCGCCGCCGAGTTCCGGGTTGATCGTGCCGTGGTCGACGATGTCGTAGCCGTGGGTCGAGCCCGGCCGCGCCTTCTGGAGCGGCGAGGCGTAGACGTGGCTGATCCCGAGCCGGTGCAGGTAGGGGATGATCTTGCCCGCATCCGCGAAGGTGAAGTCCTTGTGGAATTGCAGCCGGTAGGTCGAGCGGGGCGGCGGCGCCGCGAGCCGTGCCGCGCCCGAGCGCGGGCCCCGGGCCTCGGCCGAGAGGGCGGCTGCGAGCTTCGCCAGCGGGCCGCCCGGGGCGGCGATGTCCGCCAGCTCCCGGTCGAGCTTGCGCCGCCAGTTCGGATAGCCCTCGGTCGAGCCCGGCACGTTGGCCTGGGCGAGTTCCGAGACCACGTCCTCGTACTGGACGGCTGTGAGCATCGCGGGGGCGCGGGCGAGGTAGCGGGCGGCGGCCTCGAACGGCGCGGCCTCCGGTGGCTCGGCGGCGGGGATGAGCTGCTCGGCCGCCAGCGCCTCGGCGAGGCGGCGGCGCTCGACGACGCGCTCGCCCCGCTCGGCCTCGGCCCGGTCCTGATCGTAGAGCCCCAGCGACTGTCGGGTGTCGGTGTCGACCCCGCGCCACCAGCCGACGAAGGTCGGCAGATCGTGGGTGGTGATCGCGGTGAGCGCGTCGCGCGGATAGGCCGAGGGCGGCTTGAACCGGCCGTCGGCCTCGCGCTCGAAGGCGAGGATCCGGTAGCTCAGCACCCCGGCCCGCATCAGCGCGTCGGAGAACCCCTCGGGCGCGGTGCCGAGGTCTTCCGCGATCACGAGGCACTTGTTGCGGTGGCTCTCCAGCCGCAGCACCGCCAGCATCGGCTCGAACGGCATGGCCATGTAGGCGCCGGCCTGGGCGCCCGCGCCGAGCGGGATCAGGAACAGCCGGGCGAGCTGGAAGGCATGGTCGATCCGGATCGCGCCGGCATGGCGCATGTTGGCCTGGACCAGGGCGCGGAAGGCCGCGAGCCCGTCGCGCTCCATCGCCAGCGGGTCGAAGGCCGGCAGACCCCAGTTCTGGCCCTTGGGCGCCAGCAGGTCCGGCGGCGCGCCGATCGAGACCTTGTCGGCGAAGCGCTCGGGATGCGACCAGATCTCGGACCCGCCCCGGTCGGCGCCGACCGCGAGGTCGCGGTAGAGCCCGACCCGCATGCCGGCACCGAGCGCTGCCGCGGAGGCCTCGGCGAGCTGCTGATCGGCCAGATATTGCAGCCAGGCATGGTAGCCGACCAACTCGGCGTTCTCCGCCGCGAAGGCCGCCACGGCCTCGGTGCCGGCCCGGCGATAATCCTCCGGCCAGTCGCCCAGCCAGTGCGCCCCCTGCCCCCGGAAATGCTCCGACAGGGCCTCGAAGATCGCGTGCGCTTCGAGATCCGCGCCGCCCTCCTGGCGGAAGCCCTCGAAGCCCGCATCGGTGCCGGCCCGGGCGGGCGAATCCTGCCAGAGGGCCCGGAGCACCGGATCGAGCACGTCGTGCACGCCCTGATGGTCCACGAGGGCGGCCTCGCGGAGCGCCGTGATGGCGTCTTCGCGCTCGGCGAGCAGCGCCTCGGCCCGGGATCCGGCGAGCCCCGGCAGGCTGCGCGGGGCGATGAACAGGGTCTCCAGGAACAGGCGCGAGGACGGCGAGTAGGGCGAGATCTTGGTCCGGTCCGAGGCGAACAGGGCGTGGACCGGGCTCAAGCCCAGGAAGGCCGCGCCGCGCAGGGCGGCCTCGCGGGCGGCCTCGCCGGCATCCGCGTAGGTGCCGATGCCGATATTGCTGGCCGAACGCAGTCCGTAGAGCTGGGCGGCCAGGCCCCAGTCGGAGGCCCCCTCCTCGGTGTAGGGGCGCGGGCGCCAGCAGCGCTGCGGCGCGGCGATCACCCAGGCTTCGGTGCGGGTCTGCCCGGCCTGGACGGTGAGGCGGTGATAGCCCGGCGTCAGCGGCGGCAGCTCGAAGCCCGGCTCGGACCCTTGCGGGTTGGCCCTGCCCTCGCGGGCCGTGCCGCGCGCGTCGACGAGGCGCCAGACCAGGGTGTGGGGCGCGCCGTTCTGGAGCCGCACCGGGACGCGGGCCGCCCGGCGTGCCTCCACGGGCAGAAGCGGCGGGATCAGGCCGCGGCGCAGGCTCCGGACCTGGGCGAGGCTCTCGGCGATCGCCGCCTCGTCCTCGACCGCGAAGCCGAGGGCGGCGAGCAGGCCCCGGCGCACCTCCAGGGCGGTCTCGACCGGCTTGCCGAAGGCATCGGTATAGCCGGCGGCGACGCCGACGAGATCGGCGAGCTGTTCCAGGGCGCTCACGAGCGGGACTCCGTCAGGAACACGCCCGTCCAGGAGGGCAGATCGCGTCCGGCCCCGTCCGGGGCGTTGGTCCAGACAAGCTGGGCGCCGCCCGGATCCAGCGCGAAGGGGGCATCCCCGACATTGGCGACGAAGCGCAGCGTGCCGGCGCCGAAGCGCCACGTGCAATCGACCACGTCGGCCCGCGGCAGGGTGGCGGCGGCACCGTCGTAGCCCGACTTTGCCAGCGGCACGACCACGTCGCGGCGCAGGCCGAGGAGCCGGGTCGTCTCGGCCAGGACCTCGCGGTGCGGCGCGCGCTCGCGCTCGGACCAGTCGAGCTTCGAGGCCGCGAAGGTCTCGCGCTCGGTCGGATCGGGGATCTTCGAGGTGTCGTCCGCAAACGCCGCGAAGCTCTTAAACTCCCGGCGGCGCCCGTCGCGCACCGCCTTGTTCAGATCCTCGTCCGGCGCGAAATCGACGAAGAACAGGAACGGCGCCGAGGCCGACCATTCCTCGCCCATCCAGAGCATCGGGATCTGCGGCGCCAGCAGGAAGCCGGCCCGGGCCAGATCGAGCTTTTTCGGGTCGGCCAGATGGTTGAGCCGCTCGCCCAGGGCGCGGTTGCCGACCTGATCGTGGTTCTGCAGGAAGGTCACGAAAGCCGAAGGCGGCAGGTGCCCGGAGGGCTCGCCGCGGGGGTGGTTGTCGAGCGTGGCGAAGGGCTCGCCCTGATAGGCAAAACCCTCGGCGAGGCAGCGGGCGAGGTGTTCGACCGGTTTGTCGGCAAAGCACTTATAGTAGCCGGCGTCCTCGCCGGTGAGCAGGACGTGCCAGCAATGGTGCAGGTCGTCGGCCCATTGGGCGTCGTGCATCTTCGGACGCCCGGCGGCGTCCCGCTCCAGCCAGCGGGCCTGATTGGCCTCGTTTTCCAGCATCAGGTGGATCTGCCGGTTCGGGAAGGTCTTGCGGACCGTCTCGCCGAGCTCGGCCAGGAAGTGGCGGGGCGAGTCGTCGAGGATCGCGTGGACCGCGTCGAAGCGCAGGCCGTCGAAGTGGTACTCCTCCAGCCAGTACAAGGTGTTCTGGATGAAGAACTGGCGCACCGTGGCGCCGCTCTCCTTGCCGTCGAAGTTGATGCCCGCGCCCCAGGGGGTCTGGTGGCGCTCGGTGAAGAAGGTCTTGGCGTAGGCGTGGAGGTAGTTCCCGGCCGGGCCGAAATGGTTGTAGACCGCGTCGAGATAGACCATCAGGCCGAGCCCGTGGGCGGCGTCGATCAGGCGCTTGAGGTCGTCCGGGCGGCCATAGGCGCCGTCGGGGGCGTAGGGCAGCACGCCGTCATAGCCCCAGTTGCGCGAGCCCTTGAAGTCGGCGAGCGGCAGCAGCTCGATGGCGGTGACGCCCAGCGCCTTGAGGTCGGACAGCCGCGCCTGCAGGCCGGCATAGGTGCCCTCCGGCGTTGCGGTGCCGACATGGCACTCGTAGATCACCGCCTCCGCGAAGGGCCGGCCGGCCCAGCCCTCGTCGGACCATTCGAAGCCCCGCGGGTCGATCACCTCGCTCAGGCCCGAGACGTCGTCGGGCTGGAAGCGGGAGGCGGGATCGGGCGCCACGAGGCCGCCGTCGATGCGGAAGCCGTAGCGGGCGCCGGGCTTCACCCCGGGCAAAGCGGTGCGCCGCCAGCCGCCGCCGGATTCGGGCAGCGGATGGTCGATGCCGTCGACGACGAGTTCGACGCTCTGGGCGGTGGGCGCCCAGAGGGCGAAGCGCACCCCGCCCCCGACCATCTCGGCCCCGAATTCCATGCTGTGGGCGCGCCGCATCGGGCCACATTCCTCGTCGTTTGTCGCGCGCACCGAGGCACAAGCGCAGCAGGATCTACCAGTGGTGGGAGAAGGCCCCGGGTTCGATCCGGTTCCCGCAGTGCAGCTATGGCGAGCGCGGGGTGTGGCAATGGGGGGACGGAGCGTGCGGGTCTCCGTCCCGCGCAGAGGGGCTACGACATGCGCAGGCCGACCCGGGCGAGGCGCGACAAGCCGCCTCTCCCGGGCGGGAGAGGGTTGGGGTGAGGGACGAGAAGGTTCAGGATCGAGCACGTCGGTGAAGCGCGTTCGGAGCGTGCTTCGTTTGGAGCGTGCTCAACCCTCACCCGGCTTTCTGCGACAGCAGGCCTCTCCTGCACGGGAGAGGGGACCCGCGCCCGCCCCTACCGCCCCGACACCCACCCGTTCCGGCTCCCGTTCTCGGTCCCCGCGGCGGTGAGCACCAGGACCGTGCGGCCTGGAAGCGGCACGGCGGCCCCCGCTTCGTAGGCCGGGGCCTCCGGCAGCAGCGCGCCTTCCGGATCGCCCGTGTCGAAGACCGGATTCCACGGGCCGCCGATCACCGGGGTGAGGTGGAATGTGAGAGCCCCCTCCCCGGCATTGAACAGCATCAGGAGGCGGTCGCCCGGGCCGCCGTCATTGCCGATCTGCATGCCGAACACCTGCAGCCCGTCGTCGGACCAGTGGCGCCCCTCCATCTCGGTGCCCTCGGGGGCGAGCCAGTGCACGTCGCGCAGGGGCTCGTCCGGGTCGATCAGCGCGCCGGTGAAGAAGCGCTTTCGCCGCAGGGCCGGCTGGGCGTCACGCAGGGCCAGGAGGTTGGCGACGAAGTCCGTGAGCCGGGGATCCGGATCGGTGCTCCAGTCCATCCAGCTCGTCGGGTTGTCCTGGGCGTAGGCGTTGTTGTTGCCGCCCTGGCTGCGGGAGCGCTCGTCGCCCATCAGCAGCATCGGCACGCCCTGGGCCAGCATCACGGTGGCCAGCATGTTGCGCTTCTGGCGGGCGCGCAGGGCCAAGATCGCGGGGTCGTCCGTGTCGCCCTCGACGCCGTAGTTGCGGCTGACATTGTGGTTATGGCCGTCGCGGTTGTCCTCGCCGTTGGCCGCGTTGTGCTTCTCCTCGTACGCCACCGTGTCGGCCAGCGTGTAGCCGTCGTGGCTGGCGATGAAGTTGACGCTGGCGAGCGGCGAGCGCCCCGACGGCGCGAATACCTCGCGCGAGCCGGTCAGGCCCTGCGTGACCTTGGCGAGCGTGCCGGGATCGCCCTTCCAGAAGCCCCGCGTGGCGTCGCGGAACTTGTCGTTCCACTCGCTCCAGCCGCGCGGGTAGCCGCCGAGCTGGTAGCCGCCCTCCCCGATGTCCCAGGGCTCGGCCACCATCTTGACCCGGGCCAGCACCGGGTCCTGCGCCACCGCCTGGAAGAAGGCCGCCTGCGGGGTGAAGGCGATGGGCGCGCGCCCGAGGCTCGAGGCGAGGTCGAAGCGGAAGCCCGCGATGCCATAGGCGGTCACCCAGTGGCGCAGGGAATCGAGCACGAGCTGCATCACCCGCGGGTGGCTCGCGTCGAAGGTGTTGCCGCAGCCGGTGCAGTCGAGATTGCGGCGCGGATCGGCGGGGTCCAGCTTGTAGTAGCTGGCATTGTCGATGCCGCGGAACGACAGGGTCGGGCCGGTGTGGTCGCCCTCGGCGGTGTGGTTGTAGACGACGTCCAGCCAGGTCTCGATCCCGGCGGCGTTCAGCTCCCAGATCGCCGCCTTCAGGCCGCCGAGGCCGCCCTCCCCCAGGTAGCGCGGGTCCGGGGCGAAGTAGCCGAGGGGCTGATACCCCCAGAAATTGACCAGTCCCTTCTCGACCAGGAAGCGGTCATCCGCGAAGGCCTGGATCGGCAGGAGTTCCAGGGCGGTGACGCCGAGCTTCACGAGATGCGCGATGATCGCCGGGTGGGCGAGCGCCGCGTAGGTGCCGCGCTCCGCCTCGGGGATATCGGGATGGGCGCGGGTCAGCGCCTTGACGTGCGCCTCGTACACCACCGTCTCGGCGAGCGGCCGGCGCACCGGATTGAGGGCGAGGTTGGGCGCCTCCGGGGCGGTGACCACGCATTTCGGCATGTAGACCGCGCTGTCGCGCCGGTCGATCCGGTCTTCGCGGCCCCGGCGGTGCCCGTAGAGCGCGTCGTGCCAGCGGATCCGGCCGCGGATCTCCCGCGCATAGGGGTCGAGCACCAGCTTCGAGGCGTTGAACCGGTGCCCGTTCGCCGGATCCCAGGGCCCGTGCACGCGATAGCCGTAGAGCTGGCCCGGCAGCACCCCGCGCAGGTAGCCGTGCCAGACGTCGTCGGTCCGGCAGGGCAGCCGGACCGTGCGGGTCTCGTGCCGCTCGCCGGGCTCGAACAGGCAGATGTCGACCGCGGTGGCGTGCTCGGAGAACAGGGCGAAGTTGACGCCGCGCCCGTCGAAATGCGCGCCGAGCGGCGCCGGGATCCCGTCATCGACGGCGATCATGCGGGGCGTCCGGTCACACGGATGGCGGCGGGCGGAAGCAGCGGGCGGCGCCGGCTATTCGGCGGCCGCGGCGGCCGCGGGGGGCTCGCGCTCGACCGTGCGGAAATTCTCGAGCTCGGCCAGGAAGTTGCGCGCCCACCAGTCGACATCCTCGCGGGTCATGCGCTCGACCATCGGCTTCCAGCGTGCCAGCCGCTCGGCCTTGGGCATGTAGAGCGCGGCGCGGATCGCCTCGGCGACCTCGAACCGGTCGTAGGGGTTGATCAGCAGCGCCTCGGGCAATTGCCGGGCAGCGCCGGCGAATTTCGACAGGACCAGCACGCCCGGATCGTCCTCCGACTGGGCGACGACGTATTCCTTGGCGACGAGGTTCATGCCGTCGCGCATCGGCGTCACGAGACCGACCCGGGCCGCCCGGTAGAGACCGGCGAGCACGGGACGCGGATAGGCCTTGGTGATGTACTGGATCGGCGTCCAGGCCGGGTCGCCCAGCGAGCCGTTGATCTCGCCGACCTTCTCGTTCACGTCGCGGGCGAGCTGCTCGTATTCCGGCACCTCGCTGCGGGATTTCGGCGTGATCTGGATGTAGGTGACGTTGCCGCGCTGGTCGGGATTGGAGGCGAAGAAGCTCTCCACCGCCTCCATCCGCTCGGGCACGCCCTTGGAATAATCGAGCCGGTCCACGCCGATCAGCAGCTTGCGGGTGCGCAGGCCCGCGATGGTCTCGCGCACGACCTTGTTGGCGCTGGCCTTCTCGGCGGCATCCTTGAAGCCCGCCACGTCGATGCCGATCGGGAAGGCGCGGATCCGGGTGCGGCGACCGTCGACCATCAGCGAGCCGCCGCCGAGCGGAATCGCCCGCTGGGTATCGATGAGGTTGCGCTGCAGGTTCTGGACGTCCGCCTCGGTCTGCAGGCCGATCAGGTCGTAATCGACGATCGCGCGCAGCAATTCGGTGCTCGCCGGCAGCGAGTTGAACACGTCGGCGGCGGGCCAGGGGATGTGGTGGAAATAGCCGATCGGGTTGTCGAGCCCGAGGCCGCGCAGTTCGGCCGCGAGCGGCAGCAGGTGATAATCGTGCACCCAGATGATGTCGTCGGGCTCGACCAGCTTGGCGAGCGCCCGGGCGAAGGTGCGGTTCACACGGCTGTAGCCGGCATAATCCGAGCGCGAGAAGGCGCCGAGCCCGAGCCGGTAATGCATGATCGGCCACAGGGCGCGATTCGCGAAGCCGGCGTAGTATTCCAGGTGGTCCTGGGGTGAAAGGTCGACGACCGCGTACTGGACCCGGCCCCGGTCGATCAGGGTCGGTTCCTCGGAGGGCTCGTCCGTGATCGTGCCGCTCCAGCCGAACCACAGCCCCTCATAGGCCGAGAAGGCCTCCTTGACGGCGACGGCCAGGCCGCCCGCCGCTACCGCCTTGCCGCCATCTTCCGGGATGGCGACGCGGTTCGATACGATCACAAGGCGTGCCACGCGGGTCGGCTCCGGATCAGGGGCGCGGGTCAGGTCGAGAATTTCGCCGCGCCTGCATCGGGACTTCACTATTATGCTCAGAACGCGCGTAGGCCCTGCGCGATCCTTTGTTGTGTCTTGGAGCAACCCAAGCTGGGGCAACCCAAGCTGGGGCAACCCAAGCGTGAAGCCGGGCCCGGGTCAAGTCGCGGCCGTGCCGTTCCCGGACAGGGCGACCGCTCCGTCCCGAACCGGACCGGCTTGCGCGACGCGCCCCGTCCGGCGAGTCGGGCGGGGCGCGTCGCGCAAGCGTCACTGTTCTGCGGGACGCTGCCTGAACGCGGAGTGAGCGGTGCTGAAGACCGCCGGTGCGCGATGCTGTTCAGCGCGTCGAGCCCACCGGAACCGGTGTCACCCCAATCGGTTACTCAGCCATCGCGGGGGCCGCGGTCGCCGCGAGCGGCGCCGACCCTGCGTCGCGAGGAGTGTTTTCGAGATGGCCGGCAACGAGTTACCGCAGGATACGCCCAGGGACCCGCTCGCGGACCCGCTCCGCGAGACGTCGCACGGGGCGGCCCATGAGGCGCCGCACGGGACGGCGGACGAGCGCGCGCAGTGGCGCGCCCTGCAGGGCGATGTCGAGGGGCTGGCCGACGTGGCGGCGGAGCGCGGGCGCGGGCTCCTCGACGCGGCGCGGCTGCAGGCGCAGTCCTATGTCGAGCAGCGCAAGAGCGACGCGGCGCAGTCGGTCCACGATCTGGCCCAGACGATCCGCAATTCCGGCCGCGACCTCGGCGACAAGCCGAACGTGCGCGCCTTCTTCGACAGCGCCGCCGACGGTCTGGAGCAGCTCGGCTCCTCGATCGAGCGGCGCAGCCTGGGCGACTTCTACAACGAGGCCGAATCCTTCGCCCGGCGTGCGCCGGTGGCGGTCGCGGTGGGCACCTTCGTGGCCGGCCTGATCGCCGCCCGCTTCATCAAGTCGTCGAGCCTGCCGCCGGAGGCGCCGGAAGGCGACGCCCGCGACAGCTTCCGGGCCTGACGTCATGGTCCAGGGTTCCGATCCGCGCCAAGCCGGTCCCTCTGCCGGCGCCTCCAGCATCCAGAGCCTGATCGGCGACGCCCTGCGGGAGACCAACGAGCTCGCCCGCAAGGAGATCGCGCTGTTCCGCGCCGAGATGGCGGGCAACATCCGCCAGCTCATCGTGGGCCTGGCCTGCATGGTCGGCTCGGCGGTGTTCGCCGTGGTCGCCCTCTTGGTCCTGATCGGCGCCCTCGTGAAGTGGCTTGCCACGGTCGTGGGCTCCGAATGGCTCTCGGCCCTGATCGTCGGCGGCGTGCTGCTGGTCGTCGCCGTCGGGATGGCCCTGTGGGCGCGCAGCGTTCTCTCCCTCTCGACCCTGGCTCCGAAGCGCACCACGCGCCAAGTTCGCCAGGATGCCCAGGCCTTGTCGGAGCGTGTGTCCGGATGAGTACGATGAACGACCTCGAGAAGGAGATCGAGGAGAGCCGTGCCCGGCTCGACGACACGATCGACCGCATCCAGGGCCGGCTCTCGGTGCCGAACCTCGTGGACGAGATGCTGGGCAATGCCCGGCGCGTTCCGGCCCTGAACAGCACCTACGATTCGGCCCTGGAAGCGGTGCGCCGCAATCCGGTGCCGGTGCTGCTGATCGCGGCCGGTGTCGGATTGCTGTTCAACCGGATGGCGCGCGACGCGCAGCGCCGGCGCACGGAGGTTTCGGCCGAGCGCGTGCCCGCGCTGAACACCGGTGCGGCCCGCGGCTACGACCCCGATCTCCCGACGGTGCGCCCGGCCCGCGATCCGCTGGACAGGACAGAGATCTGACGACCGGGCGGGACCCGGGACGAGACTTACAGAGCCCGACCGGAAGGCCGGGCAAACCGGCGCCGAGCACGGACCGCCGAGACCGATTTCTGAGGACAGCGCCATGACCGACAAGCCGGGTATTCCGACCACGCCTTCCAGCATTCCCGAGCAGCTCGCCGCCGAGGCCGCGATGCCGCATGGATCCGGTGACAAGGGCCTGCGGCCGGACCCGGCCGGGCTCGGCGACCCGGGTGCGCCCGGTACGGCGGCGGGCGATTTCACCCTGCGGCCGGACCCGCACGGCCGGCACGACCCGCTCTCGGCAGGCGGTGCGTCCGGCACGACATCCGGTGGCTCGTCCGCGGCAACGGATGCCGCGTCCGCCGCGAAGGACAGCGTCCGGGCGGCGAGCGACCGTGCCGCCGACTTGGCCGGGCAGGCGCGTCGGACCGTGTCGGACTTCGCCAGCGATATCAACGACCGCCTCGGCGGGGCGGCTGATCAGGCCCGTGACCGGGCATCCGCGGTCTACGACGACGCCCGGGAACGGGCCGGCCAGCTCCACCGCCGCAACATGCGGGCGCTGGACGACCTGACGAGCCAGGGGATCGACGGGATCCAGCGCGGTCGCACCACCGTCGAGCGGTTCGTGGACGACAACCCGCTGCTCGTCGGCGTAGTCGGCGTCGCCGCCGGCCTGCTGCTCGGCGCGCTGCTGCCGCGCACCCGCCAGGAGGACCGGAGCATCGGTCCTTGGGCCGACGAGGTGCGCGATCAGGGCCTGCGCTACGCCCGCGAGGTGACCAATATCGGTCGCGAGTTCGTCCAGACCGCCCTCGATCCGGACAACCTCAACGCCGCCGCCCGCAAGGTGGCGGATCCGGACGGCCACAAGCCGCCGGAGGACGAGCGGACGCAGCACAATCTCTGATCCAGGCTGGGCGCGCGCCGCTTCAGGCTCCGGGCCCCGTCATCACGCGAGAAGCGAAGTGACCAGAGCTGCGGGACGTCGAGAGGCGTGGCGCGGCCCGGATTGCTTCGCTCCGCTCGCATAGGCGGTGCGGCCGGATCGGGGCGTCAGTCCCGGTACAGCCTCGCATGCGCCTCGCGGAGCAGGTTCTTCTGGACCTTGCCCATGGTGTTGCGCGGCAGCTCGTCCACGAACAGGACGCGCTTGGGGCACTTGAACCGGGCGAGCCGGCTCTCCAGGGCGGCCTGCACGCCGGCCTCGTCGGGGCATCCGGCGCCGCCCACCACCACGGCGGTGACGGCCTCGCCGAAATCCGGGTGCGCGAGACCGATCACCGCGGATTCGACCACGCCCGGCAGCGCGTCGATCTCGGTCTCGACCTCCTTCGGGTAGACGTTGAAGCCGCCCGAGATGATCAGGTCCTTGCCGCGCCCGACGATGTGGACGTAGCCCCGGCCATCCACCTTGCCGAGGTCGCCCGTGATGAAGAAGCCGTCGGCCCGGAACTCGGCCGCGGTCTTCTCGGGCATGCGCCAGTAGCCCTGGAACACGTTCGGGCCCTTCACCTCGATCATGCCGACCGAATCCGGGCCGAGCACGCGCCCGCCCTCCGGATCGACCACCCGCAGAGCGACGCGGGGCAGCGGGAAGCCGACCGTCCCGGCGACCCGGTCCCCGTCATAGGGGTTCGAGGTGCTCATGTTGGTCTCGGTCATGCCGTAGCGCTCGAGGATGGCGTGGCCGGTCCGGGCCTGCCACTCGCGATGCGTCTCCGCCAGAAGCGGCGCCGAGCCTGACACGAACAGCCGCATGCCCCGGGCCGCCTCCGGCGTGAGGCCCGGCTCCTTGAGGAGGCGGGTGTAGAAGGTCGGCACGCCCATCAGGACGCTGGCCCGCGGCATCAGGCTCAGGATCAGCTTCGGGTCGAGCCGGGGCAGGAACAGCATGGAGCCGCCGCTCGCCAGCACCGTGTTGGTCGCCACGAACAGACCGTGGGTGTGGAACACCGGCAGGGCGTGGATCAGCACGTCGTCGGCCGTGAACCGCCAGGACTCGACGAGGGTCCGGGCGTTCGACGCGAGGTTGTCGTGGGTCAGCATGGCGCCTTTGGAGCGCCCGGTCGTGCCCGAGGTGTAGAGGATCGCCGCGAGATCCTCAGGCCCCCTGGGGACGTCGGCGAACGCGCCGTCCTGCCGGTCCGCGGCCTCGGCGGCGCTGCCGCCGCCCGCGGCGTCGAGGGTCCAGATCTGGCGGACCTTCGCGGCGGCCTCCGCCAGCGCGTCGCGCTTGCCCGGATCGCAGACGAACACGCTGGGCTCGGCGTCGCCCAGGAAGTAGCCGATCTCCGCCGGGGTGTAGGCGGTGTTGAGCGGCAGGAACACCGCCCCGGCCCGGACCACGCCGAGATACAGGAAGATCACCTCGGGGCTCTTCTCGACCTGCACGGCCACCCGGTCGCCGGGCTGGACGCCCGCCGCCCGCAGGGAAGCCGCGTAGGCGCCGGAGCGGGCGATCAGGTCCGCGTAGCTGTATCGGCGGCCTTCCGGCGTCTCGATCACGGTCTTGGCGGGATCGGGAACGCCGTCCCGCACCAGGGAGAAGAGGTGGTTCGTCATCGTGAGGCTGAGCTATCACGGGCTGCGTGTCTCGCGCACCCATAGCCGCCTGAAGGGCCTTTGGGCGAGCCCTTTCAGGCGGCCAGCCGCTGCCGTGACGACAGGAAGGCGCCGTCCGGGGTGCGCTCGGGGGCGAACAGCCCGAGACCGGTGGGCGCGGGCATGCCGACATAGATCGCCTCCATGCCGCGCCGCCCATAGGCCTCGTGCCAGAACCCGGAGCCCTTGGAGTCCCGGGAGAAGTCCCGCCACCACGTGCGGTGCGGCTCCGACCGGGTGAAAGTCTCCAGGCTCTCCAGATCGCGCCAGTACTGGCGCATGCCGACATGGTTCAGCCCGAAGAACAGGTTCTCGTGCGCCAGCAGCCCGTCCGGTTGGCTCCGCACCGAGGCGGCGATGCCGCGGCTGAGGCCCATCAGCGCGAGCAGGCCGCGCCAGCGGGCGACCCGGAAGCCGAGATACACGACCACAAGGTCGGGATAGCCGGAGAGATCCACGGACCGGCGGACGGGAGCACCTTGCATGAGTCAGCCTCCTAGGCTTGTATGCAATGTAAACATGCGGCGGTCTGCGTACAGTGTCAACATCGATTCCGGACAGGACCTATCATCATGGCGACCTGCGCGCGGCGCTGGTCGCCGCCGCCCTGGATCTCCTGGAGACGGCGGGCGAGACAGCGTTGTCGCTGCGCGCGGCGGCCCGGGCCTGCGGCGTCTCGGCCATGGCGCCCTACCGCCACTTCGCCGACAAGGAGGATCTTCTCGAAGCCGTCGCGGCAAGCGGGTTCGAAGATCTCGCCGCCTGCCTGGAGGCCGCCGACAGCGCCGCGGCGGGGGGCCAGGCGCTGGCCGCGCAGGGGGCGGCCTACGTGGCCTTCGCCTGCCGGCGCCCGGCCCTGTTCCGGCTGATGTTCATGAGGCCCTGCCGGGCGCCGGGCAAATCGCGGGCCTACGGGATCCTGGAGGAGCGGGCGGCGGCGCTGGCGGGTTCGGGGATGTCCGCCGAGGACCTGACGCTCGCCGCCTGGTCGCTGGTCCACGGGCTCGCCGCGCTGATCCTCGACCGCCGGGTGCCCCTGGAGGGCGCGGCCGCGGAGGCCGCCGCCCGGCGGATCACCCTGTCCTTCGCCCGGCTGACGGCGCGCGGCTGAGTCAGGCCTCGGCGAGCACCACGGCCCGCGGCGGCGGCAGCTTGGCGCGCAGCTCCCGGGTCACCGCAGGCGCCGCGACCACGGTGCCGAGATTGGCGTAGGTCTCGTGGTTCCGCTCGATGGCGGCGAGGTCGTAGAGGTAGTTGACCATCAGGCCGTGGGACTGCGCGAGGCCCTTCCTGGAGGTGTCGCCCAGGAAGTTGATCCGGTCGAGGCGCGCGCCGTTGCCGAGATGGAACCGGGCCACCGGGTCGAGGGGGCGCCCGCGCTCGTTCTTGGCGCGCAGGAAATAGGCCGCCGCCGCCGGGATCAGCGCCCGGCGCACCGTCTCGGCCCGGGCCTTGTCGGCGGGCCAGTCCGGATCGTCCAGCGCCCGCAGGGTCTCGACATCTTCCGGCAGCAGGCCCTGCGGACTGTCGGCGCGGCGCTCCCGCGCCAGCCACGCGGCGAAGCCCGGGACCGGCGACAGCGTCACGAAGGTCTTGAGCGTGGGGATCTCGCGGGTGAGATCCTCGACCACCTGCTTGATCAGGAAGTTGCCGAAGGTGACGCCGGCGAGCCCCTTCTGGCAGTTCGAGATCGAGTAGAACACCGCCGTGTTGGCCGCCTGCGGCTGCAGGGGCTTGCGCGCCTGCGACAGGATCGGGGCGATTGCCGGGGCGATCTCTCCGGTGAGCGCCACCTCCACGAAGATCAGCGGCTCGTCGGCCAGAGCCGGGTGGAAGAACGCGAAGCAGCGCCGGTCCGGCGGCTCGATCCGGGCGCGCAGGTCGTCCCAGTCCGCGATGGCGTGGACCGCCTCGTAGCGGATGATCTTCTCCAGGATATGCGCCGGCGTGGTCCAGTCGATGTGGCGCAGCACTAGGAAGCCGCGGTTGAACCACGAGGCGAACAGGTGCTCGAAGTCGCAATCGAGGCTGTCGACCGCATCCATCAGGGCCGGGTCGGCCTCGTCGCCGGCGCGCAGCGCCCGGCGCAGATCGAACAGGTCCTCGCGCATCCGCACGAGGCTGAGCGTGCCGCCGCGGGCGAGGTTGAGGCGGCGGATCAGCTCCTGGCTGCGCGGCTCGGCGGCCTCGTGCAGGCTGCCGAGCCGCGCGCGCGACGGGGCGGCCCGGTAGGCGGCGATCGCCGCGTCGACGGCGGCGTGGTCCGCGTCGAAATCGAGCGCGATGGCACGCAGGAATGCGTGGCGCTCGGCCTGGCCGAAACTGGCGTAGCGGTCGAGGATCAGGCGGGCCAGCGCCACCCCGGAGGCCTCGCCGCGCCGGGAGATCAGATCCTCGCACAGCTTGACGAGGTCGCCGGCGCTCGCCCGGGACGCGATGTCGCCGCGCCCGATGCCGATCAGGTCGCGGCCGCGCTCGCTGATGGTCTGAAGCAGGTCGCCGAAGAAGGAGATCGCCGCCATGACCCTTGCACTGACCCCCGTCGGTTCGGACCTAGAGCGCCTCCGGCCCCGCGACGCCGGCTCGTCGATCGGAGGCGTGCGGAACCGGGTGCGTGAACCGCCGGCCCTCCGTGGGGAGGCCGGATCAGCGCCCCGATCCTGGACGACAGTCTACGGCGGCGCGCCGTCCACGACCAGAGCTTGAGCGTCCCGGACGGTGGGAGTCCGCATCCTGTCGGGCCGGTATGAAGGTCCCGTGACGGGCTGCGGCTCAGAGCCGCTCGGCCACGGTGGCGAGGTCGGCCCGTTCCCGCCAATCGCCGACGCCGTGCTGGCGGGCGAAGCGGAGCTCGGCGGCGCGGCGGGCGCGCTCGGGATCGCGCGCCCGTGCGATCTCGACCGAGCCGATCGTGAACGGCACGCCGAGGATCTCCTTGGCGAAGTCGACGCGGTAGTTCGGCATTCCGTACTCCCTGCTGCGGCGGTCCCGGATCCGTCCGCACGGAACGAAACCGCCCTTTCGCTCGTCATCCGATGCGGAACCTGGATCGGCTCGACGCCTCGGACGTGACCTGCGGCGGCCGCTCGCGTGCGGACGGCCTCAGCCGCATCGTTCGCATATGGTGCGGTGTCGGAGCGGGTGAAGGGTCTGCGGCGTGATGGAGCGTGCCGGCAGGAATGCGCTGCCGCGGCTTGCCGGGCGGCGCGCTCTGCCCGTATCGCTCGCGCCCTGCCCCATTCTCCCTGCTAGTTTCTCCCGGACACGGACCCGACCATGGCCTTCCCGCGGCGGCGCGCCTGCCTGTTCCCGATCCAGCCGTGACAACGTTCCTCGACGCGAAGGCCCGGCTCGGCCTGACGCTGATCGCCGGCGGCGCCGTCGCCAACATCTACTACAACCAGCCGCTGCTCGGGCTGATCGTTGCCGAGTTCGGCGACCGCGCCGCCCTGTGGGTGCCGACCACGGCCCTGGTCGGGTACGGGCTCGGCATCGTCGGGCTCGTGCCGCTCGGCGACGCCCTGCCGCGCCGCGCCCTGATCGTCGGGCAATGCCTCGGCCTCGCCGTGGCGCTGCTGGCGGTGGGCCTCGCCCCGAACCTCCCGAGCCTCGCGCTCGCCCATCTGGTGGTCGGCGTGCTGGCCTGCGCGGCCCAGCAGGCGGTGCCGTTCGCGGCCGAGCTCGCGCCGGATGCGACCCGCGGGCGGATCGTCGGCCAGGTCATGACCGGGCTCCTCACCGGCATCCTGCTCGCCCGCACGGCGAGCGGCTTCCTGGGGGCGCATCTCGGCTGGCGGCCGGTCTTCCTGGTCGCGTCCGTGCTGGCGCTCGCCATGGCGGGTATCGCGCGGGCCACCCTGCCCCGCACGGTGCAGACGCACCCGCTGCGCTACCGCGCCCTGATGCTGTCGATCCTCCACCTGGCCCGCACCCAGCCGGTGCTGCGCACCGCGAGCCTGTCGCAGGCGCTGCTGTTCGCCGGATTCAACGCCTTCTGGGCGACCCTCGCGCTGCTGGTCGAGGGGCCGCCCTTCGGGCTGTCCGCCGCCGGGGCGGGGCTGTTCGGGGTGATCGGCGTCTGCGGTGCCTTCGTGGCGCCGATCTCGGGCCGCTTCACCGACCGGCGGGGGGCGAAGCCCGTCGTGCTCGGCGGCAGCCTGCTGGTCGCCCTGTCCTTCCTGGTGCTCTGGGCCGGGGGCACGTGGTCGCTGATCGCGGTCGCGCTCGGCGTGCTGCTCATCGATATCGGCATGAACGGGGCGCTCATCGCCAACCAGACCCGGGCCTACGCGCTGGTCCCCGGCGCGCGGGGGCGCATCAACACCGTGCTGTTCACCACCCTGTTCGTGTTCGGGGCACTCGGCGCCTATGCCGGCTCGCAGGCTTTCCTGCTGTTCGGCTGGGCGGGGGTCTGCGCGGTCGGCCTCGTCTTCTCGGCGCTCGCCGTGATCGTGGCGGCCCGCGATCCACACCCGCCGGGCGTGCAATCTACCTGAGCACCCGCGACAGCCGGCACCAGGCCGCCTTCCCGGCCGGCAGGCCGAACCGGAGGCGCTCCGGGCGCTCGGCGAAGCGCCGCACCGCGATCCCGGACGCCGCGAGCCGCCGGTAGAGGTCCGGCCCGTCGGGGAAGTCGGCGGTCCGGAACAGGCTGGTGCCGCCGACGATCCGGCCGCCGCCCCGGGCGATCATCCGGTCGAGGCGGGCCGCGTCGGCCGCTCGGTCCCGGGCGGCCGACGCCCGCCACTCCGCATCCGACAGCGCCGCGCGCCCGATCGCCAGGGCGGGACCCGACACCGCCCAGGGGCCCAGCGCCGCGGCGATCCGGTCCGCCGTGGCGGGATCGGCGATCGCGAAGCCGAGGCGCAGGCCGGCGAGCCCGTAGCTCTTGCCGAAGGAGCGCAGCACCACGAGGCCCGGCGCCAAGTCCGGTGCGGAGACGTGGGGGCACAGACTCGCCACCGGCTCCAGATCCGCGAAGGCCTCGTCGGCGACCAGAAGGCCGCCGCGCGCGCCGAGCGCTTCGGCGAGCGCCCGGCGCTCCGCCAGCGAATGGGTCCGCCCGTCCGGGTTGTTGGGATCGACGATCACCGCCACCCGGGCGTCACCGAGCCCCGCGACGGTCGAAACCTCGTCCACCGCGTGGCCGGCCCGCGCCCAGGCGGCGGCGTGCTCGGCATAGGTCGGCCCGAGCACCGCGACGCGGCCCGGCGCCAGGAGCCGGGGCAGGGTCTCGATCAGGATCTGGGTACCAGGGGCGGGCACGACGTGGTCGGCATCCGGCGCGCCGTAGGCCGCGGCGGCCGCCTCCCGGAGCGCCCGGACCTCCGCGGCCCCGGGCAGCCGGGCCCAGGCGCTGGCCTCCACCGGCGGGACACGATACGGGACCGGGTTGATCCCCGTCGAGAGGTCGAGCCAGGGCTCCGGCGCATCGGGATAGGCCATTCGCAGGCCGCCGAGATCGCCGCCATGCGCGATCGGGGCGACCTCACGCGCGGGAACGCTCCACACCGAATGGTCCATCTGCCCGGTACGTTTGCCGACACGCTCGCCGTCCTCGCCGTCGCCCTCGGGATCGAGGCGGCGGCCGGCTATCCGGACGCGCTCTACAGGGCCGTCGGTCACCCTGTCACCTGGATCGGCCGGCTGATCGCCGCCCTGGAGCGCGGCCTCAACCGCGGCTCCGACCGGCGCCGTCGGATCGCCGGCTGCGTCGCGCTGGCGCTGCTGCTCGCCGCGGTGGGCCTGCCCGCCCTCGCCGTCGCGGCCCTGGCGGGACTCGCGGGCCACCTCCCCGCCGTGCTCCTCCTCGGCCTGATCTGCGCGAGCCTGCCGGCGCAGCGCAGCCTGCACCAGCACGTCGCCGCCGTGGAGCAGGCCCTGCGGACCGGCGGCCTGGAGGCCGGGCGCCGGTCCGTGGCGATGATCGTCGGACGCGACCCCGAGCGCCTCGACGCGCCGGCCGTCTGCCGCGCCGCCATCGAGAGCCTCGCGGAGAACTTTTCCGACGGGATCGTGGCGCCGTCCGTCTGGATCGGCTGCCTCGGCCTGCCCGGGGGCGCCCTCTACAAGGCGATCAACACCGCCGACAGCATGATCGGCCACCGCAGCCCGCGCTACGCCGCCTTCGGCTGGGCTGCGGCCCGGCTCGACGACGGCGTGAACCTGCCGGCCTCGCGGCTCGCCGGCCTGCTGATCGCCGGGGCGGCGGCCCTGCGCGGCGCCGACGCCCGGGGCGCGCTCCGGGCGATGATGCGCGATGCGCGCCATCACCGCTCGCCCAATGCCGGCTGGCCGGAAGCCGCCATGGCCGGGGCGCTGGGCCTGCGCCTCGCGGGGCCCCGGATCTACGACGGCACCCTCGTCCCCGACGCCCATATGGGCGACGGCCGGGCCGAGGCCACGGCCGACGACATCGCCGGGGCGCTGGCGCTCTACCGGACGGCCTGCTGGCTCCAGGGGGGGCTCGTCCTGACGCTCCTCGTTCTCTGCCTGTCGCTCACGGGCTGAGCCGTCTTCGCGAGCGCCGCGAAGCAACCCGGCCGCGCCACGCAGACGGAGGGCCCCCAGCCCTGGCTTGCTTCGCGGCGCTCGCAAACACGGCGCACCGTTCAATCGGGCCTTGGCACGGCCCGCGCACCGGACGCATCGTGGCCGGACGGGGCTGGATGAGGGAGACGCCGATGCGCGCTGTATTCGTGGATGCCAGCGAGACCCTGGCGGCGGTGGCCCGGCGGCTGCTGCGGCCGGACGATCCGCCCTTCGCGATCCACGCGGATCCCGGCATCACCCCGCAGGACCTGCCCCCGATCCTGGACGGGGCTGAGATCGCGGTGATCGACCACACCGCCCTCCCCGGCGACGTGGCCCGGGCCTGCGCAGGCCTCAAGCACGTGGTGTTCCTCGGCACCGGCGCGCGCAGCTACATGGACCCGGAGGCGCTCGCGGCCGAGCGCGGCATCGCGGTCCACACCATCAAGGGCTACGGCGACACCGCGGTCGCCGAATGCGCCTTCGCGCTGATGTGGGCCGCCGCCCGGGGCCTGCCCGAGATGGACCGGGCGATGCGCGCCGGATCCTGGCTGCGCACGGAGGGCATCCAGCTCACCGGCAAGACCGTCGGCCTCGTCGGGTTCGGCGGGATCGCCGCCGAGATGGCGCGGCTCTGCCGCGGCATCGGCATGCGCGTGCTCGCCTGGAACCGCACCGAGCGGACGCATCCGGATGTCGCGTTCGTCGCGCTCGAGCACCTGCTCGCCGAGAGCGACGTGGTCTCGCTCCACCTGCTGCTGACCGACGCGACCCGCGGCTTCCTGTCGGCCGCGCGGATCGCCGCGATGAAGCCCGGCGCGATGCTGATCAACACCGCCCGCGGGGCATTGCTCGACGAGGCCGCCCTGGTCGAGGCCCTGCGCAGCGGCCATGTCGCGCGGGCCGGGCTCGACGTGTTCACGGTCGAGCCGCTGCCGGCCGATCACCCGCTGGCGGCCCTGCCCAACGTCACGCTGTCGGCGCATTCGGCGTTCCGCACGCCCGAGGCCAGCGACAACCTGATCGGCGCCGCCCTCGACCATTGCCGGCGGATCGCCGCCGGCTGACGCGCGCTCAGTGCTCGGTGCCCGGCATGTTCGGGCGCGGAGCATCGCCGTGATGGTGGATCAGGCTGGAGCGTTCCGGGCTGCCCTTCGCGTCGGCGACCTGCTTGCGCGCCGCAGCGGCCAGAAACCACACGCCACCGAGCGTGCCGAGGGCGAGAATCAGTAGCGGGAATCCCTGGCTCATCGCGGTGCCCTCCTCGGCAGAGTCCCGCAGCGTCGCGGGTCCGCATGATCGTGCCGCGTGTTCCGGCGTGAGGAGGGATAACGCACGAACCCGTCCCGTGTTCAGGCGGGCCGCGCCCCCGTCGGAACTGCCCGCCGCGCCGCATCCCGGCGCAGGGCCGAGAGCACCACGAACATCAGGCCGGCGCCCACGGCCAGGCAGGCCGACAGGAACAGCATCGGCACGAGATTGCTCTGCGTCTGGTCGCGGATGAACGGTACGGCGTTCTGCGCGACGAAGCCGCCGAGGTTGCCCACCGAGTTGATCGCCGCGATCCCGGCGGCCGCCGAGGCGCCGCGCAGGAAGGTCCCGGGCATCGACCAGAAGACCGGCTGGGCCGCGAAGGTCCCGGCGGCCGCCACGCACAGGCAGGCGAACTTCACCGCGTTGCCCGGCAGGACGACGCTGAGCGCGAGCCCGGCCGCCCCGACCAGAGCCGGCCCGACCACGTGCCAGGTCAGCGCGTTGCCCTCCGCGCCGGTGCGGGCGGCGTGACGCGGGACCCACCACAGGGCGAAGGCCGTGGCCATCCAGGGAATGATGTTGAGGAAGCCGTTGGTCAGGTTCGAGACGCCGAAGCCCTTGACCACGGTCGGCAGCCAGTAGCCGAGGCCGTAGGCGGCCAGCGGCAGCGAGACGTAGACCCCGGCGAGCATCAGCACGCGCCGGTCGAGGAGCGCCGCGAACGGGTTGCCGTGGTCGACATGGCCGCCATCCTCGCGCTCGGCCCGGAGCGTCCGGGCGAGCCAGTCGCGCTGGGTCTGCGACAGCCAGGGCGCGGTCTCGGGCCCGTCGGGCAGCACCACCAGCACCACCGCGGCCATGAGGATCGCCGGCGCGCCGGTGGCCAGGAACACCCATTGCCAGCCCTGGAGGCCGAGGAGCCCGTCGAGACCGAGCAGCGCGCCGCCGATCGCCGCGCCGATCGCGTTGGCGATCGCGCTGGCGATCATGAACCAGCCGATCATGCGGGCCCGGTGTCCTTGCGGGAACCACAGGGTCAGGGCGAACAGCACGCCGGGGAAGAACCCGGCTTCCGCGACCCCGAGCAGGAAGCGCAGCACGTAGAACATCGTTGTGCCCTGGGTGAAGCCGAGGAGCACCGTGACGATCCCCCAGGTGATCATGATCCGTGCGAACCAGATCCGCGCACCGACCCGTTCGAGGAACACGTTGGCCGGCACCTCGAACAGGAAGTAGCCGATGAAGAACAGCGAGGCCCCGAGCCCGTAGGCGGTCTCGCTGAGGCCGAGGCTGCCGACCATCTCCAGCTTGGCGTAGGAGACGTTCTGCCGGTCGATATAGGCGATCAGGTAGAGCAGGCCGAGCAGCGGCATCAGCCGCAGCGTCACGGTGCGCACGGTGCTCGCGGCGAGATCTTCCCCGACGGGGGATGGCGTGGGCGGCATGGGGCGTTCCTCCGGGCGCGTGCGGCCCTTCGGGGCGGGACCGGCATTACACAGAGTTATCCCTGGCTCAGGCCGCGTCTACCGGGCAAGCGCCAGCAGGCGGTCGCAGTCGACATGGGCCGCGATGTGTCGCGCGAGGCCGTCGAGCGCCGCCTCGACGCCGGCCTCGTAGCCGGCGCCGTCCGAGGCCGTCCCGAGGCGCGCGAGCCAGGCCGCCCGCTGGGCGTCGTCGGCGAACAGGCCGTGGACATAGGTTCCGGCCACGCGCCCGTCCGCCGAGACCGCCCCGTCCAGGCGCCCGTCGGCGAAGCGCAGCAAGGGGCGGGCCGCGTCGGGACCCGCGGTCATGCCGATATGCATCTCATAGCCCGAGAACGGCACGGCATCGGGCAGGCTCGTGCCGGTGACCGCGGCGAGGCGCTTGGCCGGGGTCATCACGGTCTCGACGTCGAGGAGCCCCAGGCCCGGCACCGTCCGCGGCGCGCCCTCGATCCCGAGCGGATCGGCGAGCGTGCGCCCGAGCATTTGATAGCCGCCGCACAGGCCGAGCACCCGGCCGCCCCGCCGAACATGGGCGCGCAGGTCGATGTCCCAGCCCTCGGCACGGAACCGGTCGAGGTCGTCGATGGTGGTCTTCGAGCCCGGCAGCAGCACCAGGGCAGCCTCCGCGGGGATCGCCGTCCCCGGATGGACCAGCACCACCGACACGCCGGGCTCGGCCCGAAGCGGATCGAGATCGTCGAAATTGGCGATGCGCGGCAGCACCGGCACCGCCACCGTGACGGAACCGGGCCGGCGCGATTCCGAGCCCGCGAGCCCCAGGACGTCCTCGGCCGGCAGGCGTGCGGCGTCGGGGAAGTGGGGCACAAGGCCGAGCGCCGCCCAGCCGGTCCTCTCGGAGATCAGCCGCATGCCGTCGGCGAACAGGCTCGGATCGCCGCGGAAGCGGTTGACGAGGAAGCCGGCGATCAGCGCGGCGTCCTCGGGATCGATCACGGCCTTCGTGCCGACGAGGCTCGCGATCACCCCGCCCCGGTCGATGTCGCCGACCAGCACCACCGGCGTGTCGGTGGCCCGGGCGAAGCCCATATTGGCGATGTCGCCCGCGCGCAGGTTCACCTCGGAGGCCGAGCCCGCGCCCTCGACGAGGACGAGATCGGCGTCTTCCGCGAGGCGTGAGAAACTGTCCAGGACGGCGGACATTAGCCGGGGCTTCCAGGCCTGGTAGTCGCGCGCCTTCACGGTCGCGACCATCCGGCCCTGCACCACCACCTGGGAGCCGACCTCGCTCTGCGGCTTCAGCAGGACCGGGTTCATGTGCACGGAGGGCGCCACCCGGGCGGCCCGGGCCTGGAGCGCCTGCGCCCGGCCGATCTCGCCACCGTCGGCGGTGACGGCGGCGTTGTTCGACATGTTCTGCGGCTTGAACGGCCGGACCCTCAGGCCCCGCTCCGTGAAGGCGCGCGCCAGCCCCGCCACGATCAGCGACTTGCCGACATCGGAGCCGGTGCCCTGGATCATCAGGGCCTTTTTCCGCAACGGGCTCAGAACTCGATCCCTTCCTGCGCCTTCACGCCGGCGGCGAAATGGTGCTTGACGCTGCCCATCTCGGTGACGAGGTCGGCGGCCTCGATCAGGGCCGGCTTGGCGTTGCGGCCGGTGACGACCACGTGCAGGTCCGGCCGGCGGCGCGTCAGCGCGGCCAGCACCGCGTCGAGGTCGAGATAGTCGTAGCGCAGCGCGATGTTCAGCTCGTCGAGGACGAGCAGGCGGATCGCGGGATCGGCCATCAGGCCTTCGGCGACGGCCCAGGCATGGCGGCAGGCGGCGATGTCCCGCGCCTTATCCTGGGTCTCCCAGGTGAACCCCTCCCCGAGGGTGTGCCACGCGACCCGGTCGCCGAAGGCCGCCACGGCGTGGCGCTCGCCGGTGTCCCAGCCGCCCTTGATGAACTGCACCATGCCGACCCGCCAGCCGCGGCCGAGCGCCCGCAGCATCAGCCCCAGAGCCGCCGTGCTCTTGCCCTTGCCGGGGCCGGTATGGACGAGGAGCAGGCCCTTCTCGAGGGTCTTGCCCGCCACCTCGGCATCCTGAACGGCCTTGCGCTTCTCCATCTTCTCGCGGTGGCGCGCGGCATCGTCGCTCATGCGGGGACTCCTTCGAGGGGGGCTTGCGGCTTCACGACCAGCGGCAGGCCGGCCACGGTGAGCACGACCCGGTCGGCGCGGGCGGCGAGCGTCTGATGGAGGCGGCCGGCCGCGTCGCGGAAGCGCCGGGCGAGGGCGTTGTCGGGCACGATTCCGAGCCCGACCTCGTTGCCGACCAGCACCAGCGGACCCCGCGCAGCGGCGCAGGCGGCGAGCAGCCGCTCCGTCGCGTCGGCTATGTCGGCCTCCGCCAGGATCAGGTTGGTGAGCCAGAGCGTGAGGCAATCGACGAGGACCGGCCCGTCGGACGCGGCGACCGCTTCCGGCAGGGCGACCGGCACGTCGCGGGTGCGCCACGCCCCGACGCGCCGGGCGCGGTGCTGGGCGATGCGCGCGACCATCTCGTCGTCGAAGGCCTGCGCGGTGGCGAGATACAGCCACGGGCCGGGGCAGGCTTCGATCAGCCCCTCCGCGTAGGCGCTCTTGCCGGACCGGGCCCCACCGAGGACGAGGGTCATGCGAGGGGTGGGCTGGGGCATGGTCCTCCATCGCCGCAACCCGGCTCGCGGTCAAACCTGGTTTCTGCCGTGCATGAGCGGTTGCCGGCCGCGTCTGCTCCGACTATAGAACGCCGGCCCAACCAGTGCGCCCTTCGTCTAGCGGTCCAGGACGTCGCCCTTTCACGGCGAAAACACGGGTTCGATTCCCGTAGGGCGCGCCAACAAAATCAAGCACTTAGCTTGGTTGTTGTTGAAGTTGCGAGACTGCGTACGGAAAATATACGGAAAAGCCGTCACGGCTCGCCAGGGGTCGCAACTGATCTCACATGTTCCCAGATCCTGGTGTTTCGCTAGGAGATCGAGACCACCAGCCTACGAATCTGGGGGTCAGAGGTTCGAATCCTTTCGGGCGCGCCACTCACCGCTTAACGCGTTGTGATCTCAGAAACTGTTGGTTTTCAGGTGCTTGCCCCTCGGCGCGTGCTACACTCGCGTGCTACGGGACCAGGTACGATGGGCCGCATGGAGTTCGTCCAGCGCCGCGCCGGCCGTTACGAGTTTCGCTATCCTCTGCCCGACGATCTTGCGGGCAAGCCCGTCCCGCATTTTTGCTCGGACGCGTTGGCCCCTCTGGTCAATGCGCGCGCTGGCCGCTTCAAGACCGAGCTTGTCCGCTCCCTCCAGACCAATGACGGCCGCACTGCCGACCGGCGCGTCCTCCCGCACATTGCCGAGGTGCATGGTCTCGTCGATCTGGCCCGACGCTTCCTCCGCGATGGACCGGAGGCCAGCATCAGCCCTGATCAGATCGCTGCGATAGCCCGCGACCATGAGATCCACCTGCTCGGCGTCGACGAGGCGATCCGGGCGAAGGGGATTGGACTCGATATGACGCGCGAAGACGGTCAAGGAGCCCACGATGGGTTCGGCATGACCGGCGATGACCTGGGTGCCTACCGGACGCTTGTCGCAGAGCTGGATCGTTACACCCGGCAGCAGGCCGCACAGATGCGGCCCGGCGAGTCCACCAGTTCGTTCGTCAACCGTGCCGTCGAAGCCCGCGGATTTGTCCTGCACCCGGACGATCCGGCTTGGCGGCAACTCGACCTCGCCTTCGTCAAGGCCCAACGCAGTGCCCTCGCCGGCATCAGGGCGCGGCTTGATGGCGACGAGGTGCCTGCACCGGAGCGAGTCAGCGAGCCGACCGGCATGGTGTTGACCACGGCCCTGAGGCTGTGGGCGGAAGCTGGCAGCGCAGGGGCAAGGAAACCTCAGCCGTCCTCCATTGCTGAAGCCGAACGGGCCGCGCGGCGCTTCGTCGAACTCCACGGCGACCTGCCGATCACCGCTGTCACCAAGACTCACGCACGTGCTTTCCGGGATGCGCTTGTGCGGTTGCCAAAGGCGCTTCCAGCTCGCCTCGGGCGGCTGCCGCTGCCATTGCTGCTGCAAGAGGACCTCGGCAAGTACCCCCGGCGCAATGCGCAAACGGTCAACAAGACCCTGGCCCTCCTAAGCGGCGTGCTCGCCCGGGCCGAACGCGATGGCCCTTTCGAGGCGCTGCCCGCTTGGGTGAACCCGTTTCACGTGGGCTTCGATGTCGCCCCGGCCGAACGCGATCCCTACGAGCCCTTCAGCGCCGCCGAGCTGCAGCGCCTGTTCGCCTCCCCTGTCTTTGAGCGAGGCGAGCGCCCTCTGTGGTAAGGGTGAAGCGGCCTACTGGTTCCCCCTGATTGCCCTGTTCAGCGGCGCGCGACGCACCGAGATCGCGCAGCTCAAGATTGGGGATATCCGTCAGGGAGATGGCGGGATCTGGTACCTCGACATCACGAACGAGGGTGCCGATCAGAACCTGAAGACGGTCTCATCAGCCCGCTCGGTGCCGGTACATCGCGAGCTGATCCGGCTTGGGTTGCTCGACGTGGCAACGACGCAGGCAAAGCTATATCCGCCATTGTAGCGCGGCGATCTGGATGAGATGTCAGCGACAATCAGGATGAGTGACCGGTGTCGCGGCGGGTTGATGATGAGCGGGTCGATCGACCGGCGCAAGGTGGCGTCGGGTCAGGTTCGTGTCGCGGAGCGTCACGCATCGGCAGTTTTGATTGTCGCGCGAGTTGGCGGTCGACCAGGACCGCGTTTCCGATCCAGGGCCGTGCGACGCCGGTAGCTCTCGACGTTCATCTCGAAGATGGTGGCATGGTGCACCAGCCGGTCGACGGCAGCGAGCGTCATGGCCGGATCGGGGAAGATCCGACCCCACTCGCCGAAGGGCTGGTTGGCGGTGATCATCAGGGAGCGGCGCTCGTAGCGGGCGCTGATCAGCTCGAACAGCACGCTCGTTTCGGCTTGGTCCTTGGTGACGTAGGCGAGGTCGTCGAGGATCAGCAGGTCGAAGCGGTCGAGCCGGCCGATGGCCGCCTCCAGGCCGAGGTCGCGCCGGGCGACCTGCAGCTTCTGGACGAGGTCGGTGGTGCGGGTGAACAGCACCTTGAAGCCGGCCTCGACGAGAGCGAGCCCGATCGCGGCGGCGAGATGGCTCTTCCCACCGCCAGGTGGACCGAACAGGAGCAGGTTGGCCCCCTGCGCCAGCCAAGCGTCGCCGGCGGCGACCGCCATGACCTGAGCCTTCGAGAGCATCGGCACGGCGGCGAAGTCGAAGCCATCGAGCGTCTTGCCGGGTGGCAGGCGCGCCTCGGCGAGATGACGCTCGATGCGTCGTCTGTCGCGCTCGGCCAACTCGTGCTCGGCCAGCGCCGCGAGGAAGCGGGCGGCAGGCCAGCCCTCCTTGTCGGCCTGTTCGGCAAAGCGGGGCCAGACGGTCTTGATGGTCGGCAGGCGCAGCTCACCGAGCATGATCCCGAGCCGGGCGGTGTCGACCGCGGTGGTGGTGCGGGCCAGGGCCTTCATGCCGCCCCTCCCGTCGTGACGCCGTCGAGGAGGCTCTCGTAGCTCGCCAGCGAGCCGAGGGCGACGTTGACGTGAGGGATGGTAGCCGGATCGGGTGCGAAGCGGGCACGCAGGACGGCTAGATCGGGCAGGCGCTTGGCGGCCAGTTCGACGGCCAGGCATTCGGCGAGTTCGGCCTCGCAGCCGCGGTCATGGGCCAGCGCAAGTAAATCGACGGCGATGCGGCAGGCCTGCCGTTCCGGAAGCGCGGCGCGCAGGGACTCAAAGGCGTGCCGGTAGGGTGCCCGCGGGAAGAGCCGGTCGCGGTAGACGAGGTTGAGCAGCGCCATCGGCTTGCGCCGGAGGGCGTGGATGACGTGGTGGTAGTCGACGACCTGATCGTGCCGTCCGTCCGGATGAGCCCGCCCCCGCGGCAGGGTGAAGAGGTGGGATCCGCCGACGAAGACGTCGAGGCGGTCGTCGTAGAGGCGCACGCGCAGGGTGTGGCCGATCAGGCGCGAGGGCACGGTGTAGAACACCTTGCGCAGGCGGAACCCGCCGGCCGAGGAGACGCGCACGCTGACCTGCTCGTAGTCGCACGAGCGCCGCTCGGGCAGCCGCGCCAGGACAGCCCGCTCGCTGTCGATGCGCTTAGCTTGGCGGGCGTTGCGGCGTCCGACGAGCTCGTCGACGAAGGTGCGGTAGGCGGTCAGGTCGGGGAAGTTGGTGCTGGTGCGCAGCAGGAGCGCATCGGCGAGGGCCCGCTTGAGGTGGCCGTGCGGGCCCTCCACCGAACCGTTCTCGTGGGCGAGGCCGGCGTTGTTGCGGGTGGGCGTCATGCCGTAGTGGGCGCACAGGGCCTCGTAGCGGCGGGTGAGATCCTCCTGGGCGGCCTCGTCGAGGTTGCGGAAGGCGGCCGAGAGGCTGTCGGTGCGGTGCTCGCGCGGCACGCCGCCGAGAGACCAGAGGGCATTCTGCAGCCCTTCGGCGAGCGCCACGAAGCTCTCGCCGCCGAGCACGACGTGGGCGTGCTCGAAGCCGGAGTAGGCGAGCCGGAAGTGGTAGAGCCGATGGTCGAGGCGCAGCCCAGCGATGCTGACGCCGAGATCGGCCATGTCGGTAAAGTCCGACAGTCCCATCCGCCCGGGCTCGTGGGTCTGACGAAAGATGACGTCCTGGTCGGCTCCGTGCACGGCGCGCCAAGCCCGGATACGCCGCTCCAGTGTCCGTCGGACCCCTTCACCGAGATCGGGATGACGGCGCAGGATCTCCTCGAAGACGGCCACCGGCCTCAGGCCGGGCGCGGCTTCGAGCAATGGCACGATCTCGGCCTCGAACACCTCGGCGAGGGGATCGGGCCGACGCCGTCCGCGCGGGGTCTTCTTAGCCGAGGGCAGACGCGGATCGGCGGCAATGCGATGGCCGGTGGCGGGACTGAAGGCGGCCTTGGCGGCGGCCGCAGCGACGCTGTCGCTCTGACGGAACTGCATGAAGAGCCTCATCTGGTGATCGGTCACGTGGCGGCCGGGCACGGGCAGGCTCCTCAAACTGAGGACGACCCGCAGCTGGCCCGGTGGCCGCGATCACCAGACGACGTGCCCCTGAAGGTCACGCCGACGCCGATCCGATGCCTCCGGTCGGGCTCTGCCCTCCTTGCGTCATCAGATCGGCGGTTCCTCTCATCTTGATTGACGCGCTGGTCTCATCCTGATTGCCGCGCTGCACCGCCATGGAGTGGGCCCCTGATGATGGGCACGATCAGGCGGCGGTTTTGACCGTCTGCCGGGCGTGTTGCTCCTCGAACTGCACGGGGCTCAGGTACGCGAGGGCGGAGTGCAGCCTCTTGGTATTATAGACCTCGTCGATGAAGCGCGGTAGCTCGGCTGCCACATCGGCGAAGGTCTCGAACGCCATCGGGTACACCCCCTCGACCTTGAGCGTCTTCATGAAGCTCTCGGCCTTGGCGTTGTCGTAGGGATTGCCGCGCCGGCCCATCGAACCGACGATCCCGTGCTCGACCAACGCCTTCCGATACGCCTCGGCAGCGTATTGACTGCCGCGATCCGTGTGGTGGGTCAGTCCCGGTGCCGGCCGACGCCGCTCGATCGCCGCGTGCAGAGCCGCGAGGGTCAGCCGGGCGTCGATCGACTGGCCGAGCGCGTAGCCGACCACGCGCCGGGACCAGGCATCCAGGATGATCGCGACGTAGACGAAGCCGCCCATCACCGCGACGTAGGTCAGATCCGCGACCCAGAGCTGGTCGGGCCCATTCGGCACGATGTCCCGGGCCAGGTTCGGGAAGATCGGGCTCTCGTGGTCGCTGTCGGTGGTCGTGACGTAGCGGCGCCGAACACGCGGCTGCAGGTCATGCGCGCGCATGAGACGACGGACCTTCTTGTGATTCACCCGCCATCCCTGCTGGCACAGGGCCGCCTGGACGCGACGCCAGCCGTAGGCTTCGAACGCGTCGCAGATCGCCGCCATCGCCTCGACGAGGGCGGTGTCGTCGGCAGCCCGCGTCGGAGCGTCGTAGTAGGTGGAGCGCGCCAGACCCATCAGCCGGCATCCCTCAGTGACGGAGAGGCTGCCGGGCCGGTGATCACGGACGTAGGCCCGCTTCTCGGCGGCAGTCCCTGACGCAGAGCCCCTTTTAAAAACTCAAGCTCAAGCGCCTGCCGGCCGACGAGCCGTTCGAGCGCGGCGATGCGCGCCTCGTAGGCTTGAATCGTGTCGGCGGCGGCCGCATCGTCGTCGAACGCGCCGGTCTCGTACTTCTGCACCCAGACCCGCACGAGGTTGCGCGAGAGATCGTGGCGCTTGGCCAGGCCGTGCAGCGTCTCGCCGGACAGGTACTCCTGCGCGACCTGACGCTTGAACGCGACGCTGTGGGAACGGTGTCGTGCCATGGTCTTCATCCTTCGAAGACCCGGCCATCCGGTCAATCAGCCCTGCCCAATCCGTCCACCCCGAGGGGCCCACTCCACCAGCTGCGCCACTCTGGCCCGCATTTGCCCCGCCCATCGACCCAAAAGCCAAAGCGTGGACCAAGTGGTTCGGGCGCTACCTCGGCGTCCACGTCGTCGATCACTCTGCCAAGACGTTCCATTCGTTTCGTCACACTTTTAAGCGGGCCTGCCGCGACGCGGGATTGAGCGAAGAGGTGCACAACGCCCTGACAGACCATGCCGGCGGCGGGGTAGGTCGCCGTTATGGGCGTGAGCGACGCGCCGACGGGACGATTGACTTTGGGATCTCGCTGGCTCGACTTCAGACCGAGATCGATAGGGTGGTGTATCGCGACGTCGCATTTCTACAGGCTGGCGGCGCTGTAAGCCGGCCTGAAGCTGGTGGTTGAGCGGGATGCGCACGAACTTGCCGCGCCACCCATAACTGCTGAATGCAGCTAAATCGTAATCCGGCCAGCCGGAGCAATCCACCATTGGGCTAAAGTGTAACTGATAGTTTAGGTGCGAGCTGATTCTCTGATTCATGTCCCGCGATCTTCATGCCAAGATCAGCCGCGCCTTTATTTAGTCTACGGTGTTGCTCGCCTTGTCACGTCAGGTCGAGCCCATCATCAACGGCTACGAACCGCTGCAACGTCCGGCTATCACGCGGCGGAAGGTGAACAATAATCACCGTACTAGATGTGCATGAGCTTAATGTTCAACGATTACCAATATCAGCGCGGCGGGTCGGCAAAGACCGTTCTGTCTTTTTTCCATTCAGCCCACGTGATACGTGGGTCCTCTGGCAATTTAGCTAAAAAACGCTGCTCCCCTAACACTTTCAACCGCTTATTTGCTTCCCAAGCTGATCCGCCGAACGTTCTCACGGCCCTGAAAATGATATCTACAATTTTATTATTAATTTTAAAATCTTGCATACAAGCTTTGAATACTTCGTCGCACTCGTGCCTTGGCCGGCCCTGCGTCCAATAAAGATAGTCGTGAATCACAGCTGCATAAGCGTACTCGCCATCGGGTCGTAGAAGCGAGTAGAATGCGCGCGGAATGCTTGCAAAATCTGTCACGAAACCTGTTGGTACGTCCACAGGCTGGAGCGGGGCACTTTCGTGATCCGGACGCCAGCCAACTGATTTGGTCAAGGCCCACATCGGCTCTTTGAAGCGGTATACGTATAGTCCACCGACAGGATCGCGCGCGCCAGTACCGGACCAAGCGTCCATCCATGCCTGCATGCTTTTTATGCGAGCAGGCTGCGCCGCTGACAAAGGAAGTCCAACCTTAAACTGCATGCCCAGTGCTGCACCGACAATTGCAACGCTGGAGATTGATACGCGTCTTGTCAAAGATCCAGGAACCTGCTTCTCGCGATGATCCGCGTTTAGTTCAATGATTGACTTCCGACCCACACCGACCTCCTAAGCCAAGGCGTTTGCTTTCCGTTTGTCTGTGCAGCAACTACCCGTCTAACCTCCGCATACAATGCTTCAATCGACAAAGGGGAATCCAAGGTGGCAGAGCCCGGAAAGGAAGTGCGCTTCAAAGCGCCTAAAATTGCGTTTGTAAAGGCGCCCCCGCCCCAGCCAGCGTTCTCGAGACTACTCTGCCGTCCTTTAGACGACGAGATGATAGTCACGTTTCGATCCGTCGAAGCCAGCTCTTCTGATCCCACGTCTTGTATGGCGCCCGCTGAATGGCAAGCATCTAGAAATACGAAGACCCGACCGTGAGCGCGATGTAAGGCTGCAGATAAGGATCCAAATGATATTTCTTCGGCCGGACCATTTGTTTCCTTGCTAGGAAGTATTATCGAAAAACCAGAGGGCCCATTCATTCCGTGAGTAGCAAGAAAAAGCACCAGTGTATCTCTGAGGCCTGTCGCATCAGCAGCTTTTTCGATCTCACTTAGTAGTCTAGCTCTATCCGTATTTGTTCCAGTGAGGACCTGAGCGTCGTAACCATTATATGCCGGCGCGATCCATTGCTTGATTCCTGCTTCAAAACGCTGGGCATCTTTGAAAGCAAATGCCAGATCGCCGACCGTGGCGGTTTGCACTCGCGCACGGTTGAATTTGTCTGAACCAAAAGCGACAATATTCAGACGACTCGCGTACGGATCACGACTTACGAGAAAAGATCGGACTAAGCTGCGCAGCTGTCGTCCATCTTCCACAAAAAAGCTAATCCAACGTCCATGAAATTCTTTCTCTATTGGTAGTTCGATCTTAGCATCCGCGCCCGACAGTGGAACAGTTTTAACGAGCCTTCCATCTACCGATATCTGCAACTTAGCTAGTGTGCCAAACGCGTGAGCCTCCAGGGCATAAATGCCGTCTCGCTTGTGTGCAGAAAGCGTTGGCGGGACAAGGCCGGCTGGGGGGCTGCCATCGCCGTACTCCCCAATGAGCCGCTTGCGAGAGAGTCCAGGCTGTTCAAGCTTGCTTCGAAATTGATCCAAAGTGAAAAGACCCGGACTGCCTGGCACTCGAACATAAACGTACGACGCGCCTTCGGGAGTCGCTTCAAAAGCAAGGCTTCTATCGTAGAGTACTAATTCGTCATCAACATAGCGGCCGAATAGGATCTCAGAGTTGTTGCTGAAAGAATTTACTGAAATATGTCCACTGTTATTTAGCTGGACTACTGCGGCAGAATTGGAGGTTATGGACATAGAATGCAAGTCCAGAGATTCCCTGACGTTATCCAAATTGTATAAAAATTCCATTGAAGGCAGACGAAAGACCGCCCCTTTCGAAGCATCTCTTGAAACGATGATGAGATATTGATTGTCCGCTACATTTACATATAACGTCGGAGTTTCCGCGAGTCGAAGTGCATTGCCAAGAGACAAGCGAGCGGCGTCGAGCCCCTGAACGGGCGACGTCTCGCCGCCCGACGTTGACGATGCTGCCAACCTTCTAAACCGAAGAGGTAGCTTGGTATCGGATGGAATGAATAGTGAGATAATATCTCCGTATCTATCGGGGGCTGTTCCACAGTAATCAAATTGCTGGAAGATAAATAGAACGCCAGTCGGAAGCTGCGCGCGCCAAGCGCTTTGTAGCCGATCTGCGCTGATAATCGCCGGTTCCTCTACATCTGTATCCTCGTTCCATCCCTTGACCTCTCTACCGCGATTGCATGCGCCAAATCTGCCATATTCACGCGTGAATAAACGGTCTTCACCTCCGAGCGGAATGTTCTTTTTTGTCAAAAGCATTGGCTTTCGCGAGGCTGAGGTTTCCGCCAGAACTTTACGAACAATTTTTAGGGCGGACTCGGTTTGTTTGTCGTAGTCATCACCGGTAAATTTAGCGGGTCTAAATTGCTCTGGCTGTTTATTAGGTAGCAACTCTATGCCGAACTGCGCGATAGATTCAGCCGCTCTCTCGAAGTAGGACTTCGGCGACACTCTTGTATTTCCAACTTCGACAACTCTTCTGACCACTCGTCCGCTTGCTTGTCTTTCTGACAGTGCTCGAGAGTCCTTAAACTTTTGCTGCGCGGCATGATTATTTAAGATCTCCCGTTGCGCTTTGACATTTCCATTCCAAACGTCAAAGAATACGAAAGTTATCTTATCGGATAGCTCCCATGTAAAACTGCCGAATCCATTGGCGTCACTCGGAATTTCGAGCTTATCATCTACGATAGCATTATCTGCGAATTTTAGGAGGTATTTCGGTCGCCGCGGTTCAGGACCGCGGTCATTGGGATCTTGCTCCTCCCAAAATTTTATCACACTGGGAGAGGCGGCAACTTCGACCAACGAGGACTGAAACAAATCTTGGTCAGACGCTTGAACAGTCAGGCTATCCAAGTCTAGCAGGAGTGAGGTTGAGCCAAATGCCTGGCAAGCGTTGCAGCTTATTGAGGCAGAGAAAATGTTGCGATCGTCAACAAGCGGCACTGTCACACCGACCGCGCCTTTCCGACCATACCCAAGCAGAAGGAGTGAGTCCTCGTTCAACCAGCCTGCTACAATGACACCTCCAAAGTCCCCTTGTTCAAGAGTTGAGGACGCAAATATGGTTTTCTGGGCTATAATATCAACAATCTCCAGACGCTTAGAGCCATCGAAAGACGTCACATAACGGCCTCGACTAGAAAAACGTGGGGAGCTTCCTGCGTGACTCACTAAAACGTCGCCGGTCGCCGCGTCGAAAACCTCATAACGGTCGCCATAGTCATAGAGCAAGTATCGGCCTGTATCGGACTCTTGGATATTTTTCGGAGACCCCTCTGTGAAGCGGTTTTGCGTTACGAGCTGCGGCCGACCCGGCTGCACGTTGATCTCAAGGCTACCATGCGCAACTGTAACTTGCTTGCAAATGGAAGTTTCGCTCTTTGGCAATCTTACGATCTGCCAATACAATACTTGCGGTCCGGGTTCATAAAAAGTTACGTCAAAAACGCCGTTGATATTTGAAAGATGACCAGACACCGGGATAACGACACGAGTCCTGTCTTCGAGTCCTTTTATCGAACGGGGAGCGCGCGAGCGTGGTGGCAAAGCGACAAAGCCTTCTCCTTTGAATCGGACAAGCTCTGACATTGCTACTACAAGATACATATCGTCATTCAAAGTTTGATCGCGCAAGTTCCACGTAATCTTTGACTCTTCCCCAGACAAAGGGTTGCCATCCAATGCCTTAATATTTGGATTGATATCTGGCTCAATTTGAGTGATTGCCTCATCTACTCTGCATGGCAGCTGTATCTCTCGGCTAGAAGCATTCTCAAGCATCAAAATAGGTAATATTAAAATTCCGATGATTGCGGCAATCAGCCTGCCATTCCACATCGGTAGGTCCTCTTGATTGTCATTTCGTGAGTATGGAAGCACAGATCATGAAAATTTACAATCGTTGCGTGCCGGCGCCCTGTTCGAATCGTGATGGCAGCTGTATCAGAGGTTATAAAATAGACAGATACGGTGGTTTGGATCTTTGACACTAAATTTGGATATTGGCATGGCTGGTCCAGATTGGCACCGGTCGCCAATCCATCTGATATGGGTTGGCAGATGCTCGCCCAGAGTAACCCTTATCTAGAGCTTGCCTCGATAACCGGAGACTGCTTGGCCATCGGCTTGGAAGCCGTTTCGCAACGTGCAGCTGGCTGCGCACATCTTTGGGTCTGAGTACAGCGGTTAGCCATCCGAACTCCGGCCACTATCGGCTTGGGCTTGTCTGCGACTTGGGACTATCAGCGCCGGATCCAGTCTGGGGCTTCGGCGAGGCAAAGATCGCCCATGAGGGCTGGGGCGGTCTTCTCGTGGCGGGTTGCCATTGCGCACCGCTCTTTCAGCTGTGTCGGGAGGCGCTCGACCATGTTGCGGTTGTTGTAGGTGCAGCTGGCCGATGCCTACGAGAGCCGCATCGCCGCCAAGTTCGAGCTGATATACGCAATCGGTACCATTGCGATCGAGACGGGTTTTCTGCCCTGGAAGGCAAGCCTGCCCCGGCGCGTCGTGAAACTCCTCTACCGCCGGGCGCTGGCGGCCCTGCAGGACGGCTGCCCGGTCCAGGCGCTCGTGGCCCTGCGCGACGCCCTAGATGACGCCGCGGTGTTCCCCGCCATCAGCACGGCGACGGAGCTGATCCTCGACGGCCGGACGGCCGGCTTCCGCTTCAGCAAGGTGGGTGACGATTTCGTGGCCATCCGGCAGGAGTGTCTCGGAGCGGTTCTGGGCGAGATCACGGAGCCGGCGATGTTGATCGGTGCCCTGGAGGAGGCAGGCGTGATCGAGGCGGGCCACGGAAACCGGCGCGGCAAGCAGGTCCACGTCCGGCTCGTCAACCGCGCGAACGGCCGCATCATCGCAAAGCCGCGCTGCCTGGTGATGAAGGCGACCGCGCTGGCCGCATTCCTCGAGGCGGCCGGGCGGGGCCGCCGCAGCGGCGAGGACGCCATCGTCGTCGCCTGAGGCTGAGGCCATAACAGTATCCCCTGCGGCCTTCGCGGTCACAGGGGATGCACACGATAAGCTCTCCTCGTTTCAGTCTGGCGGGCACCTCCCTGCCGCGCGAAGGCGGGATAGTTGTCGACGCTCACGCGTCCATGATCCGCGCGACTCTGGCTTGATGACGCAGCCTGCGCGGACGAGTTCTCGGTGTAGCGGTGCCACGCCAATGTGCTACACTGGCGCTACGAGCTGAAGGAAAAAAGCCCGATTTATCAAATGTCTGAGCTGCTATGCGCCGAATCCTTTCGGGCGCGCCATTCTATTTTCACCGCACAAAAATCGCCTAAGACCTTGAATGGCCAGGTCATATCGGGCGTTCTAAATCCCTTGCAGCGCTTGTAGCGAAGGCGATGGACAAAGGTGAGTTTAAGCACCGCGCGGCGGTCCTCAAGCCGGCCCGTACTCCATAAATTCCAAGGACTTGCGAGGAAGGCGAGGTAACCGGGGCAGATTGCCGGGCGGTCAGACCGTTGCGGCGTTTCTGACGAGATCCGGTAGGGACGGGATCGCGTCACCGTCCGGGATCCCAAGGCGGTCACCGAGGTAGCGGAAGAACGAGATCCCGAGCTTGGCACAGGTCTTCATCAGGCCGAGCATGACGTCGCGGGCGGTGCGGCCGGCCTCGCTCATCGTCCCGCCCGAGATCTTCCGCTTGGTCACGCAGGCGCGGATGTCGTTCTCCGAGCCGTTGGTGTGGAGCGGGATCTCGGGCCGCTCCAGCACGCGGAGCAAGGCGGCCTTGTGCCGGTGCAGGCGGGCGAGCAGCCGGTCGAGCATCACTGCGCCGGTGCGGCGTGTGAAGATCCGGTCGAAGCGGGCGCGCAGGGCGCGGGCTCGTTTGGGGCAAGGGGCGCGGGCCCAGGCCTTCAGGTCGGCATAGAACCACCAGATCAGGGTGCGGGTGAGCGCGATGGCCTTGCGCTGAGCCGCGGTCGTCGGGATCAGCGTGTGGACGAGACGCTCGGCATGAACCCAGCATAGCGCATGGGGACCGACCCGGAACTGACCGGCCCCGTCCGAGACCACGACCGTGTCGGGCATCAGACCATGATGCCGGATCGCACCCCACAGCGCGCCTTCGGTGGCGACCTGCACCGGGTCGGGCGTGACCGCGCGTGCATCGAAGCCAAGGGCAGCCAGATGCGCCTGCCAGGCCGGGGTATCCGGGAAGGTCCGGGTCGGATGGGCGGCGAGCGCCGCCAGGAAGGGCCCGGCCAGCGCGCGGGTGCGCATGTAGGCCAGCGCCGCGTCATTGACGACGAAGTCGCCGTGACCAGCCCGCAGCAGCGCGAGGAAGTTCAGGCGCGACTTGGACGCGGTGGTGCGGAAGGCGGTGAAGCGTGCATCGCCGATCTGCGTGGTCACGCCGTCCGTCCGCGCGTGCCGCGCGGCGGTGTCGTCGACGCTGATCCAGGCCGCGCTCGCGAGACCGGCGCGCAGCACCGCCTGCTCCTCGGCGACAAAGGGATCGCGCGGGCCGCTCAGGAGGCGGACCACCTGCCGCTTGGAGATCATCAGGCCGAGCCCGGACAGCATCGCTGTCAAGCGCTCGCTCGTGACCTGCCCCTGGACATGAGCCGCCAGGAGGAAGCGGCGCAGATGCGGCCCGAACCCGCCGACGATCCCGGGCGGCAGCGCGGCCACGACGCTCATCCCCGACGGCGTGGACCACCGCTCGCGCCGGTAGCGGATCACGACCGCCTCCAGCACGAGGTCGCGCACCACGACATCCTCAAAGCCTTTGAAGCGCGAGCCTGGCGGAACGGCAGCCTTGAGCAACACCTCGCGCGTGATCACGCCCCGCTCGTGCACGGGCCCGCGCCGCCGCTGGCCCGGTTTGGCCTGCGCCCGCTCGCTCGCCTTCTCCATCCCGGACGGGGTTGGCCGCGTCGGCGGGCGCGGTGGTAAGCCCTTCAGCCGCGCGACCTCGTCGCGCAAGGCCCGGTTCTCGTCCGTCAAGGTGCGGACCTGACCGATCAGGTCAGCGACAAGCCCGCGAAGTTCGCTCAGCGGGAGGGCATCCAGGCCATCGGGATCCGGCAGCGCCATGCCGGGTGTTGAATCACGCCACGGCCAAACCGCAAAACGCCACCGCCCGGATATCTGCCCCGGTTACGAAGGCGAGGCCCGTTCTAAGTCGTCGGTCCAAGTCGCCTCGTGGCGCCGCCCCGTTCTCGATCTTTTCGCGCAAGAGCAGCTTGTCGCTCTCTAGCCGCTGCACCTTTTCTTCCAAGGCGCGCATGACAGCCGGGACGGTCGTCTCGACAATCCGCTCGACAGCCTGCTCGATCTGCTCCTCGACCGTGGCGAGGCTCGCCTTTAGCGCCTTGGTCTGACCCGCGACGTTCGCCTGCTTCCTGTGCCATAGCTCCTTCATCATTGCGGTCGCCACAGCGAACAGCTGGGGCTGCGGCTCGGCACTCTTGAGCAGCGTCTCGAACGCGCCCTCGATCACGTCGCGGCGGATCGCCTTGCCGTAGCTGGCGCAGCCCTTCTTCGGGCATTGGTAGTAGGGATGGCGCTGCTTCTGCGCGCTGCCGCTGATCGACCAGCAGGCCGTCAGGGGCCCTTCGCAATCGTCGCACAGCACGAAGCCGCGCAGCGGGAAATCCTGGCTGAGATCGGTGCGGTAGGTGATGCGCAGGCCGTTAAGACGATCCTGGATGCGCTGGAAGCGCGAGCCTACGGGCAGGCTATGTCGGTGCCTGGTGATTCACGTCCCTGCCGATCGCGCGTATGATCTTTGCCGGTGGTCCAGCCCACTGCAGCCTCATGAATGAGCAACTCAAACAGCACCTGCCTAAGCTCGAAGAGCTGGCCGCCGACGTCAAAGACCTTGTCTGGGATGGTGATGAGGCGAAGCTGCGCGAAGAAGCCGGACGGCTGGCCTTATCCGTTCTGGTGCTGATGAGAATCCTGCAGACGCAGCAGCGACCAAGCGAGCCTTGAGCAGGGCTGTAGTGGCCGAGGCGGCGAGCTGGCGGAGGGGCGACGGGCAACTGTGATTGAGACGGTAAGCCGCCGATAAGCACCCCCAACCCACGGCGCAAGGTCATGACGGCGGAGGAGTTCTGGGCCCAGCCCAAGGATGCCTTGCCGGCCTGGATGATTGCGCGCCGCCACTACATAGAAAGTCTGAACCTGCGGCTTGGGCCGGGCGGCACGATGCGGCTGGTCGAATTGATCGGCGAAGCAGGCGGGCTCACTCCGCCAGAAGCCGAGCCATGGTTCGAGGCCGAAGCTGACACTTGGCAGCGGATCGAGCGCATTCTGTTTGCGATCCTGGATGACCGCCGCAGTTTCGGCGTCGCACTCCCGGCACATCTCGACCGGTGGATTGCCGCGCGCGATGCGCGAAGCACCTCGCTCTTCGACAGAGATGAGGGGGTACACCAAGGCCGGCGCGTTAGGGCCCCGCATCTACATTATGCCAGAGAAAAGTATGACTTTTTCACACCGGTTGTGCTAGGATAGTGGGAGAGGAGTCCCGCCATGACGACAGTCGAGAAGCGAACCATCAGCCTGCCATCCGAACACGCCGCGTTTATCGATGCCAAAGTGGCCTCTGGCGATTATGCCTCCACGAGCGAGGTGGTCCGGGCTGGTTTGCGCGCGCTGAGAGAGCGGGACGAAGCAATTGAGCGCTGGCTTAAGAATGAGGTTGCCCCGACCTATGACGCGGTGGCCGCTGATCCGTCCCGCGGCATTGCGGCTGAGAGCGTGTTCGCTGAGATCAAAGACCGCCACGCCAAGCGCCTTCGCGATCCGAAGTGAAGCGCCGACCGATCATCATCGCGCCGGAAGCGCGAGACGACCTGAACAGCCTTTATGACTGGATTGGAGGGGCAGCTTCGCCGGAGATTGCGCTTGGCTATATCGAGTGGATCGAGCGGCATTTGAGCAGGTTCGACGTGGTGGCAGAGCGCGGCACCAGGTAGGACGATGTTCGGCCTGGCTTGCGCATCGTTAGCTTCGAACGGCGGGTAACGATTGCCTTCACGGCGGAGCCAGAGCGGGTCACGATCATGCGGGTCATGTATGGCGACAGGGATTGGGAGAACGACCTTACGACCGACGAGGAGGGCGGATAGCGCGACGTGCAAGATGTGCGGTGCAATAAACCGCAATCTTGGCAAGGGGGCCGCTGCGCGCGCCCGCTGCATCCCGCCAAGCTGTGGCTCTTCCAGGGCATCAAACCCTTCCAGAGCCATCAGACCGAATCGCCGGTCAATCACTCGCGGGAGCTTTCGCTCTGCGGAACGGTCCCGGCGTGTGAATACTAGAGACAGCATCAATAGAGATGTCAGCCCGAACAAGGATAAGAAAACATGACGGGGCAAGAGCAACGCGCAGCGCTACAACGGAAAATCTGGGACATCGCAAACGATGTACGTGGCTCGGTCGATGGATGGGATTTCAAGCAATACGTCCTGGGAACGCTTTTTTATCGGTTCATCAGCGAGAACTTCGCCGCCTATATCGAGGCGGATGACGAGAGCATAAATTATGCGGCTTTATCCGATGACGTCATCACTGATGACATCAAGGACGACGCCATCAAGACCAAGGGCTATTTCATTTATCCCAGTCAGCTGTTCGTGAATGTCGCGAAAAACGCCAACAGAAATGACAGATTGAACACCGATCTGGCGCACATCTTCGCGGCGATTGAATCATCGGCCAATGGCTACCCTTCCGAGCAGGACATCAGGGGCCTTTTCGCCGATTTCGACACGACCAGCACGCGCCTTGGCAGTACCGTCACTGAAAAGAACAGCCGATTAGCAAAAGTCCTGAAACGCGTTGCGGAACTCGATTTCGGCGACTTTCACAACAGCCAGATCGATTTGTTCGGGGATGCCTATGAATTCCTAATCTCGAACTACGCTGCCAATGCGGGCAAATCCGGCGGGGAGTTCTTCACCCCGCAACACGTCTCAAAGCTCATCGCTCAGCTTGCTATGCATGGGCAGGAAAGGGTCAACAAGATTTACGACCCAGCCTGCGGCTCGGGCTCGCTCTTACTCCAGGCCAAGAAGCACTTTGACGAACATATCATCGAGGAAGGTTTCTTCGGGCAGGAGATCAACCACACCACCTACAACCTCGCTCGCATGAACATGTTTCTGCACAACATCAATTACGATAAGTTCAATATTCAACGCGGAGATACACTGACCCAGCCGCATTTTCAGGACGATAAACCCTTTGATGCCATCGTCTCTAACCCGCCCTATTCGGTAAAATGGATCGGATCGGACGATCCTACACTGATCAATGATGACCGCTTTGCTCCGGCCGGAGTGCTGGCACCTAAATCAAAGGCCGATTTCGCCTTCGTGCTTCATGCACTCAGCTATTTGTCGGCCAAGGGCCGTGCGGCGATCGTCTGCTTTCCCGGCATTTTCTACCGCGACGGCGTGGAGAAAAAGATCCGCCAATATCTCGTCGATAATAACTATGTCGAGACGGTGATTGCGCTCGCCGCCAACCTTTTCTACGGCACGACCATAGCAGTGACGATCCTGGTCCTCGCCAAGAACAAGAAGGATACGGCCATCCAATTTATCGACGCCAGCGGCGCAGAGTTTTTCAAAAAAGCCACCAACACCAATCTGATGACGGACAATCACATCGCGCGGGTGATGGAAATTTTCGATCAAAAGGAAGATGTCGATCATGTCGCCTTCTCGGTGAAATATGAGACCGTCGTGGAGCGAGGCTATAACCTCTCGGTCAGTTCTTACGTTGAACCGCGTGACACGCGGGAGGTCGTCGCTATTGGTGAGCTGAATGAGGAGATCAAAACCACGGTTCAGCGGATCAACCGGCTACGCACTGACATCGACGCCATCATCGCGGAGATCGACGCATGAGTGCGGCAGGTTTTCTAGAGAAGCTGCTGGATGGAGCTGAGGTGATTTGGAAGCCGTTGGGGGATGTTGCTCAGTACTCAACGACCCGTATCGGTTCTGATCAGCTCGATGAATCAAATTATGTCGGGGTGGACAACCTTCTGCAATACCGGGCTGGGAGGATAGATTCAGACTACATTCCTACGTCCGGCAATGTAACAGAATTTAACAAGGGCGACGTACTAATCGGTAACATTCGCCCTTACCTTAGGAAAATCTGGCAGGCGGATCGGAGAGGTGGAACCAATGGAGACGTTCTGGTGGTTCATCCAATAGACCCTGTCTTGAACTCGCGCTATCTCTTCCAGGTTCTGACCGACGAAAAATTCTTCGAGTACAATATTCAGCATTCCAAGGGAGCAAAGATGCCTCGTGGAAGCAAACATCATATTCTACAATATCTTGTGCCGATCCCATGCCCAGATGATCCGGAAAAGTCGCTGTCAATACAGGGTGAGATTGTTCGAATACTCGACAGCTTCACCGAGCTTACCGCCAAGCTTACCGCCGAGCTTACCGCCGAGCTTAAACTGCGCAAAAAGCAATACGATCACTACCGCAACTGGCTTCTCAGCTTTGAAGGTGGGGAGGCCGAATGGAAACCTTTGCATGAGATTGGTGAGTTCATCCGTGGCAAGCGCTTTACGAAAGCCGATTATGTAGATGATGGCGTGGGCGCGATTCACTATGGCGAAATCTACACCCACTATGGTGTCTTCACGCACAAAACATATTCGAAAATCAGAAGCGATATGGCTTCGTCGTTACGGTATGCTAAGCCAAATGATGTGGTCATCGCAGGCGTCAGCGAAACAGTTGAAGACGTCGGCAAAGCGGTTGCGTGGCTGGGAAAAGAAGAAGTTGCCATCCACGATGATAGCTATGCTTTCCGCCACAACATGAACCCGAAGTTCATCGCCTATGCGATGCAAACAGATTCGTTTCATAATCAGAAAGCGAAATACGTCTCGAGCGGTAAGATAAAAAGGCTTTTGATTGATGGGGTCAAGAACGTGCGGCTGCCAGTTCCTTACCCTGACGACCCTACTAAGTCTCTCCAGGAACAGACGCGCATCGTCGCAATCCTCGACACGTTCGACGCGCTTACGACTTCGATCAGCGAAGGCCTGCCCCGCGAGATTAAGCTGCGTGAAAAGCAATATGCTTATTACCGCGATCAGCTGCTGAGCTTTTCCAAACCGGAAGCGGAGGCGGCGTAAATGGGACAGACGCTGACAGAGATCGCCGGAACGCTGCGGACCGCCGATAAGAAGGTGCAGCTGATCTACGCGTTTAACGCCTCCGGCAAGACGCGGCTGTCCCGCGCGTTTAGAGAGCTGATTGACCCGAAAACCGAGGAACGGGACGATGATTATCGCCCCAAAGTACTCTACTACAACGCTTTCACTGAAGACCTTTTCTACTGGGACAATGATCTGACCGGCGATACCGAGCGGAAGCTCTGCATCCAGCCGAATGCGTTCACCAGATCCGCCTTCGAAGATCTCGGGCTTGACCTCAATGTGATCACCGTTTTTCAGCGTTACACCCAGCCGAATCTTACGCCCCGCTTTAATGTGGAGTACAAAACCAAAGATAAGGAAGACAAAGAAATTACCGTCCCGGCATTTTCCGAAGTGATCTTTACACTGGGGCAAGATCCGGAGACCAACCCAGAGCGTCTCAAAATATCGAAAGGCGAAGAAAGCAACTTCATCTGGAGCGTTTTTTATTGCCTACTTGATCAGGTCATCAGCACCCGTAACATCGCTGAAGTCGAAGAGCGCGAGACGAATCAGTTCAATGACCTTAAATATGTTTTCATTGATGACCCGGTCAGTTCCCTTGATGAGAACCACCTCATCCAGCTCGCTGTCGATGTTGCGGACCTGATCAAGAAAAGCGACACGGTGAACGGGCTGAAATTCATCATCACGACACACAGCCCACTTTTCTTCAACGTGCTGTTCAATGAGCTAAAAAACAAGACCTGCTACATGTTGAAACGGCTCGAGGATGGAACGTCCGAACTGACAGAGAAGAATGGCGATTCAAACCAGAGTTTTTCTTATCACCTTTATCTCAAGCAAACGCTGGAAGCGGCAATCGCGGCAGACAAGATTGAGCGCTATCATTTTACTCTGCTACGAAACCTCTATGAAAAGACATCGAATTTTCTGGGCTATCCACGATGGTCTGAGCTGCTGCCAGGCGACCAGCAGCTTTACTTGAACCGCATCATTCAATTTACGAGCCATAACACGCTTTCCAGTGAGGCCATTGCTGAGCCCTCTCCTCAGGAAAAGCAGACGGTGAAGTTCCTGCTGAATCACCTGCGCAGCAATTACAGCTATTGGCAGGAGGACGCTCCGAATGACTGAGCAGACGATCCCGATCGCCGAGACCAACCGCTTTATCGTTCTCGATAGATATGCGCGCGCCTGGCAAGCGGCGGACAGCTATCAGTCTGAGGCCGACCTGGAGCGCGAGCTTGTTCAGGATCTGCGCAATCAGGGCTATGAGTTTCTAGATCTGAAATCAACGGACGCCATGCTGGTGAATGTGCGTACACAGCTGCAAGCGCTCAACGCTGTACAGTTTACTGAGAAGGAATGGGCGCGGTTCGTTGAGACCTATCTAGATCGCCCAAGCGACAGCGCCACGGACAAGACCCGCAAACTCCATGACGACTACATTTTCGACTTCGTCTTCGATGATGGCCGTATCCAGAACATCCATCTGGTCGATAAGGCCAATGTCTGCCGCAACAAAGTTCAGGTCATCAAACAGTTTGAGCAAGCGGGCACTCATGCGAACCGCTACGATGTGACGATCCTCGTCAACGGCCTGCCGCTGGTGCAGGTCGAGCTGAAGAAGCGCGGCGTCGCCATTCGGGAAGCATTCAACCAACTCCACCGCTACAGCAAAGAGAGTTTCAACTCGGACAGTTCGCTATTCAAATACCTACAGATCTTCGTTATCTCGAACGGCACCGATACCCGCTACTTCGCCAACACGACCAAGCGCGACAAGAACAGCTTTGACTTCACTATGAACTGGGCGCAGGCCGATAACAGCCTAATCCGGGACCTGAAGGATTTTACGGCGACATTCTTCGAGAAGCGCACCCTCTTGAAGGTGTTGCTAGACTATTCTGTCTTCGACGTCAGCGACACGCTTTTGGTGATGCGACCCTATCAAATCGCGGCGACCGAACGCATTTTGCGCAAGATCAGAAGCTCGTTCGAAGGCAAGACGCTCAGCAAGCCGGAAAGCGGCGGATATATTTGGCACACGACAGGCTCAGGCAAGACGCTGACCAGCTTCAAGGCGGCCCGCCTCGCCACCCAACTCGAGTTCATCGATAAGGTATTTTTCGTGGTTGACCGTAAGGACCTCGATTACCAGACGATGAAGGAATATCAGCGCTTCTCTCCGGACAGCGTGAACGGGTCCGACAGTACCGCCGGTTTGAAACGCAATCTGTCTAAGGACGACAACAAGATCATCGTCACGACAATTCAGAAGCTCAACAATTTGATGAAAAGCGAAGGAGACGTACCCGTCTATAGCCAGCGCGTCGTTTTTATTTTCGACGAATGCCATCGCAGCCAGTTTGGTGAGGCACAAAAAAACCTCAAGCGGAAGTTCAAACAATTCTGCCAGTTTGGCTTCACCGGTACGCCGATCTTTCCAGAGAATGCTTCGGGTGCGGAAACGACGGCCAGCGTATTCGGCAGCGAGCTTCACTCCTATGTTATCACCGACGCCATCCGTGACGAAAAGGTTCTGAAATTTAAGGTCGATTACAACGATGTGCGCCCGCAATTTAAAGCGATAGAAATCGAACAGGACGAAAAGAAGCTAACTGCCGCGGAAAACCGGCAAGCTCTTCAGCACCCCCAACGAATCGCCGAGATTTCCCAGTACATTTTAGATAACTTCCGCCGCAAAACGCATCGACTGTATGGGACCAATAAGGGTTTTAACGCGATGTTTGCCGTGAGCAATGTCGATGCGGCGAAGCTCTATTATGAGAGCCTGAACAAGCTGCAGGCAAACAGCGACAAACCATTAAAGATAGCAACGATCTTTTCGTTTTCGGCTAATGAAGAGCAGGACGCAATTGGTGATATTTCCGATGAGAGCTTTGAGATCTCCGCGCTGAATAGCAGCGCCAAGGAATTCCTGAACGCGGCCATCGCGGATTACAACGCCTTGTTCAAAACGAACTTCAGCGTCGATAGCAAAGGTTTTCAGAACTATTATCGTGATTTGGCCACGCGGATGAAGTCCGAGGAAGTGGACCTACTCATCGTGGTGGGCATGTTCCTGACGGGCTTTGATGCGCCGAAGCTCAACACGCTGTTCGTGGACAAGAACCTGCGCTTTCACGGTCTCATTCAGGCCTATTCCCGTACCAACCGCATTTATGATGCGACCAAATCATTTGGAAACATCGTCACCTTCCGCGACCTCGAAGAGGCGACTGTCAAAGCGATTACGCTGTTCGGTAACGCGAACACTAAGAACGTCGTCCTGGAAAAAAGCTACTCGGAGTACATGGAGGGCTTCACGGACCAGACGACCGGAGAAGCAAGACGCGGCTTCATGGATGTTGTGAAAGAGCTTGAAGAGCGTTTCCCAGATCCGTCGGGGATTGCGAAGGAGGCTGACAAGAAGGCCTTCGTGAAGTTGTTCGGTGAGTATCTCCGGGTTGAGAATATCCTTCAGAACTACGATGAGTTTTCAAGCTTGAGGGAGCTCCAAGAGATCGATGAAAGCGATGCGGAAGCGCTCGCCGCGTTTAAAGAACAGCGCCATTTGAGCGACATCGATATCGAGGAACTTAAATCTGTCCGCATGCCAGTTGATCGGAAGATACAGGACTACCGATCAACCTATAATGATATCAGGGATTGGCTTCGCCGCGAGAGGGCCAGTTCGGAGCAAGTCAGTTCAACGATCGATTGGGATGATGTAGTCTTCGAAGTGGATCTCTTGAAGTCGCAGGAGATCAACCTGGATTACATTCTTGAACTAATATTTGAGCATAACACGAAGACAAAGAGCAAGTCGGCGCTTGTTGAAGAAATCCGCCGCTTCGTCCGCGCCAGTATTGGCAGCCGGGCAAAGGAAGGTTTGATCGTCGATTTCATCAATCAAACAAACCTTGACGAGCTTGGGGACAAAGCTGGCGTGATTGAAGCCTTCTTCGCTTTCGCACAAGCGGCCCAACATCGCGAAGCTGAAGAACTCATTATCGGCGAAAAGCTGAACCCGGACGCTGCGAAGCGCTATATCGCGACATCGATTAAGCGAGAGTATGCGAGCGAGAATGGGACAGAGCTGAACTCTATACTACCGAAAATGAGTCCTCTCAATCCACAATACCTGAGCAAGAAACGCGAAGTGTTCCAACGCATCTCTGCTTTCGTTGAGAAGTTTAAAGGTGTTGGTGGAAAAATTTAGTTGGTGTCAATCTTGTGACCTGACCGGCTGGCTTTGGACCGGGCTGATTGAGAGGATCAGCCAGGACCAGAGGAGTCGGACATGCGGCGAGGTCAGAAGACGAGTGCGGAGCAGGTCGTGCTGAAGCTGCGCCAGATTGAGGTGCAGACGGCCCAGGGCAAAAGTTTAGCGCTAGCGTGCAAGGTGGCGGAGATCTCCGAGCAGAAGCTGCGTGACGAGTGCCTGCGCCAGGAGATCTTCTGCTCGCTCAAGGAAGCCCAGGCCGTGATCGCCCTCTGGCAGAACACCTACAACCGCGTCCGGCCGCACTCGTCCCTGGGCTATCGGCCGCCCGCGCCTGTCAGCTACCCGGCCCCGGCCGCCCGGTTACCCATGGCAGCGACCATGCAGTAGCCTGTCACTCGGCCTGGTCCAAAAGACCGGTCAGACCAGAGGGCCGCCTGTCGCTGGCGTCAGACGTTAGGGTCGACCCGCTGGCAGGCGGAACCTGTTTCAAGAATATGCGTGTAAAGAATTATTATTGAATCGATCCCATCTGGAGGTTTAGCTGCTAGACAAATACTGGTCAGATGAGTACGGTATCATCTGCTTGGTTTGACCTGGAACGTAGAGAAAATTCTATCGAAGTGTGGAACTCTGGAATCGGTGGAGGCGAGTTGAGGCCATGGGTGACGCAAGTATCCATGTGGCTGAAGTAAATCTGGCGCGATCAGCAGAAGAGCTAAGCCGGATGCTGAAGGCTAATGAGCGTCGGAAAGCGCGCCATGAGCCGGTTACGGTCTCACTGCAGCGAGCAGCAGACGGCAACTTGGATCTGAACTGCCCGCATGACGATGGCCGCGGTTGGCAGATCCGGCTTAGCGATGCCTTCGGCACGCGCTCCGATACGTTCGCGATTGGGCAGCTGAACAACCTGCTTGGCATGGTGCGACCTGACGAACGCGCGCTTGAGATCGAGGCAAACACGATGCTTGCTGCGGTCGAGGCGGTCCGGCCCGAGAACGAGTTGGAGGGTATGCTGGCCGTGCAGATGGCTGCGACGCATCGTTTAGCAATGGAGTGCCTGCAGCGGGCTGCCTGCGCCGCTACACCAGAGCAGGCGGCCGCGAATGGCAATCTCGCAACCAAGATGCTCCGCACCTACACGGCGCAGCTGGAGGCATTGGCGAAGCTGCGGCGGGGCGGGGAGCAGAAGGTCACGGTCGAGCACGTACACGTGTATGAAGGGGGTCAGGCAATCGTCGGCAACGTCGACGCGAGCGGCCGGTCAGAGGCCAAACCGGGGGGTAGCTGCGAAAATGGACAACAACCCCATGCAACGGATGAGGACCGAACCGCCGTCGTTGCAGGCAGCGGCCCGCTGCGGAGCAAGGACCCGATCAGGAACCCCGTGCCGGTCGCCAGCGGTGAAGGGGAAGAAGCGGTGCCGGATGCACGGAGGGGCGATAGGAAGCGGGGCTCCGAGCGGTAGCCAGAACGACAACTACCAACACGGTCAGCGGACACGGGCAGCAGCCACTTTCAAGGCTAAGTGTCAGGAAGGGCTCGCGGCATCCCGCGCTATGCTGAGAAGAATCCCATAGATTAGCTCGAGGATTGATTTAGACCTTAGTCCTTCTGCCTCAGCCTCTGGCGTAGAGTTGTGGGCAGGACTGCGGCGCGTCGGCAGCATAAGAGTGCGGTGTGCTAGGCGAGATCCCGCATTAGCGCATTGGGGCAATCGCCGGAAAGTAACAAGGATCATTCTGCGGCTTCCCGGAAAGCGTCGGCTTCTGGTGGTAACCAGTGAATGACCTCAGGGATAACGAGAACGAACGGCGCGGTACGCGGCGCAGGCACGTCGACCGAAGCGCGGTAGACAGCAGCCATCTCTGGGGCGAGATCGGCGCAACACCGCCGGCGACTAGCAGTGGCGGGCGTCGCTTGCGGCGTGGCTTTCGTTGGCGCCTCAACGTACTCAACCTTCACCCACTCGATGGCCCCGAGGCGGTCGGAGAGCCAGGATTTCAGGTCGGCGGGGGCGTTTGGCAGCAGGACGGCGCGAGCAGGCGCGAAGCGGCCCAGGCGCTTGTACGAGGCCAGTCTGACGTTGGGGGTAACGCCTATAGATACATTCCTTATAGGCGTTGCCCCCAACGTCGGAAGGCACATCTCCTTGGCGCGATCGCGGGTCGGCGCGGCTTCGGGAAAGCAGGCCATGATGTCGGCGGGGCTCTCCAAAAGCACGCCCTCGGATGCCATCTCGGCCCAGGCGCCGGGTTTGGCCTCGGCCCACGTTGGGGTGGCGTCCACGCTGATCGGCAACGGCACGTCGTTGATGATGTCGAGAAAGGCGGGCGCATCGGGCCCACGGCGCAGCGCCCTCAGTCGGCCTATGGCTTGGATCAGTCCGGCCTCGGTTATCTGCCAGCGTAGGGCCTCGGCCATACTGTCAGGGTGCTGCTCGCGCTCGACGGAAACGCCTCGCCCGTCCGCGAGCCGCACGGCGCCTGGGACCCGTCGATACCAGCGCCCGCCGTCTTTCGGGTTCGGCTCGATCTCGTGCGGCACCGTGCCGGTAATGATGCCGGCCAAGGGCTCAGTGCTGCCGGGGCCGGGCTGCAGACGGCCGATGCAGATCAGGCCGGCAGCGGTTGCCCAACGGTCAATCCCGGCCACCGCCCCGAAATGCGCGGTCTCGACGTTCTCAGGCAGACCGGCGGCGGTCAGCACCTCGATAAGGCGCATGGGCGCGATCACGACGACGATCCGCGGCCAGGCCACGGCGGCCCGAAGCCTGATCAGGCGCAGCAGATCGGTGATGACTCGCTTCGGGGCCCCGGCGGTATCTTTGGCCTCATCACTGTCGCTGCCGACGATGCCGAGCTTGCGAGCCGTGACGGGCGCGCTGAGGATCTGACGAACCGTCACGTGCGGGCTCCATCTGGCGGTAATATCGGCCTTCACCTCGACGCGGTGGCTCATGACAGGCTCAAGCAGCGGCGCGTCGGGCAAGGTCGCATCGATCAGCAGAGCCGGTGCGAGCCAGGAATCGCGCACTATGTCGAGGCTCCGACGCTCTAGAATGCGGGTCTGGGTCTCGTTGTCGTAGCGAAGGCACAGGCGGCCGGACGCTTCTGCGCTGCCGGCGAGGAACTTGCGCAGCTCCTCCCAGAGACCGGCCAGCAGCTTCACGTCGGTGTTGTACTGCCCGACCCTCACGGCGAGTACCTTGCGCGCCGTCGCGTCCATGCCGGGCACAATGCCGGGATCGCGCAGCCGCCCCCATTCGAGTGAGTAAGCCCCCGCAGCCAGTGAGGCGGTCACGCCGTGGCGCAGCAGGATTTCACGCTGCAAAGGCCCGTCGTCTTGGTGCGCATCCAAGGCCCGCAGCAGGCATTCCCGGGCGGTGCCGAGGTCGTTGGCGGCGTTGGAGAACAGCGGCGCCTTCGCTCCCGGCTCAATGGGTGCGTGCCTGATCGCGTCGAGGGACAGGCGCGCTGGCTTGTCCGGCAGAGCACCCATGGTCAGGCCCTCATCGATCACCAGGGCGTCGGGGGCGGGGATCGCACCCGGGCGTCCGTGAAACAGCAGGGCGTGCGGCACGAGCCACACAGGGGCAATGGCCTGCCGCTGGCGCTCCATCCCGCATTGTTCGTGGAACCGGCAGAACAACTTCGCGCCGTCAATCCGCCGCTCGCACACCGTCGAGGGGATCGGGCGGACCGCAGCTTTGGCGTCGTCGATCGCCGGAAGGTCAAGGCACATTGCCTGATCCGGCGCGTCGGGATCGGGCGAGGTGTAGCCTCGATAAACCCTGGCCTCGACACCGAGCGCACGGAACCGCTCGGCAAGCTCGCCGAGCAAGCTATGCGTCGGGGCTGCGTAGACGATGCTGATCCCAATCTTGGCCGCCGCGGCGGCGCTCTGGATCGCTTGGGCCGTCTTGCCGATCGCGGTCTCGATGCGCGCGGCCCACGAAACCGGATCCGGCTTGACCGGCTCGTCCTGCTCGCGCTCCTTCGCTTCTTCGGCCTTCGCCTGCCACTGCGAGATTTCACGCTTCCAGCTCGGAACATGCTTCTCAAAGAAGCCGGCGACGATGGCCGCGGTCGCAGCCTCAGCGTCGGAGACGGACACCCGCAAATCGGAATACGTCGGCTCGATGAGCTCGCCCTTCGTTCCGGTCGGCGCTGCGTCCAGCTTGACCTGTCCGCACCGCACACGGGCGAGTAGGGCCGCGGCCTTTACCCGGGCGGCCTCGGGCGACCAACGCGCGTCGTCCAGCACAGTGGAGGCCCTGAACGCCTCCCACGCTCGCGCCGTCAGGTCTGCCGCCGTGATCTCGATCCCCTCGACCCTCATCGCCAGAGCGGTCGCATAGACCACGCGTGTGAGGTGGAACTCGCGGCCGTCGATCACGAAACCGTCGACATTGCGCAGTATCTGACCCCCGCCAGTCCCGCCACCCTGCCCCTTACGGCCACCCGTGCCGTTTAGCTCGATCACGCCGCGTAGGCGGGCTACGAAGTTATTGACCTGCGCTTGTGTGACCTCGGGTGCCTCGTCCGGCCTGGCGGTCAGCGGGCTCACAGCGCCGATCCAGGTATAAGGCTTCAGCGTCTTGTGGTGGACGCCAAAGGCGACGAACTGCGTGCCCTGGCAAAGGATATCGAGGCCATCGCCGGAGCCGTCAGCGGTCTTGAGGTGCAAGCTCGGCATCGCCTCGGCCGCCCGGTAGATCAGTGCGACCTTCGGGGCCTGTCCTTGGCGTATGAACGGGGTTTCGCCGAATACCTCGACAGCCAGGGCAGTCACGGTTTCGGCCATTGCCGCGTCGGTCGCAAAGTCAGCGTCGATCGCGACTACGTTCCCGCAGGCGATGCCGGTGCCTGGCCATTGGCGCTCTTTGCGCTCCCAAAATTTCAGGTCGGCCGCGGTGGTTTCCCGCCCCTCGAACTGCGCACGTTGCTGCCAGCCCTTGATCCCGGGGGCCTTACCCCGGGATGAGTGACCGCCGTCGTGCGAATGGATCGGGAGCGTGCCAGTCCACCCCATCCGCGCGAGCTGCGCGCGAATATGTGTGGGGGATGTGCCTTCAACCCCTGAGCGATTCGGCTTCTTATATGCGTCGTCGATAGGCGCCGAGATCGCCATGACGGAGCACTGCGCTAAGCACTGAAGGCTAGACGCTCAGACAGATTTTAGGTGGCTTCGCTCTTTCTCGGCGGCTGCATGAGCCGACTGGCTCCTTGACCGCGGCAGGTCAGCTAACCAACGTGCTGCCGCGGCAGACGTGATCAGCGTCTTGGATCCAACTTTGACCGCCTCAAGTCTTCCCGTCTGAATTTCTTTGTAAAAGCTCGTTCTTCCAATTTTATGCAGCTCGCAGAACTCCTGGACGGTAAATGCGGGAGCTGCATACTTATGGTTGTGCATCGAACAACACTCCGCGGCCGGCTAGAAGCCTTGGAGTACACGAATGAACGGCGACAAATATACGAACAATAATTGATTAATTTGGTACCTTGTCTGAGACTAATCGCTTCGTTAAGCGGCGTATCAACTTAACCAGTAAGCTTGCTGATAATGCCGATCATAAGCTGCGTGATAATGGGCTTGGAGTTCGCCTTAATCACAGCCTTGATCCTCGCGCTCAAGCTCCCTCAGTCTCCGACGTATTCGTCTCTCAAAAATCGCCTTAGTGTTTGCTGTAAACGGGCCTGACTTAAACTGATTGAGGTGCTTTGCCGCCGCAGCATAGGCCGACGGGCACAAGCCATCACGGACCGCCTTTGCAGCTATATCAACGATAGGATCATTGACTGAGCCACGAGGACGGCCAGGCAAACGCGGCCTTAGTAGCTCTTCAGGCAGCTCCTTAAACTCAATCTCAAAAACCGGTCGCGGCTTGGTTCTTCTAGGCACGTGGTTCAGCTTGCGGTTGGCGGTATGAGTTAAGCAAAGTCGGGGCCTTTCAATTTGGCACGCCTCGTTGCTTATGTGAGTTGGTAACAACAAGCAGTTAGCGCATCCAAAAAAGTTGAACCAGCACGGATTGTGCTCGCGATGACGGCTGTGTCCAAAAGCGTAGTGCAGCTCGCGGTATACGTCCCTGTCCTTCAGAAGGCGGCGCGGAGGGGCGGGCGTGCGCCCGTCGGTGGGCTCGGTTGGCGACGCCTATGACAGGCTTGGGCGGCTCAGGCGGTCAGGGCGGGGCGATTACGGCCCATAAGGCGTCGGGAAGGAGCGGTCTCGCCATCCTCCCTCAACGCACCACAATCGATTTTATTAAGGGCTCTTAACCGGCATCCTCAGGCAACGAGGCAAAACCGAAAAATGGTAATGCGCCTCGGATGGTGCTCGCAATGTAAGACGGGGCAAAGTGCGCGTAGTGGCGCTCCGTCATGCGCGTGTCGGCATGTCCAAGCTGCGCTGCGATAACACCCATCGGTACACCGCGCATCGCGAGCGCGCTTGCGTACGTGTGTCGCAGAATGTGAAAGGTGCAAGCTGGTTCGATGTTCGCTCGGTGAGAGGCTTCAATCAGCGGGCGCTGCTGATGTGAAGGTCCCCAAGCTTTGCCGTCCTCGCGCGCAAAAATCAGCGAGGAGCCAGCCTTTCCGCTGATCAGCGATGCAAACAGCGCCGCGCCATCATCGTTCAGCGCAACATGCCGCGGTTTTCCGCTCTTGGTCCGACCGACCGTCACTATGCCCGCGGCGGCATCGAAATCGGCGGCCCTCATCCGGATCAATTCACCGTACCGGCAGCCGGTAACCAGAGCTCCGCGGACAAGATGCCCGAACGCGCCCTCGCATGCTCCGACGAGGCGCTGGCATTCACGTTCGGTGAGATAGCGGACCTTTGCTGCATCTGCTTCACGGTAGGGTTTCACCCGGCGCCAAGCCTCTTCTGAAGCGGCTTTGCCTTCTTGGAACGAGCGATTGAGAGCGGCCTTCAGGACAGTGAGCACGCGATTCGCCGTCGCGCGCCGGGCCCGCACGGCCTCCGGGTCGGCAGCATCGACCTCGGAAACCCGACGTTCGGCCGCTCCCGCTGGAGTTCGACGCAGCTTTGGCGCCTCAGCGAGATCGTGGTGCCAATCGCGAATGCGCTTCGTCGTTAGCGCCGATAGTTGAAGCGACCCGAGCGCGGGCAGGATGCGCGCCTCAGCCGCATACCGATCGGCGCGCACCCCTTTCGACCCACGCCGTTCTCGAGCTGCGAGATAGTCGCTCAGGGCGGTGGCTACCGTCCAGGGCACCTCCGCTTCCTCGGAGCCGCCGAGCTGGAGCGCCGTTTGAGCGAAGAAGGTCCGTGCTCGCTCCTGCGCCTGCGGAAACGAGAAAACAGTCAGACCATCGGCCTCGCGGTAGTCGTCGGCGGCGCCGAGCGCCTCGTAGTGTTGGCGGCTCCCCTCACGCATGCGAGCGATCCAGGTGCCACCCTTGGCACCGCGGCGGTAGCCAACTGCGCAGCCGGCCGAAATGACCGTCCAATACGGCTCACGGCGGACCGCGAGTTTGGCTCGTCCCGAGCGGGTGTCGAGCTTCGCATTGCGTACAGTGCGCGCCATCGTGCTACGCCGTTGCGCTCCTACGTACGGAAATCGTACGGAAAAGACGTGGACGAACACGGGCGGATGCGCAAGCACGGAATAGTGCTTGCTCACAACGTGTTACTCGTACGCCGTAGCTCGTCTCTGTACGGAAATCGAGCGGTTAACACTCTTTCACGGCGAAAACACGGGTTCGATTCCCGTAGGGCGCGCCAACAAAATCAAGAGCTTAGCTGAATTTGTTGGCGCGGCTCACACTGGCATCTCACATAGCTCGATATCGACAGCAGGTGCGGCTGCAGCTTGCGCGCGTCGACGAGTGAGACGCTGCTAGCGTGGCCGGCCAGGCAGTGGCGGGAACCTCGCGGTTTCACACGACCACGATGCCGCTGTCGTTTGTGGTTGGTCTCGTAGAATGCCTGCAGCAGCATCTCAGGCTGGATCGACCGACGAACCATCCGAGCTGCATAGAGCGCAGAGAAGTCCCAGTTCATCACTGCGAGTGCCACAACCGTGAACTGCCGGATTGTGCGCAGCTGATTGTCGGGCTGGCCCCACGCTTCCAGGTCCACATAGGAGAACAACGCCCCCGAACGGGGGTCCGAACTCCGCATCCACCTGCCCCGGGCGTTTCCGAGAAGGAGGCGACCATGCCCGGCGCGGCCACGTCACGGACTTCTTCAACAGCCTGCTTGGCTTGAGCGGCACCGTGGACATTGATTCCCACGGCTGAGTCACGTCATCGCTATTCGCGCATACGCAATGGCGCCTGGATGGAGTGGCGGATGAGCAGGCAGCCGGTCGCCGTTGCCGTTGTCATGGTTGTCCTGGTCGCGGGCGCCGGGTTGTTCTACTGGCGTTCACCCAATCCGCCAGTCGTGGTCGTAGATCATCTCTGCGAGTTCGTCCGCAAGGAACAGAAGATGGATTGCGTGGCCGTGCTGGCCAGCGATTCCTTCATGAAGCCCGGCGCCATCGTGGATTACAGCCCGTGACCTTGCCCCCTGTTTGCCCCCGTTCATAACCAGAGTCCGTTCTGGTTCTGGTCCTGTTTGGACCGGGTTGCAAACGCGTTCGGGGTGAGTCCGCCGAGGCTCGTGTGAGGGCGGCAGGTGTTGTAGTCCACCCGCCACGCCTCGATGATGGTCCGAGCCGCCGACAGGCTCCGGAAGAGATGCTCGTTCAAGCACTCGTCGCGCAAGCGCCCGTTCAAGCTTTCAACGAAGCCGTTCTGCTGCGGCTTGCCGGGAGCGATGTAGTGCCACGCGACCGCACGCTCCTCCTGCCAGCGAAGAATGGCGTGCGAGGTCAGCTCGGTGCCGTTGTCCGAGACGATCATAACCGGCTTGCCCCGATCCGCGATGATCCGGTCGAGTTCGCGCGCGACCCGCTGGCCGGACAGCGACGTGTCGACCACGAGCGCCAGGCACTCCCGCGTGCAGTCGTCGACCACGACGAGGATGCGGAAGCGCCGTCCGTCGTCGAGCGTGTCGGAGACGAAGTCGAGGCTCCAGCGCTGGTTCGGCTCCTGCGGCACGGCGGCCGGTGCCCGCGTCCCTAGGGCTCGTTTGCGCCCACCCCGCCTGCGCACCGACAGCCGCTCCTCCCGGTAGAGCCGGAACAGCTTCTTGTGATTCAGCTTAAGGCCCTCCCGCCGCAGCAGGATAAGCAGGCGCCGATAGCCAAAGCGACGACGCTCGCCGGCCAGGCTGCGCAGGCGTACCCGCACGGCCGCATCATCATCACGGGTCGGGGCGTAGCGGTATGTCTTCGGCTCCAGGCCGATCAGCCCACAGGCGCGACGCTGCGAATAGCCCTTCTCCTCGATGGCCCAGCTCACGGCTGTTCTCCGTGCTCCAGGCGTTAGAAGTTTTTTCCCAGTGCCTCGCGCAGCGTGGCCACGTCGAGCATCGCCTCGGCCAGGAGCTTCTTGAGCTTGCGGTTCTCCTCATCGAGCGCCTTCAGACGCCGCGCATCCGAGACCTCCATGCCACCGTAGCGCGAACGCCATGTGTAGAACGTCGCGTCGCTGATGCCGTGGCGGCGACAGATATCGGCGACCGGCAGGCCAGCCTGCTGCTCCTTCAGGATGCCGATAATCTGCTCTTCACTGAACCGGCTCTTCTTCATCGTCCGTCTCCTGATCGACGGACCCTAGCTTCAGATCGAGGGCAATCCAGGGGGCAAGGTCACAGCCCGGCACCTGGCCAGCAGGACCGGGTACCGCTCCCGCGGGGCGACTTGCTGGGTCCGGCCTGTCTGGTACCCGGCAGCGAGGGCGAAGGGATCCAGGCCGAGATCGGCCGAGCCCAGGACATCTCGATCCCGAGCTTCACATATGCGGTGGATCGCAATCTGCAGGCTGGGGTCGACCTCGCCGTGCCACAAATCGACGGCGCGCATCTCAAAGCAGGACCAAACTTCAAGCAGGTCACGAAGCTTGAGCTGGCGACCGATGCTGCCTGGGCAACGATGCTCGACGAAAACCGCGCAGCGGATGCGCTGCAGAGCTGTCAGGTCAAGCTGAGCTGCGTCGAGCGCCTGACCCGGCAGAATTACCGGGTCGTCGGCACGACCATCGTGGCCAGAGGCTTGAACTACAAGATGTTCAACAGCCAGAATCAGGCGCTGTCCCTTGATGTCGCGGTCGGCACCGGCGCGCTGGCCAATACGCTGGGCGCCGGCAGCGGGGTATCGGGATCGGCCGATGCGACAGTGAAGTCGGCCGAGCCGCGCGTGGTCGGCGTTCGGCTGATGCCGGTGGATCTGTTTCAGGGACGGACGACCTGCATGAGTCCGGTCCTTTTCAGCGCATCCGGCCGGTCCGTGGTGACTGTCACGGGAGGTGGGGGGCGAGGCAGCATCGGCGCTTACGCCAAGGACGAGGCGCCACTGGGCAGGCAGGCCAGCCTGCAGCGCACCGGCAGTGAAACCAGCGAATGCGACGATAATTTCGAGCGCCGCCGCTCGGATGCCAGCGCGGTCGCCAAGGTGGAAGCAGTCGGCGAGGGGGCTCTCCGCTTCACCTACACGGTCGCCGCCGGGGGCGGCCACTACGTCACCACCGCCGGCTGCCTGGCGGGCCATGTGGTGGGCAAGACCGGGCACGATACGAGCGCGACGGCAACCGCCGACATGACGGGTGTCGTCGCCGTGATGGTGCGCTCGGAAGGCACCCCGGTGCTGCGCGTCTCATACGCCAATCTGCCGACTGGCACGACGGTCCGCGTCGTCGACTGGCGCAACGAGCCGCTGCACCCGGCCGGCGTTCAGGGCCCCGGTGGCACCGGGCCGGTCATAGTACAGAGCCAGGAGCAGTCGGAGACCCGTTTCCAGACGCGCGGACCCGGCATCTACCGCGTGGAAACGACGTTCCAGCTCGACGTCTCGGTCGGCGGCAATGTCGGCAACAGGAAAACAGCAACGGGCGACGTAAAAGTTTCCGTCGAGTGAGATCGTCCGGTCAGCGTCGAGAAAACCACCGTCACGCGTGGGATGTAAAAGCCCACCCCTACCGTTCCACTCACCTGTCATGCGGCGGCTCATGCCGACCGCGAAGACGACCGTGCTCCCAGCAAACGACAGCCCGGCAACCCTAAAAGGATTCGATTTATGCGAGGCGATTAGCCGACGACAGCCTCGGTCGAGAACGATCAGGCCCCGCACAGACGATGAGGAAGCCAAGATGCTGTTTCAGGAAAATAGTTATTCTGCCTTGATGCAGCAGCCGAAAGTGCATAACAAGGTGGTGTCGAAGATCGCTAAGTGACTGCAGCGTTTATAGGTTTTTCTTTGGGGCTCGAGTCCTGCCGGCCCACCATGTCACCCCGCCTCGTGGAAGAGGCGCTGAAGGCGGGGCCCCGTAGGAACGCTACAAATCGGCCATCAGGGCCTCGCGGGCTGTTCGGGCGTCGAGGGCCTGTTGCTTAAGCTGACGTAAAACGGCGCGAGCTACGGAACGGGCGTTGGCTGCTTGCCCTTCGGCCTTTGGTCCTCCTTCTCTGAGCACCCGGGACGCCGTTGCGCGGAACCGACTGATGTTGTCGAGGGCAATCGCACGCCGTGACGTAGGGCCTCCGAGCTTGTCCGGTCTGACGGCGACGAGGTTAGTCATTCGTTTGCCTGCGCGATCAACAATCACAACCTGTGTGCTCTCAGGTGAGGGCACCATTCACCGCAACACGCCGGACGAGGGCGGCGGTCTTGGGGGTGCTGGGGCAAGTGGAACTGATAGTTGCGAGTGTAGACTGGCCGACAAGGACAAAGCTCGTTTCAATCGACCCGAGGTGCCACTGTGTGATGTGGCTGTGCCCGCACTCGTTCAGTCTTTTCACCGGACAGCCTGCTTAAAGACCGAGATAGAACTGTGCGGACGTGAGAGCGTACCGCCGCTCTAATCTCTGTCTCGTCGCCAGCATTACGATCGAGTTTCTCAATGTTTACCACGGTTGTCACCGATGCGCTAACGAAAACTATTTATCTGAAAATCAAGACCGGCAATCATATGCCGTTTAAATACAAGATACAATGTGTTTTTTCTTGAATTGATAAATATCGCCCTTTCGGGCC